>QOUV01000014.1 GCA_003862155.1 Lachnospiraceae bacterium
ATACCTCTCTGTTCTATATGTTTTACCAACTATGCTGAGTCAGTAAACTTATTTTACATTGAGGTATTACTTTTTATCAACCTTCCTTTCCGGAATTCCTTATATATGTATTATACAGGAAGCTCCTTTATAGATCAAATTATTAATTCTAACTCAGCTTGTTCCTGTTCGTCTCTCTCTTGGAACAATTATGTTATATCACGATTTGTTAGCACTGTCAATAGGTGAGTGCTAATTTTTTAAAAATTCTTTAAGAAGGTTCTCCAATGCCGCATTTAAGGCTTATTTACCCAATAACGATCTCCGCACGCCTGCTTGAATCGAGACTTCAGAATGCCTCTTTCCTTCTGTCGAGTCTCAGTTTCTGTCTCTTCTCGGCTCCCTGCCACTCAGCTTCCTCGCCTGGGCCATTTACTTCGAGGCCGTACGGCACCCTGATGGGCTTGCCCTCTGGAGTGACGGCGACGTAGGTCAGGTATGCGCGGTTGATCGGAGTTCTCATTCCGATCTCGTTTTCACGGTAGGAGTCGACGCGGACTTCCATCGAAGAATTGCCGACATGAGTCACTTTCCCTATCATTACTACCATGTCGTTCAGACGGGCTTCCGCCTTGAATGTGAGGTTGTCGACCGAAGCCGTAATGACCTCGTGCGTCGAATGGCGCATGGCTGTCATACCGCCGACTTCATCGATCCACTCCATAAGCCTTCCGCCAAAGAGGCGGCCCTGGCCGTTTATATCTATCTGCATCACCACATGGGTGACTTCTGATCTTGAAAGCTCGACAGTCTTCGTCGGGCGATCATCGTGATTTCCAAACTGACTCATTTTCCGTAAACCTCATGTGCGAATTTCTTTAATGCAGGGATTGAACGCCTGACCTTTTCAGTATCGATGCAGTAGGCAAGCCTTACATAGCCGGGAGCCCCGAAGCTGTCGGCCGGAACCATGATAAGGTCATACTTCAAGGCCTTTTTGCAAAAAGCCACTGCATCGTCCTCGAGTGCCTTCGGGAATATATAAAAAGTACCCTGCGGCCTTTTTACTTCGAACCCGATCTCTGTCAGCGCATCGTAGAGCAGGTTCATATTTGTCTCATAAACCGACAGATCTGAAGTCTCGTCGATAACTGCTGTGACACCGAGCTGTGATGTCGATGAAGGGCAGTTATGGCCTATTCCCCTGCTGATCTGTGCAAAAATATCCACGAGGATATCTGCATCCTTGGCCCTCGGATTCACCGCAATGTAGCCTATACGCTCGCCCGGGAGAGACAGGCTCTTTGAAAATGAGTAGCACGATAGTGTGTTGTCATAATAGTGAGAAGGATACGGACATTTCTTCCCATCGAAAACTATCTCGCGGTACGGCTCGTCACTGATAATAAAAATATCGTGGCCATATTTCTTCTGGCAGGTATTTAAAAATGCGGCAAGACGCTCGAGAGTAGCCTGTGAATAGACGGCTCCGGACGGGTTGTTCGGCGAATTGATAAGGACTGCCGTGACATTCCCGTTCATCATTTTTTCAAGTTCTTTGAAATTTATCTGGAAGTCCGGAAGATCAGGAGGGACGACCTCGAGCTTTGCTCCCGAGTCATTTATATAAGGCCTGTACTCCGGGAAAAATGGTGCAAATCCAAGCACCGTGTCCCCCGGCTTCGTAACCGCGCGAACGGCGTGCGCAATTGCGCCTGCTGCTCCTGTCGTCGGGAAGATGTGCTTCGTCTCGTAATCAATCCCGAATCTCTTCTTAAGAGAAGCGGCGATCACCTCTCTGGCGTGTGTATTTCCGAGAGATGGTGAATAGCCGTGCAGCGACATCGAATCCATCGTCTTATACATGTCGATGACTGCACTGTTGTAATCGGTCGGAGTGTCGACCGACGGATTGCCGAGAGAATAGTCAAAAACGTTCTCATAGCCGATATCCTTGCCACGCTTTCTGGCATAGCCGGCCAGTTCCCTGATCACAGACTTATTCGAAAGCCTGTCCTTGTATTTCTGGTTTATCATGTTAAGCAAACTCCTTTTTCAACTTTTCTGAAGCTGTGGGGCGGGTCATTAAGTCACGCTTTTTGACCCGTATATCATATTATAACAGAGCAGGTGCATCTTTTAAAGATGCAGGATCAGTCCCACGACAGATGGTGCAGATTGCCCTTTTCATTCAGTCCCATGAAATCGTTCTGTCTCAGTGCCTCGTAGATTACGATTGCGGCCGAGTTTGACAGATTCAGCGATCTTGTATCCCCGAGCATTGGAATCCTGACGCAGGCCTTCGGGTGCTTTACAAGGATCTCCTCCGGAATTCCCGCCGACTCTTTTCCAAACATAAGAAAATCGTCCGGGCCAAAACGCACATCAGAATAGCACTGCCTGGCCTTTGTCGTTGCGAACCAGAGTTTCGGGCCGTCGTCACCCTCCCCGTTGTACGTTATCTCTGGATGCTGCTTCAAAAAATCCTCATAGTCGTTATACTCATGAAGATCGAGCTTATCCCAGTAATCCATCCCGGCCCTCTTTACATTTTTATCATTTAAAATAAACCCTAGCGGGTAGATCAGGTGAAGCGACGAACCTGTAGCGACGCAGGTCCGCCCGATCGCGCCCGTATTGAATGGAATTTCGGGTTCATGAAGAACTACGTTAAGCATTTTCCCTCCAAATCTTGAGTGTTTCACACTCGCAAAACCCCAAAGCGCCAGAAAAGCTGATTACATATTATTTCCGGCTCCGCGCTCGGGGCGATTTTCATTATAGACTTTTTCTGAGCCAATTGCTAACAAATGTTTTCCGAGGTTTGAATTAAAGTAATGGCATTTTATCAGAATATGATTCTGTATGGCGTCAAGCGTATTCTGATAATCGTCAAAAATACCGAGCTGGAAATAAAAAAAGAGCGGCCCAAAAGCCGCTCCCTTATATCTCTTTAGTTCACAAAAATCACTGATTTACAGCATCCTTTAAAGCCTTGCCAGCCTTAAACTTAGGAGCCTTAGAAGCCGGGATCTGCATCTCCTCGCCTGTCTGAGGGTTTCTGCCTGTGCGGGCGCTTCTCTCGGTAACTTCGAATGTACCAAAGCCAACGAGCTGGATCTTCTCGCCCTTCTTAAGCTGCTCTGTAACAACGTCTGTGAATGCGCTGAGAACGAGCTCTGCTTCCTTCTTAGATGTATCAGCCTTCTCTGCGATCTCTGCTACAAGTTCTGTCTTATTCATTTAAATTTTCCTCCTCGTATTTTCAATACGACCTTTTAGTTTCATACAGGAAAAATCTTCCTGTATCTATTAATTTATACAGTTTTCTCAATGAAATGTCAATATCTTTTATCACTTTGTAAGCTCATCTGCAAGTTTTTCGAGGGCTTTCGACATCTTGTCTGCCTTCCTGTCTGCATCGTCAAAGCTTGAGCCCTTGATTCCATAGTAGAACTTGATCTTCGGCTCTGTACCTGAAGGGCGGACACAGATCCATGCGTCGTCGTTCAGCTCATAGTAGAGAACGTTTGACTTCGGAAGTCCTGTCGGAGTCGTTTCGCCGGTAGCGATATCAGTGATCGTGTCATTCTGGTAATCTCTTCTGCGGATGACTTTGTAATCGCCGATCTCGGTGATAGGGTTCTCTCTTAAGTAAGTCATGATAGAGCCGATCTTCTCGATGCCCTCTTTGCCCTTTAAGGTGATGGAACTTACGGCATCCTTGTAGTAGCCGAGTCTCTCATAGAGATCGACCATCGCATCCCAGAGTGTCCAGCCGATAGTCTTGTAGTAAGCTGCAGCTTCGCAAAGTGTCATAGAAGCATCGACTGCATCCTTATCTCTGGCGTAGGTTCCGGTAAGACATCCATAGCTTTCCTCCATACCGAAGAGGTATGTGCCCCTGCCTGACTTCTCGAACTCTAAGATCTTTCCGCCGATGTACTTGAATCCTGTCAGAACTTCGATCAGCTGAATGCCGTAGTCCTTGGCAATGGCGTCTGCGAGGTTCGTGGTAACGATCGACTTGATAAAAGCTCCGTCTTCAGGAAGCTTTCCGTCTCTGGCCTTTCTCTGGCCGATGACGTAATTTCCGATAAGGCATCCGGACATATTGCCAGTGAGCGGGTGATACTCGCCCTGCTTGTCCCTTACATATACACCGAGTCTGTCGGCATCAGGATCTGTGGCGAGGATCAGGTCAGCGTTCTTTTTCTTTCCAAGTTCAAGTGCAAGGGCAAATGCCTCCTTGAACTCAGGGTTCGGGAACTTGACTGTAGGGAAGTCGCCGTCCGGCTTCTCCTGCTCAGGAACTACGAAAACATTCTTAAATCCGAGTTCCTTTAAGACACGTCTTACAGGGATATTGCCTGTGCCGTGAAGTGGTGAGTAGACGATCGTGATGTCCTTGCCGACCTTGTCGATAGCGTCCTGATGGATCACAAGCTTCTTGAGCTCTGCAATGTAAGGATCGTCGATATCTTTGCCGATAACCTGATAGAGTCCTTTTTTTACAGCATCCTGCTTCGGCATCGTCTTCGCCTTGTCGATGGCTGTGGCCTTGACGCAGTCCATGATTCCGGTGTCGTGAGGAGGAGTGATCTGGGCTCCGTCCTCCCAATATACCTTGTAACCGTTGTACTCTGCCGGGTTGTGGCTGGCCGTGATGTTGATTCCGGCTATGCAGTGAAGATATCTGACAGCGTATGACAGGACAGGTGTCGGACGCAGCGACTCAAAAACATAGGCCTTGATGCCGTTTGCTGCGAGGCAGCAGGCAGCTACATCCGCGAACTCCGGTGACATATGGCGGCAGTCATAAGAAATAGCTACGCCTCTCTTCTCTCCGCCGACCTTGATGATATAATCGGCGAGTCCCTGGGTAGCACGGCGGACAGTGTAGATGTTCATTCTGTTCGTACCGGCACCTATAACGCCCCTGAGTCCGGCCGTTCCAAACTCCAGGTCCATGTAGAAACGATCCTCGATCTCCTTGTCATTTCCTGCGATGCTTCTCAGTTCTGCCTTCGTATCATCGTCGAAATACGGATCAGAAAGCCAGTTCTCGTATGTCTCCTTGTAACCCATTTTTCCTCCTTTAAAATTTGCCTTTATCTAAAAAATAAGCTGAACCTATTATATCCGATAATTGCGCTGTTTTCCACTATTTTAAAGCAAAACAGGGCAATCGTTGGAATTTTTTCAAAACTCAGTTTGAAAGAGATGAGCCCAGTGAACTGAGAGCAGAATTGGCAAGTGTTGACAGGATCTGGTCCCGCTGCTCCTGTGTAAGACTCGAGTTCGAGCTTCCACTTGAAGAGCTGCCGGTCGAACTGCTGCCGCTTGTCGTAGTGCTGCCGTTTCCAGTCGTAACTGTGCTTCCATTCGTATCAGTGCTTCCTGACGTCGTGCCAGTGGTGCCGCTTGTAGTGCCGTTTGTAGTGCCGCTTGTCGTGCTGTTTGTAGTGCCGCTTGTCGAAGAATCCGTCGTGCCGGAAGTGCCTGAATTAGTTGTGCTGTTTGTACCAGACGAAGACGACGAGCTCTTCTTGCTGTCAGAAATATCGAGTGAGATCGTGGCGCTTGGTGAATTTACATAGAGTGTCCTGTCCCAGTCGTCGTAGCCGTCAGCCTTTACAGAAAGAGAGTGTGCGCCGTAGAGCACGGTCATTTTCTTCTCCTTCTCTACCTTTTTTCCATCGAGATAGATCTTCGCTCCGTCGACATCGATCTCAAATTTGAGCTTGCAGGTCTTAGGGCCGCTTCCTTTCATAGACTCCAGGTTAAGGTATGTGGTCACATCCTTTGTGATCTTAACCTTCTTCGTTCCGCCCCAGCCGTTGTTTGCAATAGTGACAGCGTAAGTTCCAGTCGGAAGTGTAAATGTCTTGTCGTTTGATACAAGCGACGCGTCATATGAACCGATCTGGATAAGGCTGTTGTTAAATCTGCCTGTGTCCGTAAGATGCAGATAGCCGTGGCTTTTTGTCCTCGTGACAGAGTAAATATCCTTGCCGTAACCGATGACTCTGATCTCATCGACTCCAGGTGCGAGGTCCTTTAATTCTATGATATTACTCCCATCCATGAAAAGAGTCGCATCGCTGTACTTGTACTTTTGTCCGCGGAGCTTCATCATATTGAGAGAAGTGTCAAAGGAGAAATTCTTAAGCTTGTCCCATTCCCAGACAAGGCTCGATTTCCGGACTCTTTTAAGCACCCCGTATCTTCCCGAGGAGTCGAGTTCTACAGCCATCCCGGGTTTAAAATCATCGACTGATTCGGTATCACCGTATTTATTTAAAAATTCAGTGGAAATATTGTACGGATATCGAAATTCCCTCAGGCTCACGACATTCATCACGGTAAGCTTTCCGTCGTCCTTGTCCTTCTCCTCGATGATATATACCTTGTCAAGCGACTTTGTGGCGTCGGCCGACGCGTCAGATGAGGCCGAAAGCAGATCTCCGGGCTTTCTCTGCGAGTAAACTATCTTCTGGCTTCCGCAGGCAGTGAGAAACATTCCCGCACAGAAAAATGCCACGCAGATACTTAAAAATAATTTACCCATTTTCGCGAGTTCAGAGTATTTCTTTGCTCTCTCGAGAAGTTTATCTTTCGTATTTTCTGACGGGTATTCGATAACGTCATCTAAGAGCCTGTCGATGATCTTCCCCATCACAGGCCCCTTCTCCACGCCGTTTCTTATCAGATCTCCGCCGTTTACCGCCAGCTGCTTTTTGTCGGTGCAGTTCCCTGCAGTCCTGTTCTCTTCGACAAGCTGTTCAAATTTATCGACTGCCGCTTCCTTTTCCTCACGCTTGTAGTCGCTCTTGCCTGCATTGTCAGCGCGCTTCAGCTCGAAGAGTTCGTCGAAGTCGACATCCATATCCCGCATACATCTCCGGATGGAGGCCGGATTCAGCGCCGGCCTCTCGTCGTGGTATCTGACGAGAAGGCAGACTTTTCTTATCGTGTCGTTGTCGTACTTCAGCCTTTTTAAAATATCTTCAGCCATGACTTCAGACAGCTGTGGGTGTCCCTGGAAATGATCTATCCCCTTCTTGTCGACCCTCTTCACCTGCGGCTTTCCGATGTCGTGAAGCATCGCAGCAAGACGCATGACCTTCGTCGGTCTTACATGCTGCATTACGACGATGGTGTGCTTTCCGACCGTATAGCAGTGGTGCCTCGAGTGCTGTTCGCAGGTCATGGCAGTGTCCCATTCCGGGAAAAATACCGACGTGAGCCCTGTCTCATAGAGCGTCTCTAAAAGCTCAGGATGGTCCGAAGTGATAAGCTTCGTCAGCTCGACCTGAATCCTCTCAGCCGAAACTTTTCTTAAATTGTCCTTAAGTTTTGTAATGGATTTTCTGGTAGATTCTTCGATAGAAAAACCGAGCTTCGCAGCAAATCTGACTGCGCGCATCATTCGGAGGGCATCCTCAGAGAAGCGCTCCATAGGGTCGCCAACGCAGCGGATTATTTTGTTCTCAAGGTCGGACTCTCCGCCGAAAAGGTCGACGATGCCTGTTCTGTCGTTGTACGCCATCGCATTAATTGTAAAATCGCGGCGCTTCAAGTCCTCCTCGAGGCTCTTTGTGAAAGTGACGTTTTCGGGATGCCTGCCATCCTCGTACCTGCCGTCAATCCGGTAAGTCGTGACCTCGAAACTCTTCCCGTCGAGCCGGACAGTCACCGTGCCGTGTTTGATGCCGGTGTCTATAGTCCTGTTAAAAAGGCCCTTGACTTCTTCCGGTTCTGCGGAAGTCGTGATATCCCAGTCGTCCGGCTCCTTTCCAAGAAGCGTATCACGAACACAGCCGCCCACTGCATACGCTTCGTGGCCGGCCTGTTCTAATGTGTGTATAATTTTTTTAACTGATTCAGGCAACTGCATCAATAAGCTTTTCCCCAGATGACGAGCTTCTTAGCTGGCTTTCCGCAGCAGACGCAGGTATCTGAAATGTGCTCCTGCTCGAACGGAATGCAGCGGCTCGTAGCTGTTGTATCTTCCTTGATCTTTGCCTCGCAGGCAGGATCGCCGCACCACATGCCGCGAACCATGCCAGGCTTGTTGGCAACGATATCCTTGAATTCGTCGTAATTGTGAGCATCGTAGATATGAGAATCGCGGAACGCTTTGGCGCGCTCGAACATATCCTGCTGCTCGGTCTCTAAGACTTCCTTTGCCTTTTCGGCAACATCCTCAAGTGAGACTACAGTCTTCTCACGGTTGTCTCTGCGGACGAGGACACACTGGCCCTTTTCCATATCCTTAGGTCCGATCTCGACACGAAGAGGGATTCCCCTCATCTCTTCCTCTGAGAACTTCCATCCCGGTCTCTTGTCTGAATCGTCAAGCTGTACAGAGAGACCTGCTTCAGCGAGCTCGTCCTTGATCCTCTCTGCGGCATCGAGAACGCCTTCCTTCTGCTGCTGGATAGGGATTATCATAACCTGTACCGGTGCGATGTGCGGAGGAAGTACAAGACCTGAATCGTCGCCGTGAACCATGATAATGGCGCCGATAAGTCTTGTCGAAGCGCCCCATGAAGTCTGATATACCGGGTGGAGCTTGTTGTCCTTTCCAGTGTACTGAACGCCATAGGCCTTTGCGAAGCCGTCACCGAAGTTATGTGAAGTACCGGACTGAAGTGACTTTCCGTCATGCATCATAGTCTCGATAGTGTATGTGGCCTCGGCTCCAGCGAACTTCTCGCTCTCGGTCTTCTGTCCCTTAATGACAGGAATTGCAAGTTCCTTCTCACAGAAATCTGCGTAGATATTCAGCATCTGGATGGTTCTGGCCTCTGCCTCCTCGGCTGTGGCGTGGATCGTGTGTCCCTCCTGCCACAGGAACTCTGAAGAACGGAGGAACGGACGTGTCGTCTTCTCCCATCTGACAACTGAGCACCACTGGTTGTAGACCATCGGAAGATCTCTGTAGGTGTGACAGTTATTTCTGAAGAGTTCACAGAAAAGAGTCTCGGATGTAGGACGAACGCAGAGTCTCTCCTGAAGCTCGTTTCCGCCGCCCTGAGTGACCCAGGCAACCTCAGGCGCAAAACCCTCTACATGGTCCTTCTCCTTCTGAAGAAGGCTCTCCGGGATAAGCACCGGAAGGTATACGTTCTGAACGCCGGTCTTTTTGAACTCGGCATCCAGTTTTTTCTGGATGTTCTCCCAGATGGCATAGCCGTTCGGCTTGTAGATCATAAAGCCCTTGATGGAAGAATACTCCATCAGCTCTGCCTTCTTTACTACATCAGTGTACCACTGTGTAAAATCCTCATCACGGGAGGTGATAGCCTCCACCAGTTTCTTATCAGCCATTAAAAATTTCCTCGCTTTATTTATTTCAAACTATATAATTTTAGAAAAAATACAGGTACATGTCAAGGTAATCTGTTATTTTTTGAATCCGAAGTACCTGTCAATACCGTCAGCGATTCCCTTAGCCATCTTCGTCTGATTCTTTGAGCTGGCCATATATGAATCGTCGGACTTATTCGTCATAAATCCCATCTCGATAAGCGTCACAGGAATCTTCGAATAATTCGTGCCTGTCAGGTCATCCCTGTATGAGATGCCGCGATTCTTCCTGCCTGTCTTCTTACAATATGAATTCAGAACGCAGCTCGAGAGCTTCTGGCACTTCGAGGCGAGCCTTCCGATATATCTGTTTCTCTTCGTAGAACACTGCGCAGAGGCGCCCCTCGCACTCGGGCCAGCTCCGTCCGCGTGAAGTCTTACAGCAACCCTGCATTTCTTATTCAGTAATTTCGCGCGCTGGGCATTTGAAATATTTACATTATTTTTGGTCCTTGTCATAACGACCTTGTAACCACGGCGCTTCAGCTCGCTCTGAAGCTTCTTTGCGACAGAAAGTGTCAGCTTGTACTCAGGAATTCCCGAGTACCTGCCGCTCGTTCCGCCAGCGACCCTGGCTTTTCTGATTCTGCTGCCCGGCCCTATCGGTTCCTTTGAATAATTGCCGCGCTGCTGGTGTCCCGGATCGATGCCAATAGTTATACCTGCTCTTTTATTCTTCTTTTTCTTCTTTGCAGCCGAAGCCGGAACTGCGACAGCTCCAGCCAGAAGGCAGACAGTAAGCAGGAAACAGAATGGTTTTAGAAATTTTTTCATGATAGGTGATTCCTTTAATAATTATATCTTCATCCTGTACCCGACGCCCCATACGGTCTCGATGTACTGCGGATGGTCTTTGTCAAGTTCTATCTTCTCCCGGATCTTTTTGACATGGACTGTTACTGTGGCGATGTCGCCGACAGAATCCTGATCCCAGATGCGCTGGAACAGCTCCTCCTTTGAAAAGACCTGCCCCGGATGCTTTGCAAAAAATCTCAGGAGATCGTACTCCTTTGTGGTAAGCTGCTTCTCGGCGCCGTCGACCCAGACTTTGTGGGAAGTGTTGTCGATCTTTAAGCCTCTGATCCTTATGACATCGTCATTCGAATAAGCTGCTGAAGCGTTCACTACTCTGTCGAAAGATGCGAGATGTGCCTTGACTCTCGCCACGAGCTCACTCGGTGAAAACGGCTTCGTGATGTAGTCATCTGCTCCAAAACCGAGTCCCTTGACCTTGTCGATATCGTCTTTTCTGGCCGATACGAAGATGATCGGCGTCGATTTCCTGGTGCGGATCTGCTTGCAGATCTCAAAACCGTCTGCCCCCGGAAGCATGATATCCAGGATAAAAAGATCCCATTCCTCGTTAAGTCCCCTGTTAAGTCCGGTGGTTCCATTGTTCTCAATCTCGACAGTATATCCCGACAGCTCGAGGTAGTCCTTCTCGAGCTCCGCAATTGCTTCTTCGTCTTCTACAATGAGAATCCTGCTCATTTTCCCTCCTGTCTGCAGCTCAAAGTGCTGCGCTATGCTGCTGAATCTTTTTCAGCATGAAATAGAAAGTACTCCCCTCGTTTTTTCGGCTTGTGACCCAAACCTGGCCTCCGTGGTCCTCCACTATCTGCTTTACTATCGAAAGGCCGATGCCATTGCCGCGGATGCCCGTATTTCTGGCCTTGTCAGCTCGAAAGAGCCGGTCAAAGACATGCGGCACATCCTCCGGGCTTATGCCCCTTCCGTTGTCACAAAGCTCTGCCTGAATAAAATCTCCGGCGTCGTGAACCCTGAATTCCACCGAAAGCTTCGTATCCTCTCTGCGATATTTTATCGCATTCGAGACCAGATTATGAAGCACCCTATTAATCTGTGCAGGGTCTGCAAAAATAACCGTATCCGTCGGCAGTGTATTTTTATATGAAAAATCTGCGCCGGCATCTGCCAGTTCGTCCCAGGTCTCCTCGGCGAAATCGTCAAAATACCCGTTCGCATTTATCGTATCGAAGTGGTACGGTATCTCGTGCATATCGAGCTTTAAAAATTCAGAGAGCTCATTTAAAAGCGCGTTCATATCGACCGCCTTCGTGTGGATCGTGCCGACATATTTTTTCAGTTTCTCAGGGTCCTTCGCAATACCATCTAAAATCCCCTCTGAATAGCCGATAATAGAAGTCAGCGGCGTCTTCAGATCATGGGAAATATTGCTCATGAACTGCCTGTTTGACTCCTCGTCCGCCACCTTCTGCTCGGCATTCGAGAGAAGCTTCACCCTCATTCTCTCCATACTCTGGGCAAGTTCAGTAAGCTCGTCGTTTCCCCTGACTTCGATCTTCGTATCGAGGTCACCCTCGTGGATGTTTTCAGCGGCCTGCTGCATCTGCCGGACTTTTTTAATCATGTTTCGGTAGAGAAGCATCGAAGCGACAATCCCGGTGATAAACAGGATAGCTACAAGCCAGAACAGATAATAGCAGACGATCTTCCTGCTTCCCGGGACGATGCTTCCCGCCGGAGTTATGACAAATACCTGGCCGGTCTGGCCCCTGGTCTTGAAGTCGACCTCTTTTAAAAGTCCTCTCTCCTTCTGAAGCCTTATCAGAAGCACATCGCCTTTTTTAAGTCTTCCGTACTGCGGAAGTTCGCTGTAGATCGGGCGCATCCCATTCGCTGCTCCGTCATAGGTAAGCTTTGAGTCTGCTACAACGACCAGATAGGAGTTCTTCTTTGCAAGCTTACTGTTTTCCCGCTTTACGGCATCCTTGTCCAGAAATTTCTCCGGATGATTTTTGGCGAGTTCAGTAAGCTCCATTACATCGCTGTCGGTGTAAGCTGCCAGATCATCCACACTGTTTGAAAAATACAGATTTCCCGGATGGGACCCGCTGCTCCTGGCCTTGGTTCGGGTGGCGAATGAAGCGAATATGAAGATCAGCACTATCGGAAGCAGCACAATTAGTAAAATATTGAGTATGAACTTTGTCTTTAATTTCATTATTTATCAGAGAGCGAGACTCGGCTCGGCGTTCAGATTCAGGCCCGAGCGTACTCCATTCTCAAATTCAAAATAGCCTGCTGCCGCGATCATCGCACCGTTGTCTGTGCAGAGTATCGGTGCCGGACGGTAGAACTTTACGCCCTTCCTCTGGCAGAGAGCTTCGATCGAAGCGCGGAGAGCTCCGTTTGAAGCGACACCTCCGGCTATCGCAAATTTATCCATGCCAAACTGGTCAATGGCCATCTCAGCGTGGTCTGTAAGCGCACCGACGACAGCCTTCTGAAAAGAAGCTGCGACGTTATTGGTATTTACCGTGACTCCGGCCATTCTCTGGTGGTTCAGGTAGTTGAGCACTGCGCTCTTAAGTCCAGAGAATGAAAAATCGTAAGGGTGGTCTGCGACTTTAGCCCGTGGAAATTCAATCGAGTCCGGATCTCCGTCCTTTGCCGCCTTCTCTATCTTCGGCCCGCCCGGATATCCAAGTCCTATCGCTCTCGCGACTTTGTCAAACGCCTCTCCAGCCGCATCATCGACCGTGCGCCCGAGCACCTCATATCTGCCATAGTCAATGACTCTTACAAGATGTGTGTGTCCGCCCGATACAACGAGGCAGAGGAACGGTGGCTTCAAGTCCTTATCCTCTATATAGTTTGCACTTATATGTCCGGAAATGTGGTTGATACCGATAAACGGCAGATCGTTCGCATAGGCAAAAGCCTTCGCAAACGAGACTCCCACGAGAAGCGGGCCAACCAGTCCCGGTCCGTATGTCACAGCGACTGCGTCTAATTCATCTGCAGTCGTTCCGGCCTGTTTTAACGCGAGATCAACTACCTGCGTTATCCTCTCGACATGTTTTCTCGAAGCGATCTCAGGCACTACTCCGCCATAGAGAGTGTGAATCGGGATCTGCGTCGAAATCTCGTTTGAGAGGACTTCCCTGCCATTTACTACAACGGCAGCCGCCGTCTCGTCGCAGGAGCTTTCAATTCCAAGTATTTTTATATCACTCATTTTGTAGTCTTCTTATTAGATTCTGATACCGGGTTTCCGTCCTTGTCAGTACGCGTGTAACCCAGTATCTTCCAGTTGTCATCCTTGTCTTTGCGCAGCACGAATTTCTGGTAAGTCGACGAATACGAGTCGGCTTCCTTCACGAGATAGGTCACCTGGACATAGGCGACATCGCGGCCGTTTACTGTCTTGTAGACGACATCGTCGGTATCGCAGACATCAGCCTGCACGATCCTCGCCTTCCGCTCTTTAAAATCCTGCACCTGGCTCCAGAGAGCCGCAGCGTAATTTTTCTCGGGATTTGCATTCGCGAGATCATCGTCAAAAAGCTCACGGAGCTTTGAAGCAAGCTTTGTCGTATTGCTCTGCGACGGCTTCTTCTCCCCGAAGAGCACCAGCGCAAAACGGTCGTAGTACTTGATCACCTCTCTCGGCGTAGGCGGGTAATTTTTCTTGAAGTCAAGGTTAAGAAGCTTCTCCGTCTCAGTAACAGCCTGAGTCTCCTTCCTCTCTTCTCTCTGCCCCGCCATCCTGGTCAGGTACATGTAAAAAGCAATGATGATCACCGCAACCAGAGTCAATACCGAAGCTGTTCTGATTCCCCGTTTCATACCCATAGGATCGCCTCCTACTCATCTGCAAAGTCAAGTTCTGTCTTCTTCCCATCCTTTCCCATCGAAAGTTCCGGGAATATTTTTTTAATGTCTTCTATATATATTTTCGGATTGATCACCGAAGGCGAAAAGTGCGTGAGCCACATTTTTTTGACGCCGGCCTCTTTTCCAAGACTCGCGGCCTCCTGCATCATCATGTGCTTTTTCTCCTTCGCACTTTCCTGCTTCTCTGTGTCTCCGTACATTCCTTCACAAATAAAAAGGTCACTGCCGCTGGCATTCTCGACGATCGACCTGGTAGGCCTTGTGTCCGTGGTATAGGTCACCTTGAGTCCTTTTCTGGCCGGTCCCATGACCTGTTCCGGTAAAAAATGTCCCTCAGGGATGTCAACCTCGTCCCCGTGCTGAAGCACGCTCCAGTAGTTTACCGGGATTCCAAGTGCCTTTGCCGCTGCAGCGTCAAAACGCCCGGCTCTGTCGAGCTCGAAAGTGTAGCCGTAGCAGGTCACATTGTGGTTTACATGAAATGCCTTAAGCCTCAGCCCCTCGAGGTCAAATGTCTCCTCGTTTTCTTTCAGCTCGTGAAAAGTTATCTCAAAAGGCAGCTGCGGTGCGATAACGCAGAGCGAACTTACGACTCTCTTCAAGCCCTTCGGCCCGATCATGGCCACTGGCTTCGTCCTGCCCGCATTTCCAATGTCTAATAGCAGTCCCGGAAGTCCACTGATGTGGTCTGCGTGGTAGTGTGTAACGCAGATAGTATCGATCGGCGCCGGGGAAAGTCCCGCCCTTCTCATCGCGACCTGAGTCCCCTCGCCGCAGTCGATAAGCGTCGTATGGCCGTTGAACCTGACAGCGAGCGAAGTCAGATGCCTTTTCGGAAGCGGCATCATACCCCCACATCCTAAAAGACAGATATCAAGCATTGTTACCTGCTTTCTTAAGCTTCTCTTCCCTCTCCCGCTCGGCCTGTGACTGTCTCAGGTATATCGGCCTGAACTCCTCTGCCGAGGTGTAGAACTCTCTGTCGAAATATTTCCTGCCAAGACATGCGACTGTCGAAGCCCTCTGCCTGTTGCAGAACGCCGGCGCAAAGTCGTAGTCTACAGTCACATTCTGCTTTATGTAATCCGCAAACACCGGCACTCCGTCGCCCAGAAAAGTGACCGGCTCGTCGCTTAGATTGATGCGCTTTACTATGTCCTCGATGGCCTCGGGCTCCTGCTCTTTTTTCACAATGAACTCATTCGTCTCGTTGAATTTGTAGAGTCCAGAATATGCCTGTTTTCTCCTGGCGTCCATAAGCGGACAGATAAGCCTCTTCGAGCCGTAGAGGTTGTAGGCTATCGCATCTACTGTCGGAACAGCGATAACCGGGATTCCCAAAGCGTATGCCAGGCCCTTTACCGTTGCAGCTCCGATACGGAGTCCCGTAAAACTTCCCGGCCCTGCGGCAGTAGCTACTGCATCTATCGTCCTGATGTCGATCCCGAGCATTTTTATCAGCTGATCTAACATCGGCATAAGAGTAGTCGAATGTGTTTTTTTATAATCGGTAGTAAATTCTCCGAGGAGCGTATCGTCGTCAACTACTGCAGCCGAGGCGACGAGCCCCGAGGAGTCAATTCCAAGTATCCTCATTATTGCTCCACGTCTTCTATTGTAATAAGCCTGTAATCGTCGGCGCCGTCTGAGTCCTTCTCGATCTTTACACGGGTGCGCGGGAGCGGCAGAATATCTTCGATAAGCTCTGCCCACTCGATCAGCACGACTCCGCCCCTCTCGAGGTAGTCATCAAAACCGACTTCCTCCATCTCGTCCGGATCGGAGATCCTGTAGACATCGAGATGGAAAAACGGCAGGCGTCCGCTCTTGTACTCCTGAACGATCGTAAATGTAGGGCTTGTGACCGGTTCAGTGACTCCGAGTCCCTTTGCGAAGCCCTTCGCAAAAACAGTCTTCCCTACTCCCAGGTCCCCGGTCAGCGTGAATACGTCTCCCGGCTTTGCCTTTGCGGCCATATCAGCCGCCAGTTTTAATGTCTCTTCCCTGCTGTGGCTTTCGAACTTCATTTTAAAACCTCAGTCCAGTTTCAGGCCCGAGAGCAGGCTGCCGAGATTCGTCCCGACATCGCGGCTGTTACCGCGCTGCCTGTCAGGTCTGTTTGTATTATTTTTTCCACCGCGGTTATTCTTCTTATCAGAATCACGGTGTCTGTTATTTTTATCAGATTTGCGGGCAGCATTCCGCTTCCCCGAATCGCGGCGGTCGTTTTCACGACGGCCGTTCTGCTTTTCAGCTTTGCCGTTATCAGACTTTTCGGCATCGTTTTTCATCGTAAGAGAGATTCTGCCCTTCTCCTTGTCGACATCGAGTACCGTTACATCTACTATATCGCCTATACTCAAAACGTCAAGCGGATGTTTGATATGGCGGTTCGATATCTGCGAAATATGAACGAGCCCGTCCTCATGGACTCCGATGTCTACAAATGCTCCGAAATCTACAATATTTCTGACGGTGCCTTTGAGCTTCATGCCGGGCTTCAGATCGTCCATCGAGAGAACGTCGCTGCGTAAAATCGGTTTCGGCATCTCCTCACGCGGATCACGGCCAGGCTTTTTAAGCTCTTTGATGATATCTGTAAGTGTAGGAACTCCGATGTCAAGCTTCTCGGCCAGTTCATCTACCGGACCTGTCTTCTTGTCAATATCGGAGAGATTGCCGTTCTTTAAGTCATCCTCTGTAAATCCGAGAATTCCGAGGAGCTGCTTCGTCTTGTCGTAGGACTCAGGATGGACTCCGGTGTTGTCGAGCGGCTCTTTTCCATCGCGGATCCTCAGGAATCCGGCGCACTGCTCGAACGCCTTAGGTCCGAGTCCCTTTACCTTAAGAAGCTCCTGTCTGTCGCCGAAGCTTCCGTTCTCTTCCCTGTATGTCAGGATATTATTCGAAACGGTCTTCGAGATCCCAGCAACATAGGAAAGAAGCGGAGCCGAGGCTGTATTCACATCGACTCCGACCGAATTGACAACCGCCTCAACAACTCCAGAGAGAGCCTCCGAGAGTTTCTTCTGGTTCATATCGTGCTGATACTGGCCGACGCCAATGGCCTTCGGGTCAATTTTTACAAGCTCGGAGAGCGGATCGATAAGACGGCGGGCCATCGAAGCGGCGCCACGTCCCTCGACATCAAGGTCCGGAAGTTCCTTCGCAGCAAGTTCACTTGCCGAGTAAACAGAGGCACCCGCCTCATTTACTATAACATACTGAACCGGGCGTGACGCGGATTTTATGATCTCTGCGACAAGTGCCTCGGATTCACGAGACGCTGTGCCGTTTCCGAGGGCTATAAGATCTACGGAATATCTATCTATAAGCGAAAGGACCTTCTTTACAGTCCCTGCGGTGTCATTTTTCGGCTTAAACGGAAATACCATATCAGTGGTCAGGATCTTTCCGGTCGGGTCGCAGACAGCGAGCTTGCAGCCGTGATTAAATCCCGGGTCCCATCCCAAAACGGTCTTTCCCGCAATAGGCGGAGCGAGGAGCAGCTGGCGCAGATTAGCTGAAAATACCTTGATAGCGCCATCCTCAGCCATCTCGGTCAGATCACTTCTGATCTCACGCTCGATAGACGGGGCAATAAGCCTGTCGTAGGCGTCTGAAACCGCGTTTTTAAGTGCAGGAGCGGTGTTCGGATTGTCATTTGTGATGACCTGCTTCTCCAGATACTTCTTGATGTCATCGACCGGAGCGGTGATCTTTACCGTGAGGAAATCCTCCTTCTCGCCGCGGTTCATCGCAAGAACGCGGTGTCCAGGGATAGTCGAAACCTTCTCGGAATAGTCATAGTACATCTCATAGACTGAAGGCGCATTCTCCTTCTTCTGAGCTGAGACCATCAGGCCCTCGTCCTTCGTCTTCTCACGGATAAAGCTTCTGAAATCGGCGTTATCAGAGATCTCCTCTGCGATAATATCGCAGGCGCCCTGGACAGCATCCTCCGGAACATGAACATCATTTTCCGGATCGACGTATTTTTCCGCCTCATCATTTAAAGACGTTTTAAGTTCCTGCGCCTTAAGGATCTCAGCCAGCGGCTCGAGTCCGCGCTCTTTCGCGATAGTCGCACGGGTTCTCCTCTTCGGCTTATAAGGCCTGTAAATATCCTCGACCTCCGCGAGTGTCTGGGCAACATCTATTTTTCTTCTGAGATCATCCGTCAGCTTTCCGGCCTCTTCAATAGTAGAGAGCACAGTCTGCTTTCTGTCCTCGAGTCCGCGCAGGTACTCAAGACGTTCGCCGAGCACACGGAGTGCGTCGTCGTCAAGACCTCCTGTAACTTCCTTTCTGTATCTGGCGATGAACGGGATAGTATTCCCCTCATCTAAAAGTTCCACGGCCGCATCGACTTGTGACTTCTTAACCTTAAGTTCGTCTGCGATCAGTGCATTAATATCCATAAATCTAAACCTTTTCTTCGTCTCTGGAAAAATCCCCCAAAGACATCAATCTTTCTATAATCTAATATTCAGGCCTTCTCCGGCTCCGGGTAATCCTCGCCAAAAGTCTCAACAGTGACTGTCTTCATGACCTGCGGCTCTACCGGGCGGTCAGACCAGTCAGTCTCCACCTCGGCAATTTTATTTACAACGTCCATTCCCTCGATGATCCTGCCAAAAGCAGCGTACTCACCGTCGAGATGCGGCGCATCCTTGTGCATAATGAAGAACTGGCTTCCGGCCGAATCCGGCATCATCGTCCGCGCCATCGAAAGCACGCCTGCCGTGTGCTTCAGGTCGTTCCTGAATCCGTTTGAATTGAACTCGCCCCTGATAGAATATCCCGGGCCGCCGGTTCCGTTGCCCGCAGGATCTCCGCCCTGCAGCATAAATCCATTTATGACTCTGTGAAAACCAAGTCCATCGTAAAAGCCCTTCTTTATAAGGCTTATGAAATTATTCACTGTATTCGGCGCGATCTCGGGATAAAGCTCCGCCTTCATCACGCTTCCATCCTCCATAGTTATAGTAACAACCGGGTTCTGTGCCATCTGTATTTCCTCCTGTAAAAAATTCAATAGGCCTATATATTATAGAATAATTTTATAATTTACTCAACCACTTTATAATTGGTCCCGCCCTTGATTTTTTGCTCTTTTTCCTTGTTTGAAGATCGATAATCATTTACAATTATATCGTAATTTTCAATCTGCAAAGGAGCTGATAACCGTGGAAAAAGGTAACCTTAATGATGTTGCTTATCAAAAAATGCTTGAAATGCTGATAAATGGCCATTTCCAGCCGGATACCATCTATTCTGAGAGACAGATCAGCGCCCGGATCGGCGTCTCCCGGACGCCTTTTCACACTGCTCTTGTCCGTCTTGAGCGGGAAGGCTATGTGGACATCCTTCCGAGCCGCGGTTTCCAGCTTCATCACATCACTGAAAAAGAAATGCGGGGCATCTATGACATGCGCTGCGCCATAGAATTTTACTGCTGCAGCATTCTGATGCAGGACTACCATGCGAAAGCCTCCAGTGCAGTCGACATGATAAAAGCCATGGAAAAGAATCTCGGCAGCCAGGAGGAGATTTACCGCACTTCAGGAAATATCCCGGATTTTAATAATTTTGATTATGAATTTCATGCCTGTCCGATCCGCTATATCGACCAGCGGGATTTCACTGATATTTTCAAGCGCTACACGTTCTGGATTTTAAATCTTTCCGCGCGCTCCCTCAAAACCAGTGGACGAATGCCGATTGCATTAAAAGAGCACAGGGCGGTTCTCGAAGCGATAAAAGAAAATGATCTCACAGCACTCTACAATGCTGAAAGAGATCACTTCAATAATGCGTTCCAGATCAATAAGGCGTTCGCATGAATATCCAGATAAAAGAGCCAGGCACAGTCCGAATTTCCGGACTGCACCTGGCTTTTTATAATGAGAGTAGTCTTATTACCTGATTATTTCCCCATCAAAACTTCAGTTGCCTGGCGAAGTGTATCTGCATCTCCGACATTTCCCGGAAAGATGACATATGGCGTCATCGGGAACCTGCTCTCCGCGCCGGTCTGCCATACCGGAATGCCCGGCTCGATCTGACCGAGGACATTTGCACGCTTAACCTTGAGAGCCTTTGTGCCGACGTCACTCGATGTGATTCCACCCTTTGCGATAACGAATGCAGGTGTGACAGAGAGTCTTCCTACCAGCGACTGAACAGCGTCTGAAATGCGAACCGAAAGCCTCAGTTCATCTTCCTTGTCGCCTGTGTCTGCAGTGATAAGAGTTCTTGTCGTGTAGCAGCAGACTGTCTTTCCTGCGCGGATATTTTTCTCCTCGAGAGCAATGCAGCGGTCCACTTCTTCTGCAAATGCAGCTTCATCTTTTACAAGAGTCGCATTGAGTTCGATGAACTCGATATCTTTGATTTTTTTAAGCTCCTCGACCTGTTTAGTAGTCTTTTCGGTGTGAGAGCCGACAACTATCACGCCGCCATTTGTCGTCTCATTGACAACCATCTGCTTCCTCGTAAGAAGCGGCTGGTCTGTGACACCGCCCATAACCTTGACGATTGCTGCGGCTGTGCGGAACATGAAAAGCTTTCCCTTTGCCATCGCACGGTAAAGTGCCACGCAGAATACCTTGACGTCCGCGTAGCCGATGGCGTTTACGATGATCTTGTTAAAATCCCTGACTGCCATCAGCTGCGACTCGATCTTGTCAATATCCATGTTGTGAATATCTTCAAGTGAAATGCAGGTGACGTCAGCGGCCTTGTACTCACCACCGGTCTTCTCCTCGACATACTCAGGCATCGTGGCAGCCTTGTAGCCGAAAGTCCTGTCCTTCGCAAACTCGGTTTCATTTGCAGGGATCAGCTCATCGCCATATTTTACATAGTGAACATTGTCAATCGTGAAACGTCCGCCCTCTTTAAAAAACGGGCACAGTATCTCCCCGTCGATGGTCCTGCCGGTATTTTTTTCATATGCTTCTTTTAAAAGCAGCGTCTCAAGCGGGTAGTGTCCGCGGAGCGTACTGTCGCTTCTGCTGATAAAAATGTACTCACGTCCGGTCTCTTTGGCAACCCGATCGACAACAGCGGCAATTTCCTTATGAGCCTTTGTCGTCTGCTCCGCCGTAAAGCCGCGGGAATTTGTCAGAATATAGAAGAGGTTGTTTTTCTCCTCGAAACCTGCCTTTACGCTGTCGTGATCCCAGTTTGTGTAAACTGAAATGTCGTGAACTGTCTGGACGCCGGTCGGGTCGTCGTCTAAGACTACGATCTTCTTGTTGTTCGCAGCGATCTCCTTATTTAAAAGAGCGTCGATCTTCTCTTCGTCGATTTTTTTATATTTTTTAAAAACATCTGTCGTCAAATGCATGGTAGGCCTCATTTCTCTGGACTTTTTACTTCGCAGTCAGCTAATTTTTCAAAATACTGCACGATGCCGCCGTGGTCGTCGTTCATATGTCCATGGACCTTAAGCGTCTGGAGGATCTCATAGAGCTGAGCGGTGTAAGGAACAGGAACGTCCAGCGCGTGAGCTGCATTGACGCAGTTTTTTATATCCTTGTGGTTGATGCGGATCGGGCCGCCAGGTTTGAAATCGCGGGCCAGGATTTTCGGGATCTTCTGATCCATAACGGCGCTGCCTGCAAGGCCGCCTTTAATCGCCTGATAAACCTTCGCAGGATCGGCGCCGGCCTTTGTTGCAAAAACATAAGCCTCTGAAACAACGGCGATCGTGTTGTTTACGATCATCTGGTTGCAGAGCTTTGTGGTAGAACCGCTGCCGCTGGGTCCGATCAGAATTGCTGAAGATCCTAAGATATCGAAAACCGGCTTCATGCGGTTGAAGTCCTCTTCGTCGCCACCTGCCATGATCGCGAGCGTCCCGGCAATGGCACCAGTCTCGCCGCCTGAAACAGGGGCATCAACAAAGGCAACGCCCTGCTCTTTCAGCTTCTTATAGCAGACCTGCGACTCTGTCGGAAGAACTGAGCTCATATCGCATACAATCGACCCCTTCTTCAATGTGCCTGCAACGCCATTCTCGCCGAAAAGAATCGACTGAACGATCTGGCCATTCGGAACCATCGTAATGACAATCGGGCACTCGGCGCCGATCGTCGCATAATCGGCCTCCTTCGCACCGGCCTCAACAACATCCTTTACAGCCTCCGCATTCAGATCAGTGGCGTAAACCTCAACACCGGCCTTCAGAAGATTCTTCGTCATCGGGCGACCCATAATTCCAAGTCCAATAAAACCTACTCTCATTTAAATGCTCCTTCCGAGAATAAATATGGAAATCTCTATCTTTCATTAACAAGCTCATTATATGGCATACCGGTATACCAGTCAAGTAGCAATAATGCACAAAAAATGGGACAGAAGGGACGGTTCTTTTTGTCCCAAAATCTGACAATTCTGATTTTGGGACAAAAAGAACCGTCCCCGGTGACCCATTATTTGTTGTTCTGAAGCGATGGATTCTCGACTGGTATATTCAGTGCGTTGAGAACATCCGTCACCTGTTTTACTGGGGTGATCTCGAGGTTGTCTTTGACTTCCTGCGCCACGTCGCGGAGATCCTCCATGTTTTCCTCTGGAATGAAGACGTGCTTGACTCCTGATCTCTGGGCAGCCATCAGCTTCTCAGGAAGACCGCCAATCGGGTTGACTGAACCGTTCAGCGAAACTTCACCGGTCATTGCTACCTGAGGGGTAACAGCTGTGCCTGTGACGAGAGATGCAAGCGCCGTTGTAAGAGTAATTCCTGCAGAAGGTCCATCCTTAGGCGTCGAGCCGTCAGGTACATGAATATGGATATCACTCTTTTCGAGGAGCTTGATCTTCGAAGGGTACATAGCTTTGACGAGGGAAAGGGCGATCGTAGCCGATTCCTTCATCACGTCGCCGAGCTGGCCAGTGATCGTGAGCTTTCCGGTGCCTTTAGTCATAAGAGACTCAATGTAGAGGATCGTGCCTCCGACCTGAGTCCATGCGAGACCGGTAATAATACCAGGCCTGCCCTCTTCCTTGACTTTATCCTGATGAAGCGGATGCATATCAAGATAATCACGAAGCTCGTCCTTGTGGACAGTGACGCTTGATTCCCCAGATTCGATCTTTACAGCGGCAATACGGCAGAGCGTGTCGATGCGCTTCTTCAAGCCTCTGACGCCGCCTTCCATAGTATAATCCGAGATGATCGTCTCAATGGCGTCATCATCAATAGAGAGCTTGTCCTTAGGAATTCCAGCCTTCTCAAAAGCCTTTGGGATCAGGTGATCCTTGGCAATATGCTCCTTTTCAATAGGAGTATAACCTTGGAACTGGATGACCTCCATACGGTTAAGAAGAGGAGCCGGAATAGTATCGAGCGTATTTGCTGTGCAGATGAAAAGAACATCCGACAGGTCGTACGGAACATTCATATAGTGATCGGTGAAGCTGTTGTTCTGCTCAGGGTCTAAGACCTCGAGGAGAGCCGAAGCAGGATCGCCGTTGTAAGATTCAGAGAGCTTGTCGATCTCATCTAAGACCAATACAGGATTCGAAACGCCTGACTTGTGGATCGCATCCATGATACGGCCCGGCATAGCTCCCACATATGTACGTCTGTGACCTCTGATCTCAGCTTCGTCGCGGACACCGCCAAGGGCAACTCTTACATATTTCCTGCCGAGCGCACGCGCGATGCTCTTTCCGATAGAAGTTTTACCAGTACCAGGGGCACCTACGAAAAGAAGAATAGAACCGGCCTGCTGATTCTTCAGGTTCATCACGGCAATCTGCTGGATGATCCTGTCTTTGACTTTTTTCAGACCGTAATGATCCTCGTCAAGAACAGCTCTGGCCTCTTTCAGATCAATATGTTTTGGCTCTTCCTTTTTCCAGGAAAGAGTCGTCACGAAATCAAGGTAATCATAGAGCATGCCATATTCAGGAGAATTCTTGCCCTCCTGTTTCAGCCTGCCAAGAACCTTCTCGGCTTCCTTCTTGGCATCCTCGTTCATGCCGTTGTCCTTAAGAGCGATCTCGAACTTTCTGATATCCGAAACGTTCTCAGGGTGCATGTCATCGAGCTCTTTCTGCAGATAATCGATCTGCTTCTTCAGAGCTGACTCACGGTAAATTTTCTGGTAATCAGCTTCCTGGGCGTTCGCAGCCTCATTGCCAATATTCGTCATCTCGATGTTCTCATAGATCATCTTCTCCATCATATCGAGACGCTTGGCCTTCGAATCCTCTTCGAGGATCCTGTACCTGTCCTCCGCAGAATTAAAAAGCCACGGGCTCATGGCCGCAGCGATCTCCGACATCGAGTTGAACTGTGCGATATAGCCCCTGCTCAGATTGCCGTACTGCGAATTTGAAAAATAGCCGATCATCGCCTGCTTGACCTTGTCAAGTCTGGCTCTCTCATCATCAGGATTTACATCCTCGCCCGGAGTGTCCTCACGGCGCGTAGCGGTGACATTTATCGTGTGATCTGCAAAAATAGTAATATCGGTAATATCGGCTCTCTTCTTCGTTCTGATCACAATGTAGCCCTGCTCAGAATTGATCTCGGTAACAATACCCGAGACGCCGATCGGATAGATATCGTCTTCTGTGATCTCTTCCCTCTTCTTCGCAGACTTTAGAGCTGCAATGATGAGCCTCTCCTGGTTCTCAGGCTCCTTGCCAGTCATCTGCGTAAACGCCTGCGTCTGGAGATACAGGTTCGTCTCAGGGATAAGCATCACGTTATATAAAGGCAAAACTGTCATATCTTGTTCCCTCCTTCGTCCAAAATTGCTGTTAGCAGTCATTTCGTTCGAGTGCTAATTAGATTGTACGCAAATAATACCACCCTATTTATCATATGTCAATAGGAAATTTGTGTAAATTATGTTAAAATATCCATATGAATATTTATGTGACAAGACATGGTCAGACAGACCTGAATAAAGCCCACCTGATGCAGGGCCGCACCGATGCCCCGCTAAACGCCCACGGCCGCGAACAGGCAGCCGCAGCCGCCGCCCAGCTTAAAGGCATCCACTTTGACGCCGTCTACTCGAGCCCGCTGCAGCGCGCCATCGACACTGCCGTAATCATGACCGGATTTTCACCAGACGACATCATAAAGGACGAGCGCATCATCGAAGTCGACTTTGGCCGCTACGAAAAGAAAAAATACACCCGCCTCGGCGCCCGCATGTGGTCATTCTGGCTCCTCCCGACGATTTTCCCGGAGCCCGCGACCGTCGAATCGATCGCCCACATGAAAAAAAGAGCCCATTCCTTCCTGGATGAGCTCTCATCAAAGCACTATGAAAACGTCCTGATCTCCTGCCACGGCGGGATCATGCGTGTCCTCTGCGGAATCCTCGGCCACAAGAAAAACGAACTGATGTGGAATCCCAAACCCCGAAACTGCGAGATCCGCCGCTTCACCCTCTAATGGGACAGAAGGGACGGTTCTTTTTGTCCCATTTTCAGAAAATTCTGACATTTAATGTGCAAAAATCCACATCATTTCATCAGTTTCTGTATCGTCTCGACAAGCTCGTCGATCACCTCGTCATTGCCGTTCTGGATATTTTCCTTAACGCAGGTGCGGATGTGGTTTCCGAGCACGACCTTATTGAAACTGTTCAGAGCCGCAGTCGCAGCGGCGCTCTGCCTCAGTACATCGATGCAGTACGTGTCGTCCTCGACCATACGCTTGATGCCCCTGATCTGACCCTCGATCCTCGAGAGCCTGTTCACAAGGTCCTTCTTCTCCTTGGAGCTTCTCTCCTTCGTCTTGCCGGAGCAGCCTGCACAGCCACCCACCGTGCCCTCTGTATTCATCTGACCGCAGTGCGGACACATCTTCTCTTCTTTATCTAATGCAGCTGTCTGCGCCATGATATTACCTCCTGAAAAATATAATATACCCCATTGGGGTATGTGTCAAGTTTTTCTATCTATCCATAACAATTGAAAAATGGTACAATGAACGCATGAAAACACTTTATTTAGAATGCAATATGGGAGCCGCCGGAGACATGCTCTCCGCCTCTCTGCTGGACCTTTTTGACGATGATGAGCAGCGCTCCATCATTGAAAAATTAAACGAAATTGCCCCGGAAGGCGTCTCCGTCTGGTCAGAACCCGTCACAAAGTGCGGGATCACTGGGACGCAGATGCACGTTGAGATAAACGGGCAGGAAGAGTCTTCTCAAGACCACCACGATGACAAAAGCCACCATCATCACACTTCAATGGCTCAGGTTGAGGAAATCATCAACGGCATGGATATCCCCGTCGAAGTCAAATACGACGCGGCCTGCGTCTACAAGCAGCTCGCCGAGGCGGAGTCCCGCGCCCACAACAAGCCGGTTTCCGAGATCCATTTTCACGAGGTCGGCATGCTCGACGCGATAATGGATGTCGTGAATTTTTGTTATATTTTACATAAAATAATGCCGGACCAGATCTTCGCATCGCCTGTCCGCACGGGATTTGGCGAGGTCATGTGCGCGCATGGGATCCTGCCTGTTCCGGCGCCGGCCACGGCCTGCCTGCTGCAGGGCGTACCGACCTACGCAGGCGGAATCGAGGGCGAAATGTGCACCCCGACCGGCGCCGCGCTGCTTAGAAGCCACGTCCAGAAATACGAAGAGCGCCCTCTTATGACCATTGAAAAAACAGGTTATGGGATTGGACACAAGGACTTTGCGGCAGCAAACTGCGTCCGCGCGTTTCTCGGTGAGACAGACGAGAGCATCAATTCAAACAGTACCGCTCCAATCGATGGTAAATATACCGATCATGTCGTCGAGCTAAAATGCAATCTCGACGACATGACGGGCGAACAGATCGGCTTTGCGACGCAGATGCTTTTTAAAGCCGGCGCGCTCGATGTTTTCACAACCGCGATCGGCATGAAAAAGAACCGTCCGGGCATTCTGCTTACCGTACTCTGCCGCCCCGACGACACCGGAAAAATAGTCCCGCTGATCTTCAAACACACGACGACGATCGGAATCAGGGAGACGCTCTGCAATCGCTATATATTAAAGCGCACAGTAGTAACAGACAAGAACGGAATCCGTAAAAAAATTTCCGAGGGCTACGGCGTGCATAAAGAAAAAAGCGAGTTCGACGATCTCGCCAGACTCGCAGCAAAAAACGATACTTCAATTTTTTAAATCAGTTGTGAAGGGCTCATTGTACAATTTTTTTAAGAGTCGACGGGCTCTTTGCACAATTCTTTTAAGAGTCAACGGGCTCTCATCGTTGGAGCAAACGAGGTCGATTTCGACGTATAGTGAAAAGAAAAAATTTTGATTTGTTACAAATCTTTATGATTTGTAGCAATTTCTCCAACGTAGAAGCTATAGTGAAAATTTTCAGCTCCGCATCATTCAATGATAAAAAAAGTGTAACACAGGAGTCATCCCCGTGTCCCACAATAAATCAAAAGAGTTCTCTGACTCAGGCCTTGACTGACACGAACTCGTAGCCTGCGTCTTCGATGGCCTTCTTGATGTCTGCCTCTGCGATCGGCTTTGTGGACTCGATCACAGCCTCGCCTTTCTCGTGATCGGCGGTGGCATTCGTGACGCCGTCGATGCCCTTGAGGCCGTTGCTTACGTGCTTCTCGCACATGTTGCACATCATGCCCTTAACTTCGATAGTTTCCTTCATAGTGTTACCTCCTGATACATTTGCTTCTGATGAGCTCTCACCAGAAATATTTTCAACAGGGCAGGCAGCCGGATTCCCATTCACGGCATTTTCTGCCACAATTACTTTTGAAGCCGCGATGTCCGGGAGTGCCGGATGCCTCAGCGGTTTATCGTGTTTAGCACTGTGAACTTTGAAAAGGTTCAGGCGCAGCGCATTCATGCAGACAGTAAAGCTTGAAAGGCTCATCGCAGCAGCGCCCCACATCGGGTTCAGGTGGATGCCTGGATAGAGGCCGGCAGCCATCGGGATCAGAAGCGCGTTGTAAGCGAACGCCCAGAACAGGTTCTCGTAAATATTTCTAAGGGTCGCACGCGACAGCCTTATTGCTGCAGAAACATCTGTCAGCTTTGAATTCATCAGGACAATATCGGCAGAATCAATAGCAACATCGGTCCCGGCGCCGATAGCAATACCGGTGTCGGCGCGCGTCAGAGCCGGCGCATCGTTGATACCGTCGCCGACCATCGCAACTCTGCCGCGCTTCTGAAGGTCGCGGATGACCTTTTCCTTGCCATCCGGCAAAACGCCCGCAATTACACGATTCACACCGGCCTGCCCGCCGATGGCCTTCGCGGTGCGCTCGTTGTCGCCCGTCAGCATCACGACTTCGATGCCCATGTGCTGCAGTTCCTTTACAGCCTGGCGCGAGTCGGACTTGATGACATCAGCCACAGCAATAATTCCAGCCAGCTTGCCGTCTTCTTCAAAAAACAGCGGCGTTTTGCCCTGCTCAGCAAGCTCATCTGACTTTTCCTGAATATCTTTCGGCACATTTACAAGCGAAGAAATAAATGCAGAAGACCCGCCGTAAACTGTCTTTTCTTCTATTATACCCTTTAGTCCGTGACCTGCAAGTGCCTCGAAATCAGAAGCACAAGCGGCCTCGATTCCGTCGGCCTCAGCCTTGTCGACAACAGCCTTCGCAAGAGGATGCTCGGACATTTTTTCAAGGGAAAAAGCCTTCGCCAAAAGTTCCTGCGCACTTACATCTTCCGCAGGGATGATATCAGTAACCTGCGGCCTGCCCTCGGTGATCGTTCCGGTCTTGTCGAGCGCGATGATCTGAACTTTCCCGGCATTTTCAAGGGCTTCAGATGTCTTGAAAAGCACGCCGTTCTTGGCGCCCATGCCGTTGCCGACCATTATAGCGACAGGTGTTGCAAGACCAAGAGCACACGGGCAGGAAATTACAAGAACCGTGATCGCATGCTCGAGTGAAGTCATCGCGCCGCCGCCAAGTATCAGCCAGACAATGAAAACAAGGAGCGCAATGCCCATAACTGTCGGAACGAAAACTCCCGAAACGCGGTCCGCAATGCGGGCGATCGGCGCTTTCGTCGCGGCTGCGTCGCTTACCATCTGAATAATCTGCGAAAAAGTGGTGTCCTCGCCGACTCTCGTAGCGCGCGCCCTTATAAAACCGGACTGGTTTATCGTTGCAGCGGAAACCGTATCGTCCACATTTTTATCGACAGGGATCGACTCACCGGTCAGCGCACTCTCATCGACTGCCGTCGAACCCTCAACTATCACGCCATCGACAGGGATCGACTCGCCCGGCTTTACAACAAAAATGTCCCCAGACTTCACTTCATCAATCCCAACCTCGACCTGCTGCCCGTCGCGCTCGATAACAGCGGTCTTTGGGGCCATTTTCATCAGATTTTTCAGTGCATCTGTCGTGCGGCCCTTCGAATACGACTCGAGCGTCTTTCCGATCGTGATCAGCGCCGGGATCATCGCAGCCGACTCAAAATACAAGTTGTTGTGGTAAAGCGGCATCAGATCCATATTTGAAATGCCTGTGGTCAGCAGATATGTCATCCTGTACAAAATATAAAGCGACCAGCCGAACGACACGCTCGAGCCGAGCGCCACCAGAGCATCCATATTCGGCGCGCCGTGAGCCAGCGACTTGAATCCACTTATGAAAAATGCCCGGTTTATCATCATGACAACCAGCGCCAGAAGCATCTGCGTGATCGCAAGTCCAATATGGTTGTGGTTCAAAAATGCCGGCACCGGCCATCCCCACATATTGTGGCCCATCGTGATATACATCAGCACAAGCAGCACGATGACCGACCATATCAACCTCTTCAAAAGCTTCGGAGTCGTCGTATCCTTTAAAGATTCCTCCTCAGCTGCCAGCTTCTGGCTCGCACTCACTCCGCCCTGCTGCTTCTCAAAATCCTGCTTCGAAGCTCCATATCCTGCATCTTCAACAGCCTTGATAATATCTGCCGCGCTCGCAGTGCCGTCGACAGCCATCGAATTCGTCAGCAGCGAAACATTCACAGACTTGACGCCCGGCACCTTGCTGACCGCCTTCTCAACGTGCGCCTGGCACGAAGCGCAGCTCATGCCGGTCACATTAAACTTCTCCATGCATTGCCCTTCTTTCTCTCAAAAAAATACCCAAGATGGGTATCACTCTGCCCACTATAATATACCCCCCGTGGGTATTTGTCAAGTGGGTCAGTGGGGACGGTTGGAGCGGTTGTTATGCTGTCGCGAGTCCGTAGGACGAAGTCAGAGCGGAAACGGCGAACCGCTCTTTTTGTCCCATTTTTAGATTATTCAGACACAATATGCCCTTTTTAAGCCCGAAGCAGCGTCGCAGATGGGCGGTCTCGCTCCGTAGGATTTTTCTGTTCGCGTGCGCTCGTCTATGTGCCGCCCTCTGACCAATGTATGGTCTTATAATGGTTATGATTTTGGTGGGTGGTCACCCGGGCGGCAACATCGCGCACGCTCTCTACGAAAAATCCTAAGGTCGCGAGCCCGTTCCATTCTGCGACGCTGCTTCCTGGGTCGAAGTCATTTGTTTCTGCAATGGCTTATTTTTCAGACGATCTACTCCACACCACTTTCACTATAGGTCTACCCAGATATCAAATGTACCAAAGACATTTTCTCATTTTCACCATGCGCGATTTCCTGTTTAGTTCGCTCCAAATCCTGATTTTTTATTTTAACTATACGTTGAAATCACCACAATTTGCTCCAAGGGTGTGTTGCAAACGGACTAAATAAGTATCAATAGTGATAAAACTGTATTTTAATAATACGTATCATCAATTCGCATTTGGAGCAAACCACTCTCCCAGCAACCACTATTGAAAATCTTCGCCAAAAGGTGCTCACATTTTTTTGAAACCTCCCCTCAAATACATTATAATGACAGAAAAAGGAGGAATTCATATGCACATTATAACATCCATAACAGGAAGACTCGTCTCCATCTTCGGCAACATGTTCTTCTGGCTCGGCGTCGCGGGCATCATCATCGCACTGATTGAAAACGCACGCCTCCGCCATTACAAAAAGCATGAGACCAATAAAAAGCGCATCGCGGTTATCACCGGCGCATCCAGTGGACTAGGCCGCGGATATGTTTTAGCGCTCGCAAAGCAGATGGCAGAATTTGATATCGACGAATTCTGGCTGATTGCAAGAAATGAGGACAGGCTGAAGGCGCTCGCAGACGAGGCCAAAGTGCCATGCCACATCCTGCCGGCAAATTTGACAGCAAAGGAATCATTTGAAAAGGTCACAGGAGGCCTGAAGGAGGCCTGTTGCGAAGTTTCGCTGCTGATAAATTCCGCGGGAATGGGCCTTTCCAGGACAAGCGAAGAGGCCGGAAATGACGGCGAGCAGCGCATGATCACATTGAATGAATCCGCTACAGTCGCCATGATCCATGCCTGCCTGCCGTATATGACGGCAGGCTCGCGCATTGTAAATATTTCGTCGGTCGCAGGTTTCCAGTCGATGGCCGGCTTCAATACCTACGCCGCCACCAAGGCATTTGTATTAAATTACAGCCGCGCGCTGCGCCAGGAGCTTCTCCCGAAAAAAATCACCGTCACAGCCGTCTGCCCATACTGGGTCCGCGACACTCGTTTCATCGAGACAGCCTCAGGCCACAAGTCGTCACCGTTCCTCTCAGTAAGAACAGAAACCGTCATCAGACGCAGCCTGCGCACGATCAAACGCCGCGGTATAGTATCTACTCCGTCAATCGTCTCATTCCTCGATTATATACTGAGCGGCCTCATCCCGGACAACATCCTCTCGCGAATCGCCTCTCTGGCCCGCGTCTAATGGGACAGCGGGGACGGTTCTTTTTGTCCCACTTTACGGATCAGGGGGACGGTTCTTTCGACGGGTCAGAAGGGACAGTTCTTTCTGTCCCACCATCCTAAAAGTGGGACAGAAAGAACCGTCCCCGGTGTCCCAATCCCAAAAGTGGGACAAAAAGAACCGTCCCTTCTGTCCCAAAAAATTCCAGAAATTTGCAAAAATGTATTGCGCACAATTTAATTCCGTGGTATAGTGTCTCTAGTGTTAAAACAAAGCTGTCGATAAGACAACCGAAAGGAGATTGGAAATGGCTACATTGAAGTTTACTACTGATAATTTTGAAGATGAAGTATTAAAGTCGGACAAGCCGGTACTTGTTGATATGTGGGCTACATGGTGCGCTCCGTGCCGTATGCAGGGACCGATCGTGGAACAGCTGGCCGATGAGCTCGAAGATGTGAAGGTTGGAAAGCTCGATGTTGACGAGAACCCGGAGATTGCCCAGAAATACAATGTCATGAGCATCCCTACATTACTTGTTATAAAAAATGGCGAGGTCGTTCAACAGGCGGTCGGTGTGCACACGAAGGCGCAGATCCTCGACATGCTGAAATAAACCCGAAAGCTGAAGCAAGCGGCACAGGTCCATCAGGACCGGCGCCGCTTTTTCTTTTCTATAAAGATAATAATCAATGTAATGATCAGTGCCCCGCAGAAACCGCCGCAGGTGTCGAGCCAGACATCGCTTATCATCGAGCCTCTGTGGCTGAAAATCTGGATCGTCTCATCGAGAAACGCAGCAAAAAATACGTACTTCGTCGCCTGAATCAGAGAGGTGTGAAATATCCCCACAGGCACATTCAAACCTTCCTTAGACTTAATCCCGATCAGCCCACGGATTTCCATTCCGAGAGCCATGTACTCGGTGAAATGAGCCATCTTTCTGATCAGATGGTCAGTGACCACTTTCGGATCCAGAAAAAGAGAAAGGAACGGCTTGAGTAATTTCAAGAAGCGGCCGCTCTCCTCTGCAGAGTACGTTTTAGGCACCATGGAATGGCCCCAGATGAAGGCGAGAGTCAGAACTATCAAAACAGTCAGAATTTTTTTCTTCATTTCGTTGTAACACCAAATAAATAAATCAGCGTTCCTTGTAGATCTGATACGTTCTCTTAAGGCCGTCGCTTACAGAGTACATCGGCTTCCAGCCTAGCTTTTTGATCTTGTCTATGGAAAGCAGCGCGTAGCTTGCTTTCGAGACGCTTGCGTTCTCTTCGATGTCAAAGACGACTTTTTTGCCGGCGAGTCTCGCCATAAAGCCAGCGTAGTCGCCGAGAGTCATGCCCTCGTCTTCGTCAGAAACGTTGTAGGCTTCGCCAGAGGCGCCGTCGAGCAGGACCTTTAAGACGCCGCTGGCGGTGTCGGCGATGTAGGAATAGGAGAACCGCTGGTTGCCTTTGCTCTTTAAAATAATGTCTTCGCCGGCGACAGCTTTGTCCATGAACTGAGCCATGGCCTTGGTGTCCTTCTTGTGGTCGGCGCCGACAGTACGGGCGAGACGGGCGATAACGACGTTTACGCCGTACTGGGATTCGTATGAGCGGCAGAGAGCTTCGCAGGTGCGCTTGGCTTCGTTATAGCCGGCGCGGGCGTTGTTGCAGTCGATGTATCCGCAGTATTTCTCATCCATAGGAGCTTCGGTGCCCTGGCCGTAGATCTCGACCGAGGAGGCGAGAAGGAAGCGCTCGATCTTCTTCTCGACAGCGAGCTTAAGGAGATTGTCGCAGCCAATGATATTTGTCGTGATCGTGCCGACCGGGTCCTTCGCATACTGCGCAGGATGCGTGTTCGAGGCGAGGTGCAGGATAAAATCGACCTTGCCGTCGTAAAGGATCGGATTCGTGATGTCAGCGGCAAGCTTCGTCACAGTGTCGTCTGATTCGCCGCCGTGACGGGAAAGAGAGACGATCTTCGTGTTGCTGCCGAAGTGCTTGTTTCTGTAGCGGATCACGTCCGAGATAAAAGTGCCGACAAAACCGGTACCACCGGAGATCAGCAGAGTCTTGCCATTGAGCTTGTCCCAGTCGTAAGGGAGCTCAGCGATAGTTTTAACGTCTTCAAGTTCTAATGATGTCATCATATTATTTCAACCAGTCGCTCTTGTCAGACTTCAAGACAGCCTTGAAAGTCTCAAGATTTTCCTTCGTAGTAAGTTTGATATTCCGATCAGAGCCAGTGGCAAAATGCAGGGTCTCGCCGAGCTGGACCATCATCGTGTTCGTGTAGTTCGAGCCATCGATACCGATATTCTTCTCGAAAGCCTCGTGGTAGCGCCTGTCGAGATTCTCGAATTCGTAAGCCTGCGGAGTGGCGACGATGCGGAGCTTCTCACGCGGAATGTAAGAGGTAGTCGTCGTGCTGTCGTCTTCTCCGACGCAGAAGACCTGCTCATTTACAGGGCGGGAAGTAACGCCATTGCCATATTTCTCAGCGGTGCGGACAACATCGGTAAGGATCATGTCGTTGATCAGAGGGCGAACGCCGTCGTGAATAATTACGATATCGCCTTTCTGGCATTTCCCTTCGAGACCATAGACGCCGTTTCGGATGCTCTCCTGGCCGGAATTTCCACCCGGAACGACCCACTTGAGTTTACTGATATTGAACTGCTTCGCATAAGCCCAGAGGACATTGTCCCAGCCGTCGAGGCAGACAACCTCGATCGCGTCGATCAGAGGATGATTCTGAAAACTCTCAAGCGTATAAATAATAACCGGTTTGTCATAGACATTAATAAACTGCTTCGGGATGTCCTGCCCCATGCGGTGTCCGGAACCCCCGGCAATGATCAATGCAACATTTGACATATTCCATCTGCTCCTTTACGAAAATCTGCTTTTTTTCATAATTACGAAAAATAGCTTATCTTATATTAATAAAATAGTCAAGCTTCTGATGCCGCCGGCCGATACAGTGAAAAAGTCAGGCGAGGCATTCTTCTCAAAAGCCTCATAGCAGCGCCTTCGCGCTTTGTATCTGATTTTCAGATAAATTTCGTAAGTAAATCAAGAGAATGATTGCGCTTCTTTTCATCCAGCATGCCGGAATAAATCATTCTCTTTGTGAAATATTTTATTTTGCTGCTGGTATTGTCCTTAAGGAAGCGGTCCAGATCATCTTTTGAAAATTCAGCATCTTTTACAATTTCAAGATTCATATTGTAGTATTCGTCATTATCAATATGATTTTTTTTGATCAGAGCCATCCACTTGCAGGCATTGACAAATGAATTCACCACAGAATATTTGTAAAGAGGCGACTGCTTATTCAGCTGCCTGAAAGTGGCAAGAGAGACAATCGAATGAAATCCTACAGCCTTCTCACTTAAAGCAGCATCGTCATTCATAGTGTTACCAGGTCTGTCGAAGAAATAATTTGAAAGCTCCTTATCAAGGTAGACAGCCGACTTGATTCTGGTCAGATAAACCTGATACAGTAAATAATCGGTGTAGCTTACTTTCTTTGGGAAACTGATGCCGCGGCAGAGATCAGTTTTGTATAATTTTGAGTGAGGACTCTGCGGAATCGTAACGAAATCAGACAGATCGGTGTATAGTTTATCACTGTTAAGATGTGAAAAAAAATCTCTGTCACTCTTTACCGTGCCATCAGCAAAAACCAGTTTTCTCCTGCCTACTACAAAGTCCGTATTGTACTTATCCATCGCAGCAAGGAGTGTCTCAACCGCTTCCGGTTCCAGCCAGTCATCAGGATCACAGATCAGAAAATATTCACTTGAAATACTATTTACAGCAATTTCGAGGCCACTACCGTAGCCGCCATTTTCCTTATGAATAACGCGGATCCGATCATCTCTTTTCTGCAGTTCGTCGCATAGTTTTACAGAGTTGTCCGTAGAACCATCATCTATTAAAAAAATATCAATATCCCTGTAAGTCTGGCTGAGCAGACTGTTGACACATTTTTCGAGATAATTCTCCACATTGTAAACAGGCACAATTATAGAAACTTCTGGATTCATATTCTACTCCATTTTCCTGATGCGCATCAGCAATTCCAAAGCGAATGTTTTTAGTTTTTCGCTGGTAGTGCACTCTTTAAATTTATAAATCGAATGGCAGTTTTTTAAAAATTCATGCCGGGCGTTTTGTATCATACTCCTGAATTCAGGTTTATGCTCAATTTTATTTTGCATATACATCACCAGAGGGCCAAAAGCAAACCTCGTTCTGGCCACACTAAGAGCAAGTTCTTCGTCCTTAGAAAACGAGAATTCCTCTGCGATGACATCTAAAGATTCGATAAATCCGCTCCTGCCGTGCTTTGAATTCCTTATCACATTGTCTACTGCCCTGTTTGGATTCTGAAAATAAAAATATCCAATCTGATTGATGTAATCGGCTTTCAGGTGGCCGTTATTTTTCGCTGCTTTAAGGCAGAACTCAGCATCCTCCATAAGCGTCATTTTATCATTAAAGAGGATATTTTTTATTAATTTCCTGTCGAAAAATTTATTCCACAAATACCCGTATATTTTTTTATCGGTAAGTATTGTAATGACGAAATCCTCATCAGAAAGCTTCAGATTCCTGCCTTTCAGAACATCCACTGTCTTACCGTCTGGCCAGACACAGCTCATCCCAAACATCACGATATCACTGTGCCCACTGTGAAAGACCTCAGCGGCTTTTCTGATAACACCCTGATTGTACCAGTCATCAGCATCACAGAACCCGATAAAATCACCGGTCGCATTTTCGAGGCCAATATTTCTCGCGTTGGAAACTCCCGCCACATCGGTATCGAATATCTTGATTTCCGGATGTTCCTCAGCTGATTTACGCGCGGCAGCTCTGGTCTGCTCCGTCGCCGCATTCAGGATAACCAGCACCTCGATATCGTCGTAGTCCTGATCTGTCAGGCTTTCAAGGCAGTGCGTCAGGATCTCATTTTCACTGTGGGCAGGAACTATTATTGAAAATTTGCCTTTTTTATCAGTATCTTTATTCATTTTTTATAATTACGATCAGTTTTTTCTATGAACCCTTACACTCATAGCCCTCTTCATCAGTTCATCCTTTAAGAGGATCAGCACGATTCCATATACTCCGAAGAAAATGGCCGCTGAGATCACAAGCCTTAAGAGCGCGTTCCAGTTTAAAAAATGCATGGCAAGCAGTGCGCATACCGAAGCAAGTGCTGCGGTCAGCCCATATTTAAGAAATGAAATGTGCCTGAAAGTATGTCCTACCACATCGCGTCCCAGTATCAGCTGGGCGACGAGCACGAGATACTCGGCCACCATCGTAGCAAACGCTGCGCCGAAATGTGAAAATCCCGGTATCATGATCAGATTCAGTACGAAGTCCGTCACGGCACCGACTATAACACTGTAGAGCACCTGCTTCTCGCGGTCGAGTGCAGTGAGCGTCTGAACTCCGATGATTCCGGTCAGACCGATCGGGATCACAGAGAGATTTATGACCTGCATGGTCGCGGTCGCAGCCACGTACTCAGGGCCCGCGATAAACATCAGGCAGTCCTTCGCCTCTATGATAAAGAAGAGCATCAGCGGAAAACTCATGAAAAGCTCCGCATTCATAGCCAGTCCAAGCAGGCGATAGAATTCGTCCTCATTGTGTTTGTTGGCGTAGTTCGACATCCGCGGCAGAAGGACATTGCCAAGTGATGAAACGACAGACACCAGGATCGTCTTGATCTTTACAGCCGCGGTATAAAGTCCGACATCAGTATTGCTCTTCATCGCACCGAGCATTACAGTGTCGAGATTCGTGTAGATGCTTATCGTTGCGCTCTGCGCAAAGAGGATGAAGATCGGCCCGAGATGCTGTTTGAAATCGTATCTGCCGGTCTTTCTGAATGAGATGTATTTTCTAAGCCTGATAAAATTCGTCACATTCGAGCCGACCGAAGCCAGCACAGTCGTAGCCGCGTAGATTCTGTAGTCCGACTGCTGATGAACGAGAGCAAACATCAGGACAACAGATATCAGCTTGAAGATAATCGAGCGGCGCGTGATGTAGTCGTACTGCTCGAGTGCCTGGTACAGCCAGTTCGCCCCGACCATATTTAAAATGATGTTGGCGCCCTCTATCAGGAAAAGTTCCTTGTCCGAAGCGAGTTTCGGAACAGTAAAGAGGCAGATCAGGTACGAGACCGTGACAAGCGCAGTGGATACCGCATTGATTATCAGAATCTCCTGGGCAGTCTTCGACAGCAGCTGCCTGTCATCTCTTACTTTGGCGCAGGCCCTGACACCATAGGTCGGAATACCGAGCGAAGCAAGCATCACAAAGTAATTGACAAGCGAAGCCGCAAAGTTCACCTTCCCATTCCCGGCCGCATGCAGGATTCTCGAGACATACGGGAACGTGATCAGCGGAAAGATGAAATTCGAGGCTGTCAGTATAAAGTTCATTATGAAGTTATACTTGACAGAATGTATTTTATTATCCATTAATTATTCATCTGTACAGGCTCAAAAACGCCTTCATCGTATCCGAAATATCGAACTTCTCCTCTTTTAAAATATCCGAGGTATCTTTTCTCTCGACCTTCGAATCACTTATTATCGTATCGACCCAGTCGCCGATGCTTGAATCATCTATAGGCAGAAAAGCCGCGGTCGGAAGGAGCTTCGCCTCCCGGGTTATCTTGTCTGAAAAAACAGCCGGCAGGCCCGCTGCCTGCGCCTCAACTCCGACGATCGGCAGCCCCTCGAAATGCGACGGCAGGATAAAGACATCCATCGCCTGAAGCAGCTCTTCAACATGGTTGCTAAGACCGTAAAAAATAACGTTCTTTTCGAGCTTCTCCTCTTTTACCAGCTTTTCGATACGCTCTTTATCAACGCCTTCACCGATCAGTAAAAGCTTCGCATCCGGGACCTTCTCCAGCAGGTTCTTAAAAATCCTGATAATATACTCGTGGTTCTTCTGATAGGAGAATCTCCCGACGTGACCGACTACAAGCTCATCGCCAAAGTGCAATTTCTCCCGCACTCTGGCGCGGACTAAAGGGTTGTACTTAAACTTCCCGAGGTCTATGCCGTTATTTATGATCTTTATATCCTTCTCAGGAATCCCGGGATACATCCACCGGGCAGCGAGATCAGAGCATGCGACAAAATCAGTGCCGAATTTTATGAGCTTAGGCCTCGTGACCTTATGCATGAATCTCTTGATGCTCTTGTAATTCCCATCTACTTCAGTGGCGTGCGAGTGAAATATTATCTTCGGAACGCCAGCTTCCTTTGCGGCTCTGCCAGCGATATAGAGTTTGCTCGCGACGTCGGAATGGACATGGACACAGTCGTAGTGATTTTCGCGAAGATATGCAAGCAGATGCCTATAGATCATATGCTGCTTAATAATCTTGCTCCCCTCGTATCCGACATAGATGACCTTAGTCCCGTATGACGCTAATTTCTCAATATTCTCTTCGTTTTCAAAATGCTCAAAAGCAGCTATATCTATCTGAATATCAGCCGGTTTATTTGCAATGACGCTTGCGACCAGCGAGTAGACCCCGCTGAAGCCTATATCGTCAACATTTACTTCCAAAACCCTGTAACTCATCTTCGTACCTTCCAGGCTCCGTGACTCATTCCAAACCTTCTGGATCTAAAGGCATTACATTTCATTCTGTACCCTCTTTATCTCCGGATGAAATTTGAAACCGGCTTTCGTCCCCGCGGAGATCGTGTGCAGCCTCTCACTCTTGTGGTCCTTAGCTTTCGCGATCACACGAAATACATGCAGGCACAATCTGGCAGTCTGGTAGAAAAAACCCTTCGCCCCCGCTTCGCGGTAGAGAAAAACCTCGTTCCGATACGCCAGCTCGTAGCGCTTTATCCTGCTGAAATCATCGGTCGCGATATTTGAGCCATAGTTGTTCTTCGTCTTGTGAACGACCCTGCTCGTGTTTATAAGGTAGCACGGATAACTCCGTGAGATCCTCTGGCTGTATTCGACATCGTCTCCCCAGATAAAAAACTCCTTTATCGGAAGTCCGACCTCCTCTACTACTTCCCTCTTCGTAAAAAATGACACAAAAGTGCCCATCTTTATCTTTACGACCGGGTCATCAAAATTGTCCACTTTTTTATAGAGGGATTCCTTCGGCACATTCATAAGGCAGATGCTGCCATCGGTCCAGACGACCCTGCTCGAGAGAAACCCGAAATTTCCCTGAAGCTTATCGCCCGCTTCTTTAAGCTGTTCCAGCGCATCCGGCGTCGGCATGCTGTCATCGTCCATCAGCCAGAAATACTCGTACCCGAGCTTGTAGGCGAGCTTTATCCCCTCGAAAAAGCCTCCGGCACCGCCGAGATTCGCCCCGGTGGAATGATAGATGATCTTATCCTCATCCACCAGCGGCTTCAGCATCTCCGGTGTTCCATCAGTGCTCATATTATCGATCACGATAATATCCGCTTTATAAGTCTGCTTCTGCAAATGCTCAATGCACTCAGCAAGCAGCTCTTTTCTATTATACGTAACAACGATCGCCGCTGTATCACTATTCATCAAAATTCCTCAAATGCTTTCAAAATTTACAAAAATTATAGCATTAGTGCAACCCGTTTGCAATAAAAAAGCCTCCCGGTCATCGTGACCGGGAGGCTTATACATACCAGACTTATATCTTATATATTTTTTAAAAAATTTCAGTCAGGTCCTTACTCCGACCTGTAGGAAGTAACAGATGGGGTTTCCCTGACGCGAAGCTTATGGTTTACACCGGCAGGTAGTGTAACCGTATAGCTGATCTCGAGTGTCTTCCCCGGCGCGACTTTAACACGGATTCCGTAGTAGTCTTCAAGTCCCATATAGGAAGCCTTTGTAAGCGTAAGGCCATTATTGGTTTTGACATTTCCTATAGAAGCGCCCTCCGGAGCGATCAGATGAAGCTGCCCCTGGAGATTTCCATGATAGCCGCCAAGTATATAGCTGCTTGCATCCGTCATATCTTTAGATGTGTCAAAGATATTCTCGATGCTGCCCTTCACTTCATAAGTAACACTTCCATCACTGTTCTTCTTTTTCTGACCAATGGAAGTCTTTAAATTCATGAACCAGCCCATCTTATTCGCAGGATCGAAGTTCCAGTAGAAACCTGTCGTCCATTTTGACTCCGGAGTATCTTTAAGCTTTCCGGATACTCCGGAAGAGATCATCACCTTCTCTTCCTTCTTGTCCTTCATCCAGCCCAGGAGCGTTCCCTCTTTGATCGCATCATCGAGAAATGCTTTGTACTGACCTGTCTTGTCAATAGAAAAGCCGTCCAGAAATGCAGCCTGCGCCTTGGTAGCAGTTTCGGCAAATAAAGCATCCGCTTTTACATTCGATCTGGATGAAGCGTTTGCGACATTGAAGTACTTATAATAAAGGTCATGCGAGAGCACCTGCAGGGCATTGCTGCTGTTGACCTTTGTTCCATCCGAGAGGACCAGCTCTTTATCCGCCGTCTTCAGAAGATTTGGGATGATATTGGTATTTAGAGAGAGCACGCCATTCAGACTGGTATTGTGCTGAGTTTCATAACATGCAGCCCAGATCTGTGCCGCTCTTTCATAGTCCGGACTGTAATTCGCATCCCAGCTGTTTCGCATTTCTCCGTCAAAAAGTACGACTTCCTCTTTCGTCTCCGCCACATTTTCCGGTATCCTGCCACTTGGCAGCGTTTCAGATGCATTATGAAAATCACCGATGATCAGTTCTCCGTTTTTAACATTAACTTCTGCAGCGGACCCCATGAAGCCTCCGATGCTTCTTCCCTCGGCCAGGTTCTGAGCTATCAGCAGATACCTGCGGTCAGAGCCATTACCAACAATGGTCTTAAACAAAGGCAGATAGGTATCTAAATTATTATTGAGTTTTGATATCTTCTTTTTGTAGGAAGCTACTTTGTCTCCAATTCCGAGCATCGAGACATCGACAGTATCCATTTTCTCTGAGATCTTGTCAACCTCAGGCCGTACCTGCTCCGCGAAATTCATATAGGCGACCAGAAGTTTCGCATTAAAGCCATTCTCAGTCTTCAGCGCTGTCATCGGATACTTCTTCGCAAGCTTCGCAAATGGAAGAAGGACCTTATTGTCTGTCTCACCTACAAGGCCAATCGCAGTCCGGGCGGACTTAATCTGCTTTCCAATACCAGGAACCAGTTCCATCACTTTCCAGACCGGTCCCTGCATTTCCGTACTTATCTCTTTGCTTTCCTGTGAGGCATTCGTTAGCTTAGATACAGCATCGTCAGCCTTGCCCTGTTTCAGATCAGAAACTGCCGCTTTCATCTCAGTACTGATATTTCTGACGCGCGGCTTCATCTTTTTCGCCGACTGTAAAGCCATGACACCGCAAATGCCAACCAGGCAGATAAGCACGATAAGGCATATGATCACGATGCGCACAGCTTTTCTACGATGCCCTGAAGCCTTTCTCTTATTCGAATTTTCAAAATTATTCATATCTTTCCTATCCCTTCGGACGAATAGTCATCCTTCAATTATAAAAATGTGTCAACTTTTTCATCACAATATAATACATTAAATCCGCCGGAAATTCTACTACGATAAATCATTATTCTTAATTTTTTTTCGGATGACAAGCCCTCTCAAAATCCGATACAATCTTCTTATGACGCAAGGATCTCACCTGCCTCCCGGAAGGCTAGCGCAATCTCTGAATTATCTGTAGTGTCATACAGTCTTTCATCCTGTCCTCCAAGCACAATATTTCGGAAATAAAGATCACGCAAGTTATTATTTGCTTTGACTCCTGTAAGGCGGACATATCTGTTATCAGGATTTGTTGTTGTGAAAGCTACAAATCCATTATTTAATGTCTCAAGGGGTCTCAGATTATGAGATGTAAAAATAAGCTGCCCTTTTCCTTTCTCTGAAATAATTCGTAAAAGTTCACCAAGAAGATACTCAAAGATACCACTGTCAAATTCATCGATGGCAACCGTAATAGAGGAATCATTATAAACAACTATCAAAAGCTGTAATACAGAGATAATTTTTTTGATGCCATCCGATTCATACTTCAAAGCGATTGTTCTATTGTTTCTAGTGGACATCAATTGAATCCTATGTCCCTTTTTGCCATTTTCTGATACAATCGATCCAAGATTCTTCACCTGAATCTTCAATCCTGGAACAATTTGAGTCAGTACAACATCCAGATTGCTTATTACTCCATCAATTACATTAAATGACTGGTCATCAATTTCTGTAGGCTCGTTAAGTTGCAACATAATTTTTCCAACATCACTTTTTTTGCCATGATGATACTTAAATGAAACTGGAAGTGCATTAAGAGTAATAAGACCTGAATTTGAAGTATCCATTACAAAGAGCTCGTAATGGCCATAGTAAATCATTCGCTCCAGGATATTCTTCAAAAAAACTAACTTCTTATCATCTCTTCTGGCCTTCTCAGCTGTTCTCAAATCATTAAGAAGCGCTCTGGAGAAAATGAATGACTGTGAGTTTGTTGCTGCAAGCACTTTCGCCACTGCCAGATTCTGTTTAATCTTGGCGTCGCTGCCAAAAAAGAACTTGTACTTGCTGGCAGGAGCAAATACATCTGAGCTTCTGGTATCAAAGAGAGTATTTTTACGTATAGGCTTCGGTTTTCCATTATAAGAAAAGCTCAGTACTTCATCAAAAATCCGAACCTTTTTCTTTTCCTCGTTTGTCGTCTGTATATCAATATTTTGAGTGTTTTCATCCTGAAATGATTTCATTGAGAACTCATACCAGACGTCAATTTCCGAAGTGTCCGGATAACTGATGCGAAATTGTATCAGAATTCGCGCATAATCAGCATCAATGTTAATATAGTTCACAAAATCTTCTGGTACTCTTTGACCACACATTAAATACTTTAAAAGCTGAATGGCATTAATAAGTGCTGTTTTACCAGAACCGTTCTGACCATATAATCCAAGAACACTTGCCTTGTAATTTTTACTTTTATTTTCTAAATTCAGTGTTCCTTTTTTTACATTCTTGAAGTTCTGAAGTTCAATATCAATTATCCCTACAGAGCCTTTCATCGCCATAATCCTCCGACTATTTTCCCTTATACAATGTTCAATTTAAAATCATTTCTTTGCCGCACAATCCATATAATAATATTTGTTTTTGTTTTTGTCAATTATATATTGTATATTTGGAATTTTTTGTTTCATTTTTGCTGCTCGTATTATAATTATCAAAATTAAGCCGCATCTCAACAAAAGGATCAGGACGGTGTATCACGTTTTACGGCGTTATTGCTGGTCTTGAATACGTATGCAAGGTCTGGAGGTTCCCCTGATTCACATATCAATTGTTGATTTTATCGCCAGCATTTTTCAGCTCATCCAGATATCGGTTCAGGGCATCCTGCCATGTCGGAAGCGGAGTAAAGCCGTTCCTTACGAGCTTACTCTTGTCAAGTCTGGAGTTGAACGGGCGCTTCGCCTTCGAAAGACCGTACTCTTCAGTAGTCACAGGTACAACTTTAGTCGAATATCCCGCCTGCCTATAGATCTCACAGGTAAAGTCATACCAGGAAATATAGCCGCCTTCATTTGTAGCGTGGTAATATCCGTACTTATCAGACATGATCATATCCACTAGAAGCCGCGCGAGGTCGTACGTATAAGTCGGAGTTCCGATCTGATCGTCTACGACACGGACCGTGTCGTGGGTCTTTCCGACATTAAGCATCGTCTTGATAAAGTTCTTGCCATTCAGGCCGAACACCCAGGCAATCCGTACAATGAAATATTTGGAAAGTGTGTTTGCGACAGCCAGCTCACCTTCAAGCTTTGTCTGGCCATAGACGTTCAGTGGCTGGTAATCCCTGCAGTCGGGATCCCACGGAGTCGTCCCCTGCCCATTAAAAACATAATCAGTGGAAAGATAGAGCATCTTCGCGTCAATCTTCTTCGCCGCATTCGCGATGTTCTGAGTCCCGCCAGCATTGACAGCGCGTACCTTCGCCACCTTGTCATCATCCTCAGCCATATCCACAGCAGTCCATGCAGCACAATGGATGACCGCATCAGGATGAATCTCCTCAATGGCCTTCTCAACCGCCGCACCGTCAGTAATATCGAGCGACACATACGGCATAGTCACAACTGCCGATTCATCCTTTATCCCAGCATAAGCGGGAGCGATATCGCTCCCGACACCTTCTATCCCTCTCTTCGCGAGTTCATTCATGACATCGTGACCAAGCTGGCCAGCAACGCCTGTAACAAAAACTTTCATTGGGTCTCCTTAGTTTTTATTCGTAAAAATATAGAAAATTTTTTCATCACAATATAATACATTAAATCCAAAATAAATTCTACTACCTGTTACCTAAAACACAACATATGTGCCAGGCACCAATGTGCAATAATTAAATAATCGTACATAATTAACATTTCCTTCGTTAAGATTCTGATATGCAAGTCGAAATGATATTAGTAATTTCAGCTATGATAAGAAACTATATTTTTAATTTTCTTAAACAACCTACTAGCTATCAATGATAATGGAATCAAAATAATTAATGTTCCAAAAAATAATATCTCTTTATAAATTATATACTTTGAAATATAGGATGCTCCTAAGAGTAAAATCGGATGTATTGCATACATTCCCAAAGAGAAATCATTGTACTTGATCCAATAATTTCCTAATTCATAAACAGAATCAAGATAAGTAATAAACAATGCAAAACAAATTACAGAAATATTCGTAATAAACATTGCTCCAAATTTCGATATATTAAGGCTCCCTTTTCCATTTGCCACAACTCCTATCCATGTCAGCAGCCATATTAGGCCAATCAATTCACATTTTATCTTCCATTTTCGATCTAACATTGGCCTTAAGTTATTATTATACACAGCAAATATATAGCCAATGGACCAATCTATCACACTTATATACCAATGTCCATCTTTTCCCGTTTTCCAGCAAAAAAAGATATAAGTCGTAGCTAGCAATAGATATATTATTGTCTTAACAGCTCGTTTAGAAAATATATTTTCAATAATCCAATATGTAAAATAAACTGCTATGAGAACTATAAAATACCACTCGGTTGCATCTGGAAGATCTAAACATAATAATTGCCTAATAATAAGTTTATAAGTTACAGTTTGTCTACCTAGATATAACTTTGAACCGGTGAATATTAGAATTTTTATGGTATTAAAAATTATTGTATATATCAACAGCGGTACAATCGATTTCTTAAAGAAGCTCTTTTTATTAGTCTCAAAATCTTCATCTAACGTTTTCAGGCCTAGGCCCCATCCGGACCAAAGAAAGAAGAGTCCTACAATAAGATGCCCTATATTGTTAAACGCTACAACAAGAACGTGATTATTGAAAAATAAAGATGACCCATGATGCAAAACGATAAAGATGGCAGCCAGGTTTCTATATTTCTTATTTGTTTCTCTTTTTAATCCCAAGGTATAGCTATCGTACTTATGGCAGCACCCCCCCCAGAATATTGCAACACCTATACTTGAAATTATAATAATGTCAGAAATTATTTTCATTTCTTTATTAATCTTCCTGTGAAACGATTATCAAGTAATTTGTATAAAATCTTATCTTTCTTAATGTAAAGTATAATTGCATATATCCCAAAGAATACCATTGCTGTAATCACAAGACGTAAAAATGGATATCTTATTGGCAAATATGATACCGCCACTGTAGCAACTAAAGCTATCACTGTGGATATTCCATATCTTACATATTTTATATGTTTGAATGCTTCCCCAACTACATCATGTCCTAAAATTAACTGGCTTATCAGTACTAAATATTCAGCAATCATAGTTGCAAATGCGGCGCCTGCTGCGCCCCACTTGGGAATCATAAAGCAGTTCAAAACAAAATCAGAAATTGCACCAACAATAACACTATAAAGTACTTGATTCTCACGGTTTAGAGATGTCAACGTCTGTGTTCCAATTACTCCTGTCAAAGCATTTGGAATAATAGCAAGGTTAATAATTTGCATAGCCAATGTAGCATCAACATACTCATTACCAGCTAGTAATAGAATACAATCTTTGGCTTCAATAATAAAATAGGCCACAAGAGGGAACGCCATAAAAAGCTCGGCATTTAATGTTAAAACCAGTAGCCTTCTAAATTCATTCTTATTATGTTGGCTAACTACATACGACATCCTCGGAAGCATTACACTCCCCAGTGAGGACACAACGCTTAATAGCATTCCTTTTACTTTCACTGCTGCTGTATACAACCCAACATCTTTGTATGGCTTCATGAAGCCAAGCATTACAGTGTCAAGATTAGTGTAAATACTTACAGTAGCGCTCTGCGCAAAAAGGATAAAAATTGGCTTCATATGTTGCTTAAAATTATAATTTCCTATTTTTCTAAAGCTGATATACTTATGAAGCCGAGCAAAATTCATAACATTCGATCCAACAGAAGCCAACACAGTTGTAGCTGCATAGATTCTGTAATCGCTTTGCTGATGAACTAATAAAAACATCAAAATAATCGATACAATTTTAAAAAAAATAGATCTAACAGTGATGTAGTCATATTGTTCCAATGCCTGATACAGCCAATTAGCGCCAAACATGTTGAGAACAATATTAAGGCCCTCTATAAAGAAAAGTGTCTTATCATTTGAAAAGCGTGTGACAGTAAATATGCATATTACATATGTGATTGTTACTAGAGCAGTTGCAATAAAATTTATTATTAGAATCTCTTGTGCTGTTTTTGATAGTTTTTCTCTATCATCTCTTACTTTCGCACATGCTCTAATTCCGTAAGTTGGTATTCCTAAGGATGCAACCATGAGGAAATAATTTGCTACTGAACCGGCAAAATTTACTTGCCCATTTCCTGTAGAACGAAGAATTCTTGATACGTATGGGAAAGTAATAAGGGGAAATATAAAACTTGATGCAGTTAGTATGAAATTCATTACGAAATTATACTTAACTGAATGTATTTTACTATTCATTATTTGATTGACATACTCCGAATATTTTTTTCACGTCTTGTTCGAATACATTATATTCATTTTTTATTCGTTCTCTATACTTTGCAAATCGTTGTACTTCTTGGTCATAATTTTTTAAGCAACAATTAATTTTGTGAATTATCTTTGGTATATCCTTTGTTTTGTTATTGAATTTAAATTCAGGATCAATAGTTACATCTTCATAATATGCTGCACTTCCTTTTTTCCCTGTGATTATACAGCAGCCACACATCGCAGCCTCTCTTGGCATTCTATCTTTTCCTGGATGATTGCCAAAATCAATATATACTTTGGCAATACTCATAAGATCATGAACCTGTTCACTTGACATTCCTTTAATAGGAACCCATTTTATATTTTTTGATCTCTGAATAATCTTTTTTGTAAATTCATATCCTTTTGCAGGATTGTAAATTACAATGTTTTTTCTATTAGAAAAATCAGGTTCATTATCTAAATACTCAGTATTTAGATAATCTGACAAATGTGCCGTGTTTGTAATTCCTTTTTTTAACAAAAACTGATGTGCATATTCGCTCTGATATAAATGCAAATATTCTTTATTAATTTTTTTTGAAATAAAATGAGCATATCCGTGTAAATACAACCATACGCCTCCTTTTACTCCATAATAACGTATGGCGTTCCAAACAGAATCGTATTTATAATAATTGTCAACACTCATCCACCATATTGCAATCTGAATTCGATTAAATTTTTCTGCAAGCTCAGGTACAATTTCAGGAAAAATTGCTACATTATTCATATCATCAATAATGTCGTTAATGCTTTTAAAATCATTTATATACTTGCGAAATTCTGGGTGAATTTTAATATCTTCTTCTTTTCCATAATAAGTAATAAATGCATGTATTCCAAATCTATTTAACAAATAAACAAGTTGATGTGGAAGCTCTGTTCCACCAGTTTTATAGTTCCCGGGGCATACCACGTATACGATGCTTCTATCTGTTATATTAAACATTGTTAATTAATCTCCTGGTTTGTGTAAAGTTTGACACTTTCATTAAAATTTACTACTTTTATTTATATTTTCCCAGTTTTTCTATGGACAAAATCATTTAATCCTTTTAATGTCGGCTTCAAGTGTTTTCTTCCTCTAATAATTTCTTTAATCGTAAAAAGGAAAAAACATAGAAATGCTATTCCTTTTACTCTTCCATATTTACTTATCATGTACAAATTATTTCGCATCATATATCTTTCTTGTATTGGAGTAGCATTTCCAACAGTGGCACTCACCTTATGATAAATAATAGATTCAGGACAATAATAAATATAATAGCCTGCATCTAAGACTCTTTGACAATAATCTGTATCTTCTGAGTATAAAAAATACGTTTCCGTCAATTCTCCAACTTTATCAATAACTTCCATTGGAATTAGCATTAAACACCCAGTAGCAAATGTAATTCTGCGCATTGAGCTATTTAGCTTTGATTCATATCCTCCATACTGTGTCGTAACACCAGTGTTTCTATTATACATTCCACCAGCAGACCATATTTTATCCTTCGAATAGTAAAAATTGATTTTCCCAGTAACAATACCCACATTAGCATATTGCAATTGGATAGCCATTAATGCATCAAGAAAATTAGGGCTTACAGTCGTATCATTATTTAGTAGTAATACAAAATTACAATTATTTTCTTTTGCAATCTTGATTCCAATATTATTCCCACCCGAAAAACCAAGATTTCTGGCTGTTCTGTAATATAGACTATTTTCTTTTAGATATTTTGCTTGAGTATCAGTAGGTATCTGGGTTGATGCATTATCTATTACAATAACAATATAGTTTTTATAACTAATTTTTTGAAGTGAATTAATACATTCAATTGTATCTTTATATCCATTGTAGTTAACAAGGATAATTCCCACTTTGTCCATTGCCTACCTCTATGTCCTTAATTTTGATGAAATAATTTTTTATTGCAGGTAAAATACATATAATAAATGGATTAAACAGAATATTAAATATTCCACTATTCACAATTCCATTAATATACCACACAATTAACACTGAATAAGTAGCAAAGTTATATGTTCTTAGCATATAAGCATTAAGAATTTTAAGAATAATTAAAGCAAATACAGAATAGATAATTCCATTAGAAATCAGCATATACATGTATTCAGAATCAAGATACAGGTACTCTCCAGTGAGGCCGCCTTCATTAATATTATGGAAAGGTGTACCTAACATTGTAATTCCGTATTTTCTAATTGCGGTAACAGATAAAGACAATCTATAATTCATTAAAGTATCAATTCCATCGACCGCTGATATACTAAAATATTTCAAAACTACAATTATTACAGTTATTGCGAAGCATAAAGTCGCCAAATGTAAGAGAACATGTTTCCGCGAAATAGGCGTTTTTTTATTTTTAATGATTATTATTGCCAATAGCGACATTAAGTATGGCATTATTGTTTGACTGAATGCGAAAATAACTGTTGATAGCACAAATGATACTATCTTAAATAGTCTTGAATTCTTATTTCTAGTTAAATAAATCAATAGAGTAACTAATGTTAGACATGCAATTTGAAGCTGACCCGGGTATATAAAACCTAGGGATGATCTGTTGAAAGTGATATTCCCAGCTTTGAAAACAGAAGTTTTAATATTTGGCAAAACATTAAAAATGTTTAAAATAATTACTGTTGTAAACATCAGTATATTTAGAGCTAAATTGGCTTGTATGAATCTTTCTATATTGCCATCCTTAAATACACTATAATACGCTAATCCAATTAGTATGATTACAAAAATCGAGTTACCTCGTCCCCAAAAAATTTGATAGATAGTGATTCCCATGACAATCAAGATAAATAACTCATACTCGCCATTTTTTATTATGCTGATCTTATCTCTCAATAAAATTAAACCGGCAAATATGCAATAAGTTACGATTTTAATACAGTTAATAACTGTTTCCGTTCCATTATTTGATATAACGGAAGTATATTCCATATAGCGTGCCACAAAATATATAGTATAAGCTAATATGAAACATATTTTTTTCAACCCAATTTTTCGTATTCTTACTGTCATATTATGATTTACCAGATAATTTTACAATTCTACTATAATATTCTTTGAAAGATTGTTCTTTGTCAAAGTTATCTACGATACATTTGTGCGCATTTTTAGATATAGCATTTAGATCAACTTTCCTATCAATAATCTGTTTCAAAATCTCAGCATATTCTTCTGGGGTATTGCACAGAAAATAATCTCTTTTATCTATAGCAGGAATTCCTTCTATCCCTATCTCATTTGTCAAAGTTGGTATTCCAGCATACATTGCCTCAAGTACCTTGATTTTAATCCCAGCACCCAAAGACAGAGGTGCGACCATGGCTACACAGCTCGAAAAATATGGTTTTAAATTTTCCACAAATCCCATAATCTTGATATTGTTGCTCTCGAAACTATGAAGTTTCTCGGATGGGTTCCCTCCAATTACTAACAATCTAATGTCCTCATCTGTTAATAATGGCATCACCTTTTTAATAAACCATATTGCACTAATGTAATTTTCCGGTCGATCCATAGCACCATAGATAATTACATCTCTATAGTTCGGATTCCTGGATATATTAATTTCTTCATAATATGGAACAATCGGACAGACTTTATGAGGATCAATTCCATCTTCAATAAGCAGTTTTTTGTCCTTATCATTATGCGGCATGATAATATCGCATTGATTTATCGCATTTAATTCCATTTTTTTTCGATATTTTCCAATAATATTCCAATATTCCTTCACTATAAAGCTGTTTTGAGACGCGCTTTTTCGTTTATACCAAAGATATGTCACATCATGTTCAGAAACAAAAAATTTTGCTTTTGGAAATTTTTTCTTTAACGGTTTTACTAAATAAGCCATTTGAGAAAATTCTAAAATGATCACATCTGGATAAATACCTGATTCTGTAATTGTGTCTAGTATCTGTACATATATGGATTCTCGAAGTGTATTACCTTTTTTAGCTAATGGATTGATCTTAGAATTGATATCTTTAAATAGACTTATAGGATGAGCCAAATTTAGTTTCTTATTAACTATAGGAAAAATCCTAACATTCTCTATGTTAGTAGAAGCTTCCTTTTTATCGCGTGCTTTTGCTATTAGAGTAACAACAACATTGCTTTGCTTAGCCATATTGCTAATATAATAGTAAAAAGTATTTGCCCCGCCGTTATTAGCATTTTTTCGAGGCATCATCATAGATATATATAATAAACTAATACTCATTAAATTACCTATTTTTGAAATTTGTGCTTAATATCATCAATAAATACTAATATGTTTTAGGTCAAAATAAATCTTTCAATTTTCCTAGTCACATCAGACGTTATTAATTTCCTAATATTCTATATTTGATCTGATTAAAAGCATTTGCAACAAAAACCTGAATCTTATTGAATTTCCTATATTCTCTTAAATAATATGTGAAACTCTCGCTGATTATCTTCCTAACTTTTTTCTTTTGTAATGTATTTTTAACTGTAGTTGAATGATTGTGAATGCAAGATGTCTCCGTACAACATGCTACTTTATATCCAAGCTTGATCAAGCGTTCTGCCAAAATGGGTTCTTCACAATAGAGAAATGTATGTTCATCAAACCAATCAATTTGTTTCAATTTCTGCAAATCTAAAATCATCGAACAGCCTTGAGGTCTGTATACATATGAATACCCACCGAGATCAATTGTACTACGGCCTCTTTTCTTATATCTCATCATTCCAATTGTCATATCAAAAAAAGATGGACGTTCTGCATCTCTATTGAATAAATGTCCGTCTGGAGAATAAATGTCTGAATTAACAACTGCAATGTTTGGATCTTTTTCAAACACCTTTAAAATTTTATTTGCAAAATCCGGATCTTCAATAATTACATCGTTATTAAGTACCCATCCGAACTTATATCCATCATGTAATGCCTGTCTTAATCCAACATTGTTTCCTGCTGCGTAGCCTTTATTAACATCTGAACAAATTAATCGATATCCTTTATCATTATGTGAAATAAGTTCATCTTTAGATTCATTTGGAGATGCATTATCAATAATATAAATATTTCCATATGGAATGCCACAGATATTATGAACGATATCAGCTTCAGCCAATGTGTCTTCCCATGTTAAATAATTTAGAATGATTACCGCTAAGATATTATTTGTTTCCATGCTCAATTACTTATTTCTCATTCTCCATACAGTCAATTCCAGCTTTGGTGATATACTTGTTAGTACAACTGATAATTTTTGAAAATAGCTAGAATCCCCGTCTTTCAAAAACTCAGATTTATATTTCTTGACGATATCAGTAAGCTGTTTATATTCCTCGCCACTATAATTACTAGCTGCCATAGCTCGTAACACAATCCCCGCTTCTCTTACTTCGTGGAGATTACATGCTCGAGTTACTTTATCAGAGCAGTATAATTCTCTAAAGTGCCCCGTGACCTTAAAAGAACTCATCCACTTCTTTTGGAAAGGTACACCAGAATAACGCACACGGTTAGCACCAGTTGCAACCTGCCTGTATCGATATAAGGGAGCTTCGAGGATTTTAACCTTAGTGCAATGATATAAATAATTCCCTGCAAATAGTACATCATCGCAAGCCCAGTAACCATCTTCAAACCAAATATTGTTCTGATCTATTATCTCTTTTGTAAATAGCTTGTTCCATACATATCCGTTTACACTGTTATACCCCAATAGATATTCTGCTGCCGTATCCCGGTCTGTAACCTGTTCTGAAATAACTTTAAATTTAGGTGGATTCGTAACACCAAACGGTATAAAACTGCATGTAACTAACTGATAATCGTTGCTCTCAGCTTCATTAACCATTGTTTCAAGATATCTCGGCTCATATTTGTCATCGCTGTCAATAAAAGCTATATATTTTCCATTCGCATGTTTAATAGCATTATTTCTAGCCGCATCTACACCCGCGTTTTCCTGATGGATAGCAATAACCCTATGATCCTTATCGGAAAATTCATCTACTATCTCGGAGCACTTATCTGTTGATCCATCATCCACTAGAATTAACTCAAAATTGGAATATGTCTGTGACAATACTGATTCAATACATTCTGCCAAGTATTTTTCCACATTATATATTGGCATTAATACAGATACTAAAGGGGTATTTATCATGCTCATTTTTTATATTTCCTCACAAGCTTAAATATTTCAACATCATCTACAAAATACCGTTTAAATAGTCTCTTTGGCTCTCTAGTAAATCGATAAAACCATTCCAATCCGTGATCACTCATCCACCTAGGTGCTCGATCTATATTCCCTGCAAGGAAATCAACGGTAGCACCAGCACATATTGAAACAGTCGCATCATACTTCTGATAATTTTCGAAAATCCATTTTTCCTGTTTCGGACAGCCAAAGCAGACAATCAAAATATCTGGATGAGCCGCTGTAATCATCGCATTGATCTTATCTAGTTCCTTCTGGTTTTTCTCAAATCCAAAGGGCGGAGCATATGTGCCGAGGATCTTAATGCCCGGAAGTTTCCCTTCTAGGTTCTTTTTCGCCTTCTCTGCTATGCCTTCTTTGCCTCCGATGATGTAGATCGTGTAGCCTTTTTCCGCAGCCACTTCACACATCTTCGGAACAAGATCCGAACCGGATATTCTTGCCTTTACTGGATGCTTATGCCACTTGGAGATCCAAACTAAAGGCTGACCGTCAACAAGAACCATGTCTGCATCATCCGTGATCTTCTTTAAGTACTGATCATGCTCAATCTTCAGTACTACATCGACGTTGATAGCGACAATATATGACTTTTTCTTTTCATGGATCATCCTCTCGATTTCATGGACTGCTTCCATCATCGAGACATTATTTACATATGTGTTTAACAGCGGCTGTTTTTCCATCTAACTTATTTCCCCGCAACGCAATTACTTTGTTGCTCTCAATCCTTAAAAAAATAATCTTCCAGCATCAAACACAGGCAGTGATATACTGGAAGGTGAAGTTCCTGTATCATGTAAGTCTCTGTTTGAGGAACCTGAATAGTCACATCAGCAAGATCCTTTAACTGGCTATCCTTCTGACCTGTCAGACCAACTACCTTCATACCTTTAGCCTTTGCAACCGTAGCTGCATAAAGGACATTCTTACTGTTTCCGGATGTGGAGATTCCGAGGAACACATCCTCTTTCTTTCCATATCCATTCACCTGCTGCGCAAAGCAAAGAAGTGGCTCACAGTCATTCATGTAGGCTGTGGTTAGCGCCAGGTGACCATCAAGTGCAATAGCTGGAAGCGCTCCTTGCAGGTTTTCTACAAGAACCGAACCCAGTTCTTCATCAACTTCCATCAGACTCTCCTGCTGTGATGATGAGAGCTTTCTTGCTTTCTTAAATCCCTTCATCAGTTCCCCGACGATATGCTCGGAGTCTGCAGCGGATCCGCCATTTCCGGCGACAAGAAGTTTCCCGCCATTCTCATAGCTGATTTTCATATATTCAAATGCTGTTTCGATATCTTCTGCGCAAATGCTCAATGCTGGATATCGTTCAGCTAAAACTTCTATCTGTTTATTCAAAATAGTCTCCTACTTACATTTCTTGATAATTTTGGCGGGCACTCCAGCAACAATGCTATTGGGATTAACGTCATGTATAACGACTGCATTCGCTCCTATTACAGAGTTATCACCAATCGTTACCCCCCCCCAATATGCAGACACCAGCGCCAATTACCACATTATTTCCTACTATTGGAGCATCTCCGGTATTTATCCCATCTGTCCATTTGCTACCAAAAGTAACATTTTGGAAAACATGGCAATTTCTACCAATAACAGTGTTGTCATGAACTACGCAGCCCAGTCCATGATGATGAAACTCTGTAGACGGATCGATATTCGCTCTAGCTGAAACTGCATTGGAATTGATAACAAAGTTAAGTAATTCAAACAGCCGTGCAAGGCGTGAACAACGAATAACATAAAGCTTGTGAGACATCTTCCAGAGTCGGTTCATAAATACTTCTCCGTAAAACCTAATAAGTTATTAACAGTCTTCTCTTGCCCGAAGTCTTCCGTACCGATCAGTGCAGTATGGCATCCGGCATTCTGTCCAGCCTGAATATCGTTCTTTCCATCGCCAACCATCCAAGACTGTGTCAGGTCTATATTGAAGTCCTGTGCAGCTCTCAGTAGCATCCCAGGCTTGGGTTTTCTGCAGTCACAATCGATTTTCAGTTCCGCCACCTCTCCATCAAATCCTTTATCCGGGTGATGCGGGCAAAAATAAATGCCATCAAGGTAAGCACCTTCCTGACCAAGCAGCGTCTCCATCTTATTGTGGATCTCCTGCAACAGATCGAATGTGACCTCACCTCGGGCAATCACTGGCTGATTTGTGACAACAATTGAAAGAAATCCGGAAGCATTGATCTTCTTAATTGCCTCTGCAACACCGGGGAGAAGCTCAAACTCATCAATATCTCTCAGGAAGCCAACGTACTTGTTGATAGTTCCATCGCGATCAAGAAAAATTGCTTTCTGCTTATTCTTCAAATTCTTTGCAGATACCGTTCCGTTTGCAAAATCAGCACAGACTCCATTGAATCGTTCCGGTGTGCCCATATCCTTCACATATTCCGGGCTGTCATAGCAGAACATCTTTCCTGTCCCGCATAGTGGCTTTAAGACCTGCCGGTCCAGATCCACTTTGACCTTCTTGCCATTTACCTCTGTGCCTATCGCGTTGACATCAATATCAACTCTATCCAGTACGGAGGCGTTAATGACATGAAGACCAGCATTGACTCTATTCTGATACCACTGAGGTCTTGCGTCTTCCTTAGTAAGCCACTGCTGTACGCTGCCATCATTATCCGCGATGATGAGTCCGCTGTCGTAAGGATGAGAATTGGGATGCGTGAACAGTGTTACCAATCCGCCCTTCTGCTTATGATATTTGACAAATCGATTAAAATCGACATCGAACACAGAGTCAGCGTTTAAAAGCAGAAAGTCTCTATCCAGCTTGTCTCGTATTTTAAAAAGCGCTCCAGCATTTCCGAGAGGCTCCTTCTCCACGAAATATTCAATATGAACGCCAAGCTTCTCGCCATCACCGAAGTAATCAATAATTTTCTCTGCCATATGGCTGACAGTAAAAATAATGTCAACAAAACCCTGTCCCCGGAGAGAACAGATCTCCCTCTCGAGAACAGGAACACCGTCGATCGGTATTAAAGGTTTGGGGATATCTGGGAAGAGCTCAGATATTCGTGTGCCTCTTCCTCCAGCCATAATCACAACTTTCATTTACACTTCATCCTTCATTCCATAGTCTTCCGGTGCATAGTAGAGAACTCTGGTTCCTCCATTCTCGAAGTGGAATGGAACATAAAGAAGATCATGCATGGCCGCCTTCAGTGACTCTCTTTTTTCGGGCTGAACGTAAAAAACAAGGAATCCTCCTCCTCCGGCTCCAAGAAGCTTTCCGCCTAATGCACCTGCTTCCATCCCCTTCTGGTAAAGTGCATCGATGTTGGATGTAGAGACAGCGCTTCCCGTCTGTTTCTTTAACTGCCATGTGTGATCAAGAAGACGTCCGAAATCATCCAGGTCCCTTTCTTTATTGGTCAAAACATCCTCTGCATCATCTACGAGATCCAGCATCTCAAGCAGTCGCTTTTCCTTGTCTTTCTTCGGTTCTGAAGATGCTGCGTTTGCCTTCTGAACATCAGAAGAGAATCTGGTGAAACCTGTGAAGAACATCATCAAGTTTTTATTTAACCGCGCTTTTCTTTCAGGGCTTATAATTATAGGTAAGACTTCATAGCCTTCATCATTAAAATTGATTCGATTGAACCCTCCAAATGATGCAGCAATCTGGTCTTGCCAGCCACCGGCCTCATTGCAGAGAACGCGTTCAAGATAGATTGCGTCATCAGCCAGTTTCTTCTTGCTTGCATATTTTCCCTTTAACGCATAAAAAGCATTCAGCATGCCAACTGCAAATGAACTCGACGTGCCAAGACCAGATCTTGCCGGAAGATCTGCTTCATATGTCAAACGTATTTCATGCATATCTAGCATTTTCATAGCATTACGAACTGCTGGATGCTTAATCTCATCAATATTTGTTACTCTTTCAATTGCAGAGTAAGAAAGTTCTGTTGAATAATCAAAAAACCGTGGTAAATGTCGAACATTTACATAGCAATACTTATCGAATGTCGTAGAAATAACTGCTCCTCCATTTGTACGGAAGAAGCTCTCCATATCAGTGCCGCCTCCAAAAAAAGACATTCTAAACGGTGTTTGTGTAATTATCATTGGTCTGTTCTCCCTCACAATTTTTTTTAATTAAGAGGGAGTATCAGGAAACCTTAACTTCCGACACTCCCTTGTTCCTGCCTATTTGTCCAGCTCGTTTGCTCCGCGCCAGCGTTATTCTCAGTTATCCTGTTCAGATGCGTATTTACACTCAGGATTCATATCTAATAATCAAAGTATTCAGTAATATTTTATTTTCAGACTGACCGATTGTATTTGTATCAATCAACATATAGATATCCTAATACCGGTATATTTGATTCTAAGATCATTTGATTGAATTCTTTTAATTCTTTATTATTTGTTTTACCCTGAGTTACAGTTAATACTACTGCACCAAGTGAATTAATCTCTTTCGGATCTATCGTAAATCTATCAGAATTGCTGCTTATCTTCTTCGCGTTAATTCCTTCAGATTTTAAGTAAATCATTACTGCTTCGGTAAACTTCTTAACATTTGAAGATTTTGTGCCCGGGCATAATATCGATACATTTTTATCCTTCAGTGACAGCATTGTTTCTGATGAAGGATTTGTATTTTCAGCTTGATTTTCTTTCATGATCATAGCTGCACTGATATCATTAGCAGTATATCTGGATGTTTCTTTTAAGTTCAGATATTTCCTGTAGTAGAAATCGTATACTCTTTTACTCCAGAGGAATTTACCAAATCCTGTCTTGTTGTAGCTATGGTACTCTCCAAGTTTTCTAAGACCTGTATTGTCAGATGCTTCATCACCATATTTCACTTTTTGTCCTGCTGCAGCGCCTATTATATAAACTATTATATAAGCTATTAAGCAGACTACAAAGCCAATGGCGAAATTCTGTACAGGGAACTTAGGTTTGAATGATACTGCCGAAACAGATTTCTGAGATGTTGAAGAACCTGATTTACTCTGCGTATCATCTATGCCCATTTCACTCTTAAGATTTGCCAGTTCTGCGTTAAATAGATTTGTCTGGTCTGGTGTGAATTCCTTTACTTTTTTTTCAATGTCGTTTTGAGCTGTTATAATATTTGTTCTTGTAGTGCTCTGGTTATTCCTCAAATCAGAATTAACTATCGTTCTGTCATAGCTGTCTATATATTTTAATGTGTGAGTTCCAATACTGTTGGATATATCATTAGAAATTGATGTCATCGAATCTCTTATTACAGTCACTACACTGTTAATATTCACACTCTTCGGCAGAACCAGTGATACTGTGATCTGAGGATACGTCCCGCTTGCCACCTTTCCATCTGTCGTCAGTCCCGGCTGTGATACTGCATAATTCAAAGCCAGCAGACCAGTCATTTGTTTATACAGGTCAGAACTATTTATATTAAGATTTATCGCTTTCGATATCTTTTTCAGATAGCTGTTATTAAACAGCAGCTTCTGATATGTCTGGCAGAGAAGAGCAGAATTCTCCTCACTTGAATCTGTGATATAGTAGTCGATGTAGAGCATATGTTCCCTCTGAGGATCAACCTGCATAATAATGGAATTCTCATAATTCTTCTGGTCCTCCAAAACATTCCTCATGCTTATTAGAGCATTCTCTACTTCGTTTTGTTTTGAAGTACTCAGCTTATTCTGAAGCTGCTTTATCTCGGCATCTGAGTAAGTGGCTTTTGCTTTTTCGCTTCCTTTGCTTTTCTTTGTATCAGATGTCTGTTGACTGAGAACCTGCACTGTGGACCTGTATGCCGCAAAGTCCTGTACGAATTTTATCCCTGATGCTGCCAGGCCTACTATTAACGAAAACACCAGTATGGCTTTCCACTGCATAAGGATCTTCCAAAAGATATCAGCCAGGTTTACTGTTATCTCGTCATCATTCTGATTTATCTGTTCGTTCTGCATTACCTTTTCCTTTTGTATCTTTTTGAGTATCGAACCTTTATATTATACTATGATTTTATTCAATTAAAACCTGTTTTTTGCCTTTTTTGAAATGCATTGTTTTTCCAATGTATTATAACTGTACGTTCTCTTATCTATATTTTTCATTACTTTTTACTGAAAATCGACACATACGGTATCACTGCTTCCATTCCGCTTTGAACAAACCCCACACAAACTACGAGGTACAATGCCAGCACACATGCTGCTATTATGATCTTATCTTTTCTATTCTCAAAGTTTGTGATCAGATTCGGTACGAACAGGAATTGCGCAAATGTGAATATTCGAAGCCAGCGGTAGGTGGCTGGGATCACACCGTCGATCGTACAGATCAGCAGCGCGAAAAACTGCAGATATTTGCAGATCGAGAGCTCGTTTTTTTTGAGTTCGTCTGTCTTG
>QOUV01000015.1 GCA_003862155.1 Lachnospiraceae bacterium
ATGCCATAAAAAATCACCTTCAAAACGTGGCAGATATTCAAACATTATAAAAATGCCTATTCAAAAATCCTGGAGACATGCAATTAAGTTAAGTTGACGCTAAGTGTACCACATTGGTGCCTGGCACCAACGTGGTCTCCTCGCTTTTCTCAGTCTACCCGCAGCATACGGTAACCGACGCCGATATGCGTCTGAATGTATTGCGGACTGTCCTTTTGCGGCTCCAGCTTTTTGCGCAGTGTCGCCATAAATACTCTCAGGGAAGCAATATCGTTTTCCCAGCTGCTGCCCCAAATCTGCTGCGTGATATAGGTGTGCGTCAGCACCTTTCCGACATTATGAGAGAGCAGACACAAAAGCTTGTATTCAATAGGGGTCAGGTGCAATTCCTCTCCATTTAGATAAGCGCAGCCGGCGGCATAATCAATTTTAAGCTCGCCGTTTTGGAAAACGGGAGAATCGGTATCGCCGCTTGCCTGAAGAAGCAGCAGCCGTCTTTGCGTGACACGAAGCCGTGCTAAAAGCTCCTCTACGGAAAAGGGCTTTGTCAGATAGTCGTCCGCCCCGGCATCCAGCGCCGTGATTTTGTCTTTATCCTCGCTGCGCGCACTGATCACAATAATGGGCATATTGGACCATGAGCGGATGCTTTCGATCACCTGTGTGCCGTCGATATCCGGCAGCCCCAGATCAAGCAGAACGATATCCGGGTTATGGGAGGTCGTTTCTATAATAGCGCTGTGTCCGTTCTCCGCGGTCAGATAGCGGTAATCGTTAGCCTTTAGCGTTGTTACGATCAGATTGCGGACAGGGCGGTCGTCCTCCACGACGAGTACAAGGGGTTTATTCATTCAGAGTCACCTCGCTGAGCGGTAAAGTAAAGGTAAATATGCAGCCGTGCGGTACGTTATCCGTAAGCGTCAGCGTTCCGCCGTGCAGTTCTACGATCGATTTACACAGGGTAAGCCCGATCCCGAAGCTTCTGCGGCTGTCTGCGACGGTATTTTTTCCGGTGTAAAACATCTCAAAAACATGCGGTTTCATATCGTCTGCAATTCCGTTTCCGTTATCGGTGACTCGGATCACGGCATTCCCGCCCTGTTTTTCGGCACTTACGCAGATCTCGGAGCCTTGTTCGGTATATTTCAAAGCATTATCAATAAGGTTGACAATGACCTGCACGATAAGCTGTGCGTCCATACGGGCAAGGATCAGATCGTCGCACCTTACCGTCACCTTGTGTCCGACGGATTTTTTCTTCAAATGCGAAACGGCTTCGTTGACCACTTCGTCTACAAGCTGGTCGGTAAGCTCCAGCTTCAGGCGTCCGTCATTCAGCCGTGTAACATACAGCAGATTTTCCACCACGCCGATCAGCCATTCGGAATCGTCATAAATATCTTTATAGATCTGCTGCTTGGTTGCTTCGTCCAGGCGGTTTCCGTTATGCAAAAGCGTGTCCGCATTACCCGAAACGGAGCAAAGCGGCGTGCGCAGATCGTGTGAGATCGACCGCAAAAGGTCGGCGCGCAGCTGCTCGCTTTTTGCAAGATCTGCCGCCCGTTCCTTTTCGGCGGCGTTGTGAGCATTATCCATTGCCAGCGCACATTCGTTCACAACCGACAGTACGATACTGTTCTCAAATGAATCGGGCTTTTCGGGTTTCATCGGTATCCCGATCACCCCGTAGACTCTGCCGCCTGCACGGATCGCAAGATAAAAACATTCGGCTTTTCCAAACTGTGCTGTCGTTGCTCCTGCACGGCGACCGTTTTGAAGCACCCATTCTGCGGTCTGCCGCTCTGCATCGCTTAGCAGCTTTTCAGCGTGTGTATCCTTTTTTTCGGCATAAAGCCGCCCGGACAACATTCCGTTTTCGCCTTTCGTATAGGCGACAATGCTTCGGTCAAGCAGCCGTGAGAGCTGCATACAGGTCATGCTTAAAACATCATCGTTGCTTTTTGCTTTTTGCAGCAGACGGTCAGTGTCGAACAGCACCTGCATACGGAACGCGGAGCGAGCCGAGAGCCTTGCATGATCTTTCAGCTTCGAGGCAAGCGTGCCGGTGAGAACGGAAGACGCCAGCATGACGGCGAAGGTAACGGGATAGCCTACGGCATAGGTCTGAAAGGACAACCTGGGTTTGGTAAGGAAAAATCCGAACAATACAACACTCAGAAGTGAGCCTGCCATACTGCAAAGGTATCCTTTGGTCAAAACGGAGATCATCAGCACACCGAGGATGTATACCATAACGATATTGGTATCGGGAAAGCTGAGATGATCGAACAGAAACCCGATCGCCGTGCATACGGCAAGCATCAGGACGGTTATGGCAATATCCCGCAGCGACGGTATCTCTGCACCAAGGAACAGACGGCGTCTGTGCGGCTTTGTGTAGTTCAGCGCATCGGGAATAATATGAATGTCAACATCAGGGGCGGAGGCGATCAGCTTTTCGGTGAGAGTCGGTCTTCCGAACAGCCCTCTGCGTCTGGCACTGCTTTGCCCGATCACGATTTTTGTGACATCGGAAAGTTTGACATATTCCGAGATCTGCAGCGGCACATCCTCGCCGTGCGTCATAACGATCTCGGCGCCGAGCCTTTGTGCGAGCTGTATGTTCTGCGAAAGTCGGGACTGATCCTCATCATTTATGACCGTATCCGTCTGCACATAGATGGCGGTAAATCTTGCATGAAGGACCTTAGCCATCTTTGCGGCGGTGTGTATGATTCTTGCATTGGACGGCGAAGAGGACAGGCAGACAAGGATATGCTCATCTGCGTCTTTTTTTGACTGCTCGGTTTGTGTTGTCATCCGGTTCACCGTCCTTTTGTTTTATTATACATCAAAATCGTGAAATAATCTACCGCAAGCTAATACTCATCTTCTTTCCCGTCGGAAAGGATAATATCGACTGTTCCGTGCGTTTCCCGGAAACGGTGGATCTCGCTTAATATCTCACTGTCGGACAGTCCATGCGGCAGCGTGACTTCAGAAGGCTCGCAGGATTCGTTTTCCTTTAACAGTGCCTTTCTGTTTTCTTCAAGAAATCGATCCAGCCTGCACATGACATAAAATCCGAAAGCAAATATGCCAATCAGGCTGACAATCAGCAATAGCTCAGCCATCCTCATTCACCTCTGTTAAATGCGAAAGCACTTTTGCAGTTCTTTGTAAGCACCGAGAACCAAAAGAGTGATTTTGTCCGTAAGAACGGTTTCCGGTGAAACTGCCATATTGATCTTTCCGTTCTCCTTGGTCGCCATGATATTGATGCTGTATTTTCTGCGGATATCCAGTTCTCCGACGGTTTTTCCGATCCATCCCTTCGGCACCTCTACTTCAAAAATGGCATGAGCCTCATCGACCTCGATGTAATCCCGTATGTGATCGGCGGTATACCGAATAGCAGCCCAATTTGCTACTTGCTTTTCAGGGTAAATTACTTCGTCCGCTCCGTTACGCAGAAGAAATTTCTCCTGAACATCACGCTCGGCGCGTGACACAACTAATTTTGCGCCGAGTTCCTTCAGTAAAGATGTAGTCTCCAGCGAATTTTGAAAATTTTCTCCTATGGTGACGATGCACACATCAAAGTTTCCGATGCCGAGCGACTTTAAAAATTCCGCATTTGTGCAGTCGCCGATCTGTGCATTGGTAACGATTGGCAGAATCTTATTGACTCTTTCTTCGTTACTGTCTACCGCCATCACCTCGTGTCCGAATTTATTCAGCTGTAAAGCGATATGCCTACCGAATCTGCCGAGACCTATTAACAATATGTTTTTCATAATATAGTAACTCCTTTATCCGACTGTTATTTTTTCGAGCGGCAGCTTTGCTCCGCTCTGATTTTTGTTAGGAACCGCCGCGTAAATCAGGGTAAGTCCGCCGACTCTGCCGAGATACATCAAGACGATCAAAATAAGCTGAGAAAGAACACCGAGCTTCGGTGTAATCCCAAGGGTAAGCCCGACCGTTCCGACAGCGGACGCCGTTTCGTATAGGCAGGTGCTAAGCGGCAGACCTTCTGCCATGCTGATAACATTGCCGCCGATAAAAAACATCAGGAAATACATTACGGCAACGGCTGCGGCGTTTTTCACTGTCGAACCGTCAATGCGCCTGCCGCAGACTTCGGTATCGTCCTTTTTGCGACAGACGGAGAATGCACTCAGAATCAGAACGGCAAGCGTAGTTGTTTTCATACCGCCTGCCGTGGAGCTGGGCGATCCGCCGATAAGCATCAGCAGAATCATAATTGCCTTAGAGGAACCGGACATAGCGGGAAGATCGACGGTATTGAAACCGGCGGTTCTCGGTGTGACAGACTGAAAAAGCGACGCAAGAATCCTTTCGGAGAGCGGCAGCCCCGTAAAATCACAGAAGAAAAAGAATACTGCGGGAGCGATAATGAGGATTGCCGTTGTTACCAATATGACCTTACTTTGCATATGGTATTTTTTGAAATGCCACTTGTTTGTGTAAATATCGTCCCAGGTCAAAAATCCAATACCGCCCACAATAATTAAAAGCATAATTGCAATGTTTATTGTCGGATCTCCGATGTATCCCGTAAGAGACGGGTATTTGTTTTTGGCGGTGCCGAGTATGTCAAAGCCGGCGTTGCAAAAGGCGGAAATCGAATGAAATGCCGCCATCCAAATTCCCTTGATACCGAAGTTTCTGCAAAATGTCGGCAGCATGACGATCATTCCGATAAGCTCGATCAAAAAAGTTCCCCGTATAATAAAGCGGGTCAGGCGGACGATCCCGCCGACCTTTGGGGCAGAGATGGCGTCCTGCATGGTGCTGCGCTGCATCAGCGATATTTTTCTGCCGGACAGCATAGCGAAAAATACCGCAACTGTCACAACACCGAGCCCGCCTATCTGGATCAGCAGCAGTATTATCGCCTGCCCGAAAGCGGACCAATAACTGCCCGTATCCTGCACAACCAGCCCCGTAACGCAAACGGCCGAGGTCGATGTGAACAGCGCCTCGTGAAATGGCGTAACAACTCCGGCAGTCGATGAAAACGGCAGCATCAATATCAGCGCTCCAAGCACTATGACGCCGGCAAAGCCCAGAACGATCAGCTTAAAGGATGACAGCCGCTTTTTTCTATGTGTAAGCATATATACTTCTCCTGTTTCTGTTTGTTTACAAAGAGTATATTATGAAATATAAAAAAATGGTGTAATGATCCGGCGCTCTGTATTAAGATTGCATTAAGGCACCAGATCTATTCCTTCATCGTGATGAATGACTCCTGTTCCCTTCGCACAAGCAGCTTCGGTATCCTGAAAAAGGCATACTGACTGGCCCCGTCAGCTCCATAAAAATAATCGTAGGGCATCTTGTCGTCCTCCGTTCGGGTAAAAAAAGACGTCTGGCTGATTAAATCGAAATCAGACAAACGTCTTTTAATAACAGGCTTCTTTCCAAGTTAAAGAAGTCCATGAAAATTAGCGTAAATATTATACACTAATCAGGAGTTGAAATAACTAACTCCTTCAAAAAGAGACTCATCGTACTGGCACTTCTCCGGATCTCCTGTCACATCATGAATCTCTATGGTCTAAATTCATTTTCCAGTCAGGACCACTGCAGTGATCACACCCATGCTTACCGCTTCAGTGATAAGCGGTACCATCGCAGCATAAAAAGCCTTCATCGGTTTCATTCTGTAATACAGGACATACAGCACTATGCTTATGGTAAACGCTATTGCAACTACCACTGCAAGGATCCAGAACCTGGTATCCGAAAGCCTCCCTGCTCCATTCAGTGAACTGATAACCGTAAGCTCCAGCATCACCCACCCGGTGATAAGTACCAGTTCCGTAGTAACCTGTCTCTGAAATAAAAACCTCGTAATAAGAAGCAGTAATACATATGCTATTATGCCTCCGGCCACTATCACAATCCCTGTAATTTTCAGATGACCGGTCTTCTGAACCGCATTCACTCCGTATATCGATACTGCAATACCGGCAAGTCCACAGAATGCCGTAATCAGAAGCATTATCCCGTTAAGGCCTCCTGCACGTTTTACTTCTACTCCAGGCCTGTACGATATACTCCACCATATCAGATAAAATATACAGCAGATAACAAGAAGTATCTGTCCGATAATAATTTTTCCAAAAGCTCCATTAGTCATTCTTCTTTCTCCCATCCCTTGCACACATTGCACCAGCCTGCTGCACCAGACGCTTTCTCAAGTTCCTCCGGAGTGATCTTTACCGAAGTAAACTCCTTATCATAAAAAATCAACAATCTGTACCGTGTCACCTGCTGTGGATTAAACTGATTTCTGACAAGAACAAAACCTGCTTTTATCCTGTTCAGAAACCACCTGCTGTAAAAGGCCGGAATATCCGTACCACAAGACAGGAATTGTCAAATGGTACGGAAATAGCGAAAAAAATGCTATGGCATTCATCTTCATTAAGCTCCATCACAAGGTACAGAGAAAGACAAGTACCAGAAAAATAGGTCGCCGAATGTGCATTTCAGTTTCTTATTATCTGAATCTGGCATGACGCCATTGTCTCAAGCGCTGCCCTGTGCTTCTCCGGAGTGACTCCGGCGCAGCAAGACGGATCTACGGAAATCTTTTTTTCTCATCTGTTCACCTCGACGCTGATACTTTCTGCTTCAGTCAATATAATGTATCCTGCTCTGGTCGAATCTGTCCTGCTGCGGTCTGCTCTCAGCCGGATATCCCAGTGGGAACAGTGAAAAAGCTTCCTGATCATCCGGAAGGTCAAGCACCTGCTTTACTTTTTCCATGCGGTCTTTATCAGGCGCTATTCCGAGCCAGACACCACCAAGTCCAAGAGAATCCGTCATCAGCCACATATTCTCCTGGCATATGGACATATCCTCAAGAACCATACTTGGGAACATCACGCCCGTCTTTTTATAAACCGGTACGATCACAACAGGCGCACCAGCGGCGCATCCCGCATAATTGCTGCATTCCGACAGCTGCCTTATCTTTTCCTTATCGGTAACGACATAGAATTCCCACGGCTGCTGGTTCCCGGCTGAAGGAGACTGCATTCCGGCCTTTAATATTCCGGTTAATTTATCTTTCTCAACCGGCCTGTCTTCATACTTTCTGACACTTATCCTGTGAAAAATACTATCCATTCTATCACCATTCCTTCCTTTGATACGATTCATTATATTGCATTTCAACGAAAAAATAAAATTCATAGTTAAATAAATAGATAAAACAGGCTGACAACCACCCCGAAGTATGCTAGAATAGGAGACAGTAAGCAGTTGGTTACATACCGGTCCAAAAGTTGGTCCCGGGGATAAGGAGGGCAATTCATGAAGTTTATTAAATGTGAGAAATGCGGTAAGGTAGCTATTATTGCAAAGGACTCCGCCTGCGACACCATGTGCTGTGGACAGGCTATGACAGTTCTCAAGCCTAACACAACTGACGCAGCAGTTGAGAAGCATGTACCAGTTATCGAAGCAAACGGATCCAAGGTAACTGTAAAGGTAGGATCCGTAGAGCATCCAATGCTTGCAGAGCATTACATCGAGTGGATCCTGATCGAGACATCACAGGGGTATCAGAAAAAGGACTTAAAGCCTGGCGACAAGCCTGAAGCAGTCTTTGCACTGGCTGAAGGAGAAACTCTTGTAGCAGCATATGATTACTGCAGCCTTCATGGTCTCTGGTCAGCAAAAGCCTGACAGTGGCGCTTAAATAAATATCATCTGAAAAAGGGGCCGCAAGGCCCTTTTTTCTATAACAGAACTGCTGCACAGCCCGATTACTTAAAAGCTCCGTCTGCCGCCTCCATGGAGAGCCTTCTCCTCTTCATAAGCCTCATGCTCTGTCTTTGACATGCAGACAGGTCCAATGTCTGTGTTATAGATCTTTCTATCCGCAATTTCTGCGGGAGCCTCATTTTTTAAAATCTCAAGCGTTTTCTGGTCTCTCCGCCCGCCATAGAACTTATCGATCACTCTCGCAAACACCTCTTCATCAGGAGCCGCTTTTTCAAAAAGAGTCATGCACGACAGCAGCTTCAGGTAATCCGGACTCCCGAATACCTCATACGGATCATCTGTTTCAAGGTCAAGAAGCGCACTGCTTATCTCAATAAGCCTCTCCCCAAGCACCGGATCCTTCATAAAATCCACGGCTTCCTTAATGCTCTGTATCGAATAGAACCTGGAAATGCCCGTCATCCCCAGCCCATGAATCTGTGGAAAAATGTACCACATCCAGTGAGAACGCTTCTTTCCTGCTTTTATCTCTGAAAGCGCAGTCTCGAAATCATCCTTCTGCGCATCCTTGAACCTCTGTAAACCTTCAGACATCTTATTTTTCTCCTTGCAGGCGCAAGGCCCTTATGTGACTATCTTATCATGCAAAAATACTCATGTCACTTCCTGATCCTGACATCTATAAAAAGTCTCTTCCTGCCATCCCAAAAATAAAGTATAATAGCAGCATGAACACAAAAAATCTTATGAACCTCTCAGCAGCAGAATATTTTAAAAAGAGCCTGATGCCAGCCATACTCTCAGACTATGACAGGCTTTCAGCCGAAAACGGCCTTATAGTCATAGAGGGTGCCGGCTCATTTCAAGGTTCAGCACACCTTTTAGGTGTGGGAGGTTTAGTTACTGATAGATTTGGTGAATCATAGTGTTTATTTCATCATGGATTTCATCACATTTATCATATTCATTATCAATAATATATTTTTTTATTAATTTTACCTTTTTGCTTATTTCGGAAATCATTTCCGGTGAAGGTTCTATATATGGAATTTGTTTAATGTAATTTGCAGAATTATTTGCAGTAGGATTGATAATATGTATCAATTCATTTATGACATCTGAATTCATTAAAGCCAATATATACAACAATTTTGTTTCATCTTTTGGAAAAATGCCAACAATCGATTGGTCGAATACGCGCTTGTCAATCATAAAAGCTTTGATCGTGCTTGACTTTACCATTGGAATAGCAACACCCGTTTTGAAATAAAAGCTTGAATTTTGAAAGCGAGATTTACCATTACTGTTATAGAATTTTATTGTTTCTGAGTCCCAACGAACAAACCATTCATCACTTGTTCTAAAATAGCGTGTTTTTGAAGCACTCTTAACATACGGAATATATCCTTCATCTACATTTGGAATTCCATTAAGAGAATCACATTCAAATATTAAAGAACTTTTAATTTTTTCATAGCTTTTTCCGCCCTTGACAGAATCATTAAGAGCGCGAATAAATCGTTTGTTGTCACCGGTATAAAATCCTGTTACTACATCGGCAACATCTCCCAATTTAATTGATGAATTATTGATAATTGATGCAGTTCCTTTATCTGTCAAAATGAACCGGTGCTGGGCATTAGAGTATATATCTTTTTGTTTGATATTAAATGTAGTTAAGTTTGGTGGTAATTTCTCACTAAATAAACTTGCAAACTCAGCTGACGAATCAAATCCTTTAATAATTTTAATTTCATTATAGACCTCCAAAATCTATTACCATCCAATTTATTATTATGCCATAAAAGAGCGGCTATCTCAATTTAGTAACTATTAATATCGTCTTTTAAATAATTGTATCTCTTTGCAGATTTAAGCGTCAAATATGCGAAAAAATGGCATAAAGAAAGGCGGATAGCCCTTGAAAACAAAGGATTTACGTCTTATTTTATTCTCCTTCTGAAAATACGCTTCTACATTCAGTCCACGGATCCGCCGGAGCATCTCGACCGAATCGACCGTGTTCCTGGCGAAGCGGCTGATCGATTTTGTGAGGATCAGGTTGATATTTCCGGCTTCGCAGACTTCCATCATTCTAAGGAACTGTGCCCGGTGCCGGTTTTCTTTATTTTTCATACCATTTGATGTATTCTCTACCAAGATCAGTGAGCTTGACCCAGTAATCGTACTTAAACTCAAATTTCGGCTCATGGTCATACAGATTCGGATGTGCTTCATATGCCTTCCTGTCAGACATATACTGTTCTTTCAGTTGCAGGTAATCCTCTTTATCTGATTCCTGTTTGTATAATTCTATGCATTTCTTTTCTATTGCCGATAGATTAAGCGTATATTCCGGCTTATTATCTGATCTCCACCTGTTGCTGCCATCCTGTATTATATCGCATATTTCTTCCGGCAGGTCCTCCTCGTCAAGGTAACTTTTATCGGTTGTTCCGACATGTATCGGTTTCTCGACCGCCTTGCAGAGCTGGTATAGCCCTGATATATCATAATCTTTACTAATATCGGGGATTCTTATAAGATTATCTGTTATAAATTCAACCGGCATCTGCATAAATGAAAATCCTTTATCAGGATTTTCTACACCATATTGATATATGATGTCAACAAATGGGTCATTATTCTGATGATAATATGATTCGTTCTTCTCCTCATAATTTCCGATAATACTCTTTATATGTCTTATTTTCTGTTGAACGGCAAAACTTCCGCCATATTCCCGGATAAAAGAATAATCCATCGGCCACATGCATGGACTGTCATTCTTTTTATTTACCTTTGCCAGATATACGGTGTATCCGAATATCTCCATTTCCTCCTCAGTAAGTACAGTGTGTTTTACTTTGTCAATGATTGCTGGCCAGTCCTCAAAAAGGAAATAAGGAAAATTATCCACTGCAGCTTCATCCGCTTCTTCCCTTCTCTCGCCAAAAATCTGTAAAACCGTCTTATCGCGTGTCTTCTGGTCTACTCCGTACACATCCAGCAAGTCATGAAGTGACTCCTTCGGGATCCTTTCTGTCCGTTCCCATCCCTGCAGTGTTGACACTGATACTTCCAGCTTCTCAGCAACCGCTTCCTGTGTCATCCCTGTTTCATCTCTTAACTTCTTTAATGTATTCATGCGCTGCCTCCTTGTAATGCTTGTTATTAAATGATAACTATACAATAGCGGATAGCCGGTACACACACAACTGACTTTTAACCCAAAACTCCCTTACTGAAAATGATTAGTTATATAAAAATAATTACAAAAAATGGTTCATATCTCAGAAAAATTGAGATGAACCATCAAAATTTTTAAGTGTGCTTTAAACATCTTATTATTCCTGGCTCTCAGAGAGTTTCCTGGCGGTCTCGCTTGCGGCGAGGCCGCCTTTTCCGGTTTCTCTTAAAGTCCCGTCCATCATTCTTCCAACTGACTTCATGGCGTCGATGACTTCATCTGCAGGAATCCTGCTCTCTATTCCACTGACAGCCATATCACTTGAAGTTACAGCGTTCACGGCGCCGATCACATTTCTCTTTATGCACGGGACCTCTACCAGGCCGCAGACTGGATCGCATACAAGGCCGAGAAGACCCTTGAGTGCAAGAGCGGATGCGTTAAAAACCTGGTGAGGAGTGCCGCCCCTTAAATAGGTAAGGGCTCCTGCAGCCATTGCTGAGGCAGAACCGATCTCCGCCTGACAGCCGCCCTCTGCGCCGGAAAGAGAAGCTCTCCTGGCAATGACACCTCCGATTCCGCCAGCCACATAAAGAGCCTCGGTCATTCTGTCATCGGTGCAGGTATCCGGATCTCTCTCCTGGAAACTGATAAGGACAGCCGGAACTATCCCGCAGGAGCCGGCGGTCGGAGCAGCGACTATTCTTTTCATACAGGCATTTGATTCAGCAACTTTCAATGCCTTCCCCATGACTGATGTGATAAAGTCACCAGCTATAAGCCTGCCATGGGCCGCCGCAGCCTCAAGCCTTCCTGCATCACCGCCGCTGAGACCGCTCGTAGACTGAAGAGCCGGATCGTACTTCGCGATAGAGTCCTTCATAGCCATATACATCGATTTCATTTTATTAAAATCCGTCTGTGGCCTGATCCCCTGATCCTGTGCATCATCGTCCATAATTATCTGCCAAAGCGGCTTGTCAGAAGAAGCCGCGTCATTTTCGAGTTGTGCTAATGAGCCGTACATAATTCCTCCATCCGAGATCAGAGCGGACTATAATATGTCACCTTTTTTACGCCCTCGAGTTTCCTGAGCCATTCGATGCCATCCTGCGGCACTTCCTTGTCGAGCTCTAAGACCATGACAGCGTTTCCGCCGCGTCTGGAGCGGTAGAGCTGCATGGTGGCGATATTGACATATTTGTGCTGGAGCATTGAAGTGACCTCAGCCACATGACCTGGCTGGTCGACATTGTGGACAATAAGGGTTGGCAGTTCGCCGCTGAAGTTCGCAGTAAGACCGTCTATTTTTGAAATACGGATCCGACCGCCGCCTACGGACTCAGCGATAACTGAGAGTTTTTTGCCTCCGACTCCCTTCATATCGACCTTTGCTGAATTCGGATGAGCGTCTTCTCCTAAGTCTATCGGATAGAATTTTATTTTAATCCCGCGATCCCTGGCTATGTCAAAAGACTCGGGAATTCTCGAATCATCGACATCAAAACCGAGAAGACCTGCCACAATCGCGCGGTCAGTTCCGTGTCCTTTGCCGGTGTTTAAAAATGAGCCGTGCAGTCCGATCCTTGCCTCAGCAAGGTCTTCCGCAAGCAGCTTCCTGCAGGCGTTTCCGATCCTGACAGCTCCGGCTGTATGCGAGCTTGAAGGTCCGACCATTACCGGACCGATTATATCAAATAGATTCATTTTTCCCTTTCCGCATGACCTCTGCCGCTGCAAAATGATAAAAAACAGATAATGACAGTATAGCATACACAAGGCACAAAATCGAGCGTAAAAGCCCTTGTCCAGCCTGGCTTTGAGTATTTAATATAAAGATGGCAGATATCTTCAACCTTCCTTATCAGCAAAACTATGGAATAAAAAAAAGAGGTTATTTGCAATAACCTCGTCTGTCATTTCGTATATTTCAGATCCCTGAATGCCATTTCGTACCCTGCCTGGTACTGTGGGTCTCTTTATATTTTTCCTGGAGCTTTTTTTCAAGTTTCTTTTCAGCAACGAACTCCTGCTTTTCTTTCTCGACCTGCTCGTCTCGTTCTGCCTGATACTTTCTTAATATCTCCATCTCATCATCAGAATAAGATTCGAATGCTATTCTCGCATCGATGAATCTGCCGTACTCGTTACCCATATCTGGCAGAGGATCTTTTCTCTCACTGTCAATTGATTTCTGGAGATTTTCGATAATACTTTTCTTTTCTGCATCATTCATAAGTAAATCCCTTATCGCATCCTGCAGACTTAATTACCCGAAGGATGCGGCATATACTCATAGAGTTTCATTGCCGTGGAAGCGATAGGCATACTCTGTAAGATCAGATGTCCCGGTCCGTAAACCACTGTATTGAAAAGGCCCTCTCCGCCAAAAAGAACATTGCCTATTCCTTTTACTGTCTGAACTTCCATTCTGCAGCTCTCTGACATAGCAGCCACATACCCGGTGTCTACGATCTTGCAGTCACCTGCAGGCACATCATATTCGTGGGCTGAACCATCGATTTCCAGGAATACCAGTCCGCTTCCTGTGAAGCGTCTCATCAGAAAGCCCTCACCGCCGAACAGTCCGCGGCTTAAATGCTTCTGAATATAGACTTCATTATTTATATTTCCACAGGACGCCAGAAATGAACCTTTCTGGACAATGAGTCCATTGCCGGGAGTAACCTCTACTGCTCGTATCGAGCCCGGAAATTTTGATGAAAAAGCTATCTCCCCTGGTCTGTTTGCTAGATAAGTGTTCATGAAGGCATTCTCCTTCGTAAGCATACGCCCGAACATCTTACCCAGGCCGCCGGCGCTTGTCTGCATCTCGATTTCATTGTCCATCCATGACATAGCGCCTGCTTCACATTGAATATTTTCTCCGGAATCGAGCTGCACTTTCAATACCGGAAGGTTTCCACCGCTGATCTCATATCTCATATTCGCTTCCTTTTATAAAAATATTTCTGTGTCAGATTGTTTATGACATATACTTCGATACATTCGATGAATCAACAGGCTCAAATGGAACCCAGCCGTAGAGCCGGTTGTCCGTTACACCCTTGATTCCTTTGGCTGACTTTCCACTGCCGAGCGTTTTCGCTATCTCGACTGCCTTTGCAGCCTGTCCCTTGGCATTCTGGAAAACAGTAAAGCTCATCTTTCCCTGGGAAATGGACTTGCAGCCGTCCGATGTAGCATCTACTCCGGTCACAGGGATCTTCTTCGGGTCGAGGCCGTTGTCCTCAAGGGCCTGAATGGCGCCGAGAGCCATAGTGTCATTATTCGAAAGGATCGCATCTACAGACTTGCCAGACTTGAAGAAAAGGTCGAGCTTGTGACGGGCTTCTGTGTCAAGCCAGTCGCAGTAATCTTCGAAAACGATATTTACCTTTATTCCATCGCGCTTAAAAGTGTTCTTGTTTGCCAGAGTTCTCTGGATCGTAGCTGAATGTCCCTTCTCGCCTTCGAGAATTACTACATTCATCTCTTTCTTTCCAAGTTTTTTGATAACGTACTCTGCCTGCAGCTTGCCACACTGAGATTCATCGGAAGCTACATACATATACTTGTCGGCTTTAAGTGCGCTCTCATCAGGCTGGTTGTTTACGTAGATAACCGGCAGGCCGCCTGCTGCAAGCTCAATCTGCGGAGCTGTCGAAGCGTCAGCGAGACGGCAGATGATAGCAGAATAACCTCCTGACGCAGCATTTCTGGCTGCTTCGGCCTGTTTCTCGACATCTTCACCGACTTCCCTGTCATCAATCGTAACTCCGGCCTTCTTTGCCTCTGACAAGATAGCATCCATCAGAGATTTTCTGTACGCATCTTTCTTGTCGGTGCCGATCAGCATGATCTTTCCGCTGCCACCGCTGGCAGATTTACCGGAAGAGCTTCCGCATCCTGAAAGGAGACCGACGCTCATAGCTGCCATGCCAACAAATGCTGTAATTTTTTTAAGTAAATGTTTTTTCATCGATGTCTGTCTCCTCAAATCTTAAACTTATTTACATAACCGGTCAGGGTATCTGAGGTATCGGCAAGTTCTTTGGAGTTGTCCTTAACTTCCTGGCTCGATCTGGTGATGTTCTCAGCCTTCTCGACCATATCCTCAGAAGTCTTTAAGATTTCATCTGAAGAAGCGGCCTGCTCCTCGGAAATAGCTGCAACGTTTGCTGCAACATCGTTTACCTTGTCGACATCGGCTGCCATCTCCTGGATCAGATTATCCGACTGCTGGATGTTCTTGTAAATATCGTCAAAAGTTGAAACAGCTGTGTTGATGAGCTCTGTGTTCTCCTTGATGCTCTCAGCACTGTTATTGGCCTGATCGACAACCTTGCTGATAAGGCTCTTGACCTTTCCGATAAGCTTTGAAATATTCTCAGCACTGTCAGCAGAGTTCGAAGCAAGGCTTCCGATCTGTGAAGCGACAACTGCAAATCCCTTGCCGCTCTCTCCTGCTCTGGCGGCCTCGATAGAGGCATTCAGTGAGAGGAGGTTTGTCTCGTCTGCGATCTCAGAAATAACTTCTACAATCTTTGTGATCTCCTCAGAAGCACTTCCAACCTCACCGATACTTGAAACAAGTTCGTTGTTAGTCTTTTCGATACGGACCATAGCCTCTGAGAGGCTCTTCATATCGTCTCTGCCCTTCTGTGAGAGCTCAACCGTAGACTTCATCGAATCTCCGGCCTTCGAAGATTTGTCCTTCGTATCAGATACTACCATAGCAAGTGTAGTAGCGTTCTGTGCGATATCGTTTACAGCCTTTGAGAGCTGGTCAACAGTATCGTTCAGGTTCTTCATGGCCTCGGACTGCGACTTCGAGTCATTGAGCATCGACTTCGATACCTCATCCGAAGAATCCGACTGTTTCTTGAGTCTGTCTGACTCCGCGTTGATCTGCGAAAGCATACCGCGCATCCTTTCGACGAACTTCGCTACAGAGCCCGACATGGCACCGATCTCGTCGTTTGACTTCTGTGTTACATGAATAGTGAAGTCTCCGTTTGTCATAGCCGTGATATTTTCTGTAATATCTGAGATAGGAGCTGTTACTCTCTTTACAACAAAGTAGATTGAAATCGAGATAATAATAGCTGCAAGAATACCGACGAAGATGAGGATATTCGTCATCTGTCTTACGCCGCTAAAAATGGTGGCAGCCGGTACATATGATACTAACAGCCAGTCAGTTCCCTCTATCTGCTTAAAGGCCACGAGATTTCCTGCGATAGTAGAATTGTTGTAATTCATCGTGGCAATATTTCCTGCTATGCCTTTAAGAAGCGGAGATGTAGAGTTCTTTCCAAGCTTCTTTCCAGAGAGAGTGATATCAGGGCTCGCAAGGATCGTGTTGTCGTTCGTATCGATAAGCATAGCCTTGGCATCTGTCATCTTTACTCCGGAGTTTACGATAGTGGAAATCTTGTTCAGAGAGAGATCTGCTCCGATGACTTTGAGCTCATCAGAACCGTCATCAAGCATACCGGTCGCACTGATTATCATATTGCCATAGCCATCGTCATAGGCACTTCCGAAGTGCATCGAAACAGAAGTAGTTCCCTGCTTAAACCAGGTGGAATCCTCAGGATTAGCTGCGGAATACGACGATTTCGTAGGCTTTATAACCTTTCCGGTGGCTGTTCCGATGTGAAGACCATCGGCGGCATTTGAATTGTAGCCGTATGTAGCATCGATAATATGCTGAAGCGCCGACATACCCGGCTGTGTCTGCTCTATCAGGTGCTTGACAGATGAAAAATCTGCCAGATTCTCATCCATCCAGGAATTGATACTTTCAGCCTGATTTGCCACAGACGCGGTCAGCTCATCAGTAGCCATCTGCCTGATTCTCTTTGTCGAAGAGAGATCTGCGATTAAAATCAGTACAAATACCATGACAAGCACGAGTGGAGCAATGAGCTTCATCAGCTTTCCTCTAACCGAGCTCCTTCTCGCCACAGACGATGAAGTGTTGACTTTTTTCTTCATATAACCTCCTGAAAAATTCTCTCCTTTTTTTACAAGTAACTTATATCATACACCAATTCTGTAAAAAAATGAACAGGAAATTACTTCGTAAATTTAATTAATCTGCTCACATTTATCTCAAGCTGATGTCTGGTGATGTTTTTTTGCTCAAGGCCTTTTAAAATCTCCTGATAGTCATGCAGGCTTCCCGGCATAAACAGTGAAGTGCCTGAGGCTGCCACCTTCACAGGCGATGGATAAGCCCACTTTGAACCCTTCTCGGCCATCATAGGAGCTATCCAGTCCGTCATCAAGGCTCCATCAAATCCGAATTCACTTCTTAGAATATCTGTCATCAGATCTCTTCTCTCAGATGAATGAACTCCATTTATCAGGTTGTAGCTGCTCATGACAAAGCCCGGGTGTGACTCCCTTACAGCTATTTCAAAACCTCTCAGGTAGATTTCTCTGAGAGCTCTCTCACTTACGCAGGAATTCGAAACCATTCTGTTTCTCTCCTGATTGTTGGCTGCGAAATGCTTTATCGTCGTGTATCTTCCCGGATGTTTCTGGACACCTTTCGTAATAGACGCTGCCATATGCCCGCTTATTAGCGGGTCCTCAGAATAGTATTCAAAATTTCTTCCGCATCTGATGCTTCTGTGGATATTCATAGCCGGCGCAAGCCAGATATCAACGCCAAATATCTCCATCTCTTCCCCGACGATATCTCCGCACTGCTCCGCAAAATCTCTGTCCCAGCTCTGTGCAAGGGCTGTTCCGATAGGGATAGCTGTCGCAAACTGGTACTTTTTCCGACCGCCCTTTGCCGTGCGGCGTTCTGCAAGTTTTCTCTGGATAGTGGGCCAGAGCTTTACTAACTTAGGCGAATACTCGAACAGGGAATTAAGCATCGGATTTCCATAGGAATATCTGCCCTTTTTGTCCTCTCCGTACTCTCTGTCGAGTCTAAGCCCAGCCGGGCCATCGGCCATCACAAGGGCTCTTATGCCTTTTTTCCTATCTTCGTATGACTCGCCCGCGCTTCCTGGAACCCTGGTCCCCGCCAGACCGATCGTGCTGGCAATGCCTCCGTTCTGAAATGCTCCGACAGAAAGCATCGCAAGCTCTTCATCGGACATTTCACTGACGACAGGGTCCACTCTGTCCGTCTCATCGTAATTTACATCGAGGCAGTCGATATCTGTCTGAGACAGCCCGATCACTTTCGCGTTCACAGCATCCTGCGGGATCACTCTTCTATCATCCGGAGTATAATCCTTAAAATCCGTCTCTCCAAGTGAATTCCTGACCTGCTTCACCTTTACATCCTCTGACGCGCGAAGAATGCAGGCAGTTCTGGTATCTTTGGAGCTGTCACCCACAGAGATTACGGTGTCTCCTGCCGGTATGATGTAGGCGGCTCCTGCCTCGTCATAGACTGTGATATCCCTAAGATCCACGTCCGCAGAGACTGTCACTTCTTCTCCCGGTTCGATTGTTTTAGACTTTACAAAGCCAGCCAGAACTTTGCGCGGTGTATCTATCCTGTCATCCGGAAGTGACGCATAGACTTCCACGACTTCTCTTCCGGCAAATGAACCGGTATTTTTTACTTTAGCAGACACAGTCAGGATACCGTCTAGAAGCGACGCATCCTGTGGAGTCACTTCAAAGTCTGTATAGCTCTTCCCGAATCCGAATGGGAAAAGCGGCTTGACGCCGGCTGCGTCATAGTATCTGTATCCTACATATATTCCTTCGCGGTATCTGGTGTCGTTCTTCTCTTCAAAATCTCCGACGATCTCGTGATCATTCCATGAAACCCATGTAGTAGAAAGCTTTCCTGACGGATCTGCCTTCCCAAGCAGAATATCTGCGAGCACCACTCCGGTCACAGCTCCAAGCTGTGACAGAAGCAGAATGTTGTCAACGACGTTCACTACAGGCGACAGATCGACCGGCCCGCCGACATTTAATACAAGGATAAATCTCCTGTAATCTGCCTTAAGCTGCAGGATATCGCTTATCTCTGTCTTCGTCAGCAGGATATCCCCTCTGATGCCCTTTCTGTCCGAGCCCTCACCACAGACACGCGAGAGCACATAGACTGCCACCTCTCCGCTCTCAGTCAAAATATCATATTCAGGTTCAGGTTCGATCTTTCCCATCGAATACTGAATCGGGTTCATACCAGACTTAGCTGCTTCTGTCTTTACACTCTTTACAAATGAAGCGTGTTTTTCCTTTTTCGCTGCGTCGTACTTGTCAAGCCAGTCTTTCGTCGCGATCGTAAATCCGGCCCTCTCAAGCCCCCGCTCAGCTGTATAGTAAAATCTCGAATTCACTTCTCCCGAGCCGGTGCCGCCTTTTAAAGTCTGCCTGGCCCCGCTTCCATAGAGCCCGATCTCACACGGCCCGTCCAGTGGAAAGTCACTATTTCTCTTCAGGAAAAGTGCACATCCGGCCGCCCCACTTCTAAGCTCCCTCAGGTGTCTCTTTTCGTACTCAGTTATCTTCATAAAAGTCCTCCGCTTCATCGCAGATATAAAACAAACTACTTAACATTATAAATTGTGCGGCGGTTTTTTACAACTGAATAAATTTAAAAATTGCTATGTAAAAAGCGCATACTGGTATAAACTATAAGTATTTTTAAAACACAGAAAACGGGAGCCTGTACGGCTCCCGTGTTTTACTTCAGACTCCGCGGAGCCTGAAATTAATATGCCATCTTAAAGATTGCAAGAATGTCATCTCTGTCGAGTGGCTTTGGTCCTGGAAGAACACGATTTCCGTTCTCAGAAACCATGTCAGCGAACTTCTCGATATCACTCTCTTTGATCTCATCTGAAAGCTCGCGGAGAGTTACAGGCATTCCGATCGAACGGTAATAGTTCTCCTGCATATCTATGGCCTTGTTGATGCCCTCATCAGGATCAGCCGGATCGCACTTTACGCCCCAGACGTTCTCAGCGTACTTGGCCCAGCGCTTTTTGTTGTACTTCATATTGTAACGGGCCCAGGATGGCCAGAGAGCTGCAAGGCCAGCGCCATGAGTAATGCTCGGATAAACAGCGCTCATAACATGCTCGAACTGGTGCAGCTGCAGGAACTTGCCACGGCCAAGACCAGTCAGGTCGTTGTGTGCAAGTGAGCTTGCCCACATCATAGTGGCGCGCGCCTCGTAGTTATTAGGGTCATCGCAGCAGATCTTTCCGGCTTTGTTGTTCTCACGGATAACAGCCTCTGCAATAGCATCCGGCAGATCGGTGTGATCTCCGACATTAAAGTATCTCTCGATCGTATGCATCGAAATATCTACAGCGCCGCAGGCTGTCTGGTACTTCGGAACAGAAAATGTGAGGCACGGATCCTCGATTGCGAAGCACATCCTGTTCTGCGGACAGTTGATACCCTTCTTGGCATGAACCTCATCATTTGAAATAACGCACGAATCGCTCATCTCCGAGCCTGCTGCAGCGAGAGTTAAGATGCAGCCCTTCTTCAGAGACTTCGTAAACGGAACCTTCTTGGTCTGAATGTCCCACTCGTCAACTCCCGGATTTGCGGCGCCGTGAGAGATGGCTTTCGACGAATCCATAACAGAACCGCCGCCGACAGCGAGAACGAAATCGACATTCTCGTCAATGGCAAGCTTAACGCCCTTTCTTACCAGCTCGATCGACGGGTTCGCACGAACTCCACCGAGCTCAACGAACGGGATGTTCTCATCCTTCATAGCCTTGCGGACCTTATCCAGAAGACCGCTCTTCTCAGCAGAGTGACCGCCATAGTGTAAAAGCACCTTTGTGGCTCCGAACTCCTTTAAGTATTTCCCCACATTAAGCTCTTCATCTTTCCCGAAATAAACTTTAGTCGGGATATCATAGATAAAATTCTTCATAAAAGCAAAAACCTCCTACCCACCATTATACTTGATGGGAGGAGGTTTGTTAAGCAAAAATCTGCCAATGTCAGCAATCCTTATTTTCCGTTGAAAGCTTCAAATCTGTTCTTGCCATGCTCCTTACTGTTGTAGAGAGCCTGGTCTGCAAGTCTTACTACTTCCTCCGGGTCACTTGAGTCCTTCGGATAAGAAGCGTAGCCCACACTGATCGATACGACGTCGTAAGTCGTGACTCCGGTCTTGTATCTGATCTCGGTATCCATAAGCTTCTTAAGCAAATCCTGAATCTGATCTGGAGTCGTGTTCTTAAGCAGTACGAAAAATTCGTCCCCGCCGTATCTGCCTATGATATCATCACCTGTGAATGTCTGAGTCAAAGCAGCACTTAACGATTTGAGGGCATTGTCACCTGTCCCGTGACCATAGCAGTCGTTTATTATTTTAAAATTATCGATATCGAGCATGATCGCTGCGAATGGCTTGCCTGGATTTTTTTTGAAATACTCAACAGTTTTCTCGTCAAGTCCCTGACGGTTCAGGATGCCGGTGAGAAAGTCAATATCTGCAGCCTCAAGAAGCGCTTTCTGGCGCTCGCTGTTTATCATCAGCATATATGAAAGCCAGGTAATGAGAATGACGATCGCAAAACCGAGCAGAGCGATGATCAGGAAATCCTTCGAATGAAACCATCCGCCTTTAGGCTCAATTGAAAGCTTCCACTTACTCGCACCGCTGCTGAAAGTATAGGTGACAGGATCACTGAGTCTGCCCTGCCCTGCCACAGTCAGATATTTGTTTTTCTTAATCGACTCTGTCTTTTCGAGAAGATAGTTGTAGTTGTTCGCATCTATCGACTTTGTAACAGAAGCTATAAGTTTTGTGGCATCTACTACTGTGATCGTAAAGCCCCAGAACGAACCGTCTGTAAGAAAGACAGGATCTCTTATCGCAATTCCCTTTCCGCCCTGCTTCAGGTCAAAAGGTCCCTGCGTCGTAATCACCTTGTGTTCTTTACCGTAACGGACTACAGGTCCGCGGTCAGGATCGTTCATCAGATCGATCATGCCCTTTTCGTTTCCCTGTAATGGAAAAATACGGGTGACTACGCCGTTCGGTGCGAGCTGGATACTGTTTACGAAATTAAGCTTGGCAAACAGCTGCTTCGCAGTCGTATCGAAAAAGTCGGTATTTCCTTTCGAGCCTTTAAGAGAGAATTCCAGAACCCTGGTGACCTGTTCTGCACTGTCCATGGTCCTTACGACATTATCACTGTAGATTTTTGTATCGATTCCCGCCATCTGCTTCTGCACAGCAATGTTCTGTCTCCGGTAATAAACCAGAAACCCATTTAACAGAGTAATCCCGATCGCGAACAAGATACAGAGCGCTATGATGTGTTTCTTTTTCGTTGACATACTTTTCTCCATACTGTAAAAAATTGTTGCTGCTTTTCACACCAAAACGCATCTGCAGGTTGTGGAAAAGTTTTCGTTTTCAGATATTTAATTCATCGTAAAATGATGAAAGCAGCTCAGCTGACTTGTGAAGAGCCTCCTCTTCCTTCGGGTCGAGTTTTATCTCTACGATCTCCTTCGAACCAGTCTTGTCGATAATGGTCGGAACCGAAAGCCATGCGTTCTCAATGCCGTACTCCCCGGAAAGTCCGACAGTAACAGGATAGATATGGTTCTCGTTGAAGAGGATAGATTTGCAGATAGCTGCGGAAGATGCTGCAATCCCGTAGCAGGTATTGCCCTTTCTGTTAAAAATATCCCACCCTGCTTTTATCGTCTGCTTCTGTAAATCTTCAGGTGTAACGTTCTGAGTTCTGTCTGGATTGTCCCTCATGACGCTTTCTACAGGCTTACCACCGATGACAGCTGAATGCCAGGATACGATCTCACTGTCGCCGTGTTCACCGCAGACATAGGCCGAAACACTCTTTGAATCGAGATCGTACATTTTCGCAAGCTCACAGCAGAGACGGGCTGAGTCCAGATTGGTACCTGAACCGATGACCTGATTCTTCGGAAGGCCGGAAAGCTTATAGACCAGATATGTCATAATATCTACCGGATTTGATACGATAAGAAAAATACCGTCGAATCCGCTTTCCATAACTGATCCTACAATGCTTTTGATGATTTTGATACTCGGCGCAAGCATATCGAGCCGGCTTGACGAGTTCTTAGGCATCGGCGCCGAAGCCGTGACGATTACGATATCGGCGTCCCTGCAGTCACTGTAGTCTCCCGGATGAATATTGATATTTCGATTCATGAAATATATAGAATGTGCCATGTCGAGAGCCTCGGCATAGGCCTTGTCCTTATTTACATCGATAAGGACGACCTCCTCAGCAAGTTCCTGGTTTACTATCGTATATGCAGTAGTGCTTCCCACATTTCCGCATCCTACAATTACAACTTTCGAATCCTTAAATGCCATTTTATCTTCCTCCCAAAACTAAAAAATTTCTCTAATATTATACAACAAGTCAAGAGATTTGTGGGAGATTTTAGTGCAAAATTATGATATTCAAATTTATGATACCATATTTTTCTGACAATTTGTATTAAATCTTTGATTTTTATTCTGCATTTATATATAATGATTTTGTGAGTGTTTCACACTCACAAATCAGGAATCTTATTGCAAATGAGGTATGCTTATGTTTGATTACTCGAAAAAAGTAGTGGCAGTTACCGGCGCCTCATCCGGACTTGGAAAGCAGGTCGCAGAAGGATATGCCAAAGCCGGCGCCGATCTGGTCATCCTCGCGAGAAGAATTGAGCGGCTTGATCAGAGTGCAAAGTACATGGAAGAAAAAATATCTTCCGGAAAACAGAGCTACGGACGAATCATCAATATCGCCTCGATATACGGCATTGTTGGAAACACAGCTATTCCAACTATCGCATACCACGCATCAAAAGGTGCCGTTGTAAACTTTACCAGGGCCGCCGCCGAAAAATCATTTCACTTTCTTAGACGAAGTTCCCGACCATTTTCCATAGTACTTCTTTCCCTTTATCGTGATATAAGGGCGGACTTTTACAGAATATGTCTTCTTCTTTTTTAGCTTTGAAATAGTCTTACTAGTTGCAGAGACATAATAATATTTCCATTTCTTACTGCCCTTAATCCTGATGGCAATCTGATATTTCACTGATATTCCACTGATTTTTATCTTTTTTAATTTTATCGTCAGCTTCTTCTTGCCAGCAGAGAGCTTGGAGATCTTTCCTTTCTGCTTCTTAATCGAATTAATCTGCTTCTTTGAAGAAGTCGATTTCTTCTTTTTAGCTTTTGATGTATTGGACTTCGAAGTTGTACTCTTTTTGGTAGTGCTCTTTGAAGTGATTTTCTTTGTGGTAGTACCCTTTGAAGTGATTTTCTTTATGGTAACGCTCTTCGAAGTGGAAGTATTCGAGTTAGTGCCGCTCGATTTCGTCGTACTTGAGGTACTTTTTTTTGAAGTATTTGTACTCGGAGTCTTTGTACCCGATGTTGTCGTACTTGAAGTAGTTGTACCTGGAGCCTTGGTGCTGGTTGTAGCTTTCTTGGCAAGGGCATTATATTCAGATTCTGCCCTAGTCAGCGCTGCATAATTTGTCACAAATTTCTTCTGATCAGTCGAAAGTTTATTATAGGCAGATCTTGCAGCATTGATCAAATTCTTCGATGCATCACTATATGAGACTTTTCCAATAGAATCAATCTTACTGATTACTGCATTTGCAGCATTTTTATCATTTTGATTCTTCTGTTCTCTTGCCTGCTGCTCAGCGACTTGCTTGTTATGTTCGTCTTCGAGATGTTGGTACTCTGTCTCTGCTGAGGTCAGCGTTGAATAATTTGTCACAAACTTCTTCTGATTATCTGTAAGCTTATCATAGGCCGATCTAGCCGCGCTTATCAGATTCTTGGAACTGTCAGAAAATGTCACTGTGCCTATGTCTATGATTTTATTCATAACCGGAACAGCTGCATTATAATCATCAACAAGACTAGCATATTCATTTATTGCATTGTTCAATGTCTGAACATAACTGTCTGGAACAAGTTTCTTCTGATCATCTGTAAGTGCCTTATACGCATTGTCTGCATCATTTATCTTGTCTATACTGTTTAAATCCACAGTACCAATGGCATCGATCTTTTCAATAACTGCATTTGCAGCATTCAGATTCTCCTGGTAATTTTCATCAGAATAGCTTCTGTACTTTTCTTCTGCATCTTCAAGCTTAGTAAGATTATTCACAAGAGCCTTCTGGGTATCACTGAGCTCATTATAAGCATATCTCGCGGAACTTATCTTATCACCGGACGATACGGAATTTGAAACAGTACCGATGGCATCGATCAAATCCATAACATCATTCGCAGCGCTCTGATCTTCATCATCTAATGCCGCTTCAGTAGAATTATCATATGCTGTGTCTGAAAGAGTCAGCTCGTCAGACGTATAAAAATCAGTCGTGTCTGTTTCATAATTGTGATTGCCTGTTGTATCATCATTTACAGTTGTCTGTCCTCCGAGCAGGTATTCAGACCTGTATGGAGAATCTGCTGAATCTGTATCATACCATGTCACATCGACGATGTAGTTTTTTCCGTTTATATCAACGACGTTCCACATATGGTTGGAACTGCTCACAAGTTTGGATTCTATTTTTGCCTTCTCGAAACGTGCAGTATTGTCCATCAGATACTGGAAAGCCTTGGCATATCCTTCGCAGACCACATTTGTATTCGAATCATTGTCGAAAACAGAGATAAGGCTCCACGGCGAACTACTGGTCTTAACATTCTCATTTGCCGCCTCATGATTGTAAGTTACATTATCTGCAATATAATCTGCATAGGCCTTTATAGTGTCATAGACACCATTCTTCGAATTTTCAGAAATAACTTTCTTTGCCACTGCCTCAGCTGAATTTAATTTATCCAGAGTTGACGTACTCAGAGTATGTGTTGGGTCAACGCTTGATTTATCCTGAAAGCAATCATCTACAGAAATGTAAGCATTCAGGGAAGTCACTTTATAATCACCTGTATAAGAATAGCTGAACCTACTCCCTCCATTTGCACTTACAAGGTCCTGATAGCAAAGCAGTTCCGGATGGTTATTTGAAACACATGTAATAAGCCTGCCCCAGAGGTTCTTGACGTTATCTTTGTCAGAACAATCTATCTCCTCCAGTTTGAAGTCAGGATCATTAAAAGAAATTTTTGTCGATCCACCATTTTTTAAGATTCTCTTGAGTTCGCTTACCAGATGGTCATACATCAGCTGCTCTGTCGACGAGAGCCGGGAAACTCCCCACGACGACATCTTCAGCGATGCGAACGCACTAACCGGTGCCGGAGCAGCGGTAAATATTAATGCTGCCGCAAGAAACGTGCACATGAGTTTTTTTAAAGTCTTATTCTTCAAGGCGATTCGTCCTTTCTCTTAATGTTCGTGTAAAACAAAAAGCTTAAGTAAATTATACCATTTTCAGCGGCTTATTATTATTAAATTTTTATTTTCCAACTGTCTGAAAAAAATCCTCAATACTGCTTCTCTTTTCCAAAAATATATTGTATAATGGCTTTGTGCAATCGGTTACGCAAAAATAAGATTATCTCAGTTTTTTTGCTGCGGACTGCGATTGTTTTTTTAAAAAACGGGCTATAAAATGAAGGAGACACAATGACAAAAGCCAAAGCTGTGCTGCTATCAGCAATTATTATGGGTTCAATGATTTTAGGAACAGGCTGCTCTTCACCGCAAGCCAGAAAGAACAATTCATTTTCAAATATCCGGGGTATGGATATCTCTTCATACATAAGCGTTCAGGACGGTTTCGACGCATTGAATAAAGAGGAAAAGACTAAGAAATACGGGTTTAAGGATTTCGAAGGGAAGACGATCCGCGATCAGGATTTTTTCAATTTTCTTGCGAAACAGGGAATGAACTGGGTCCGCATCAGGGTTTGGAACGACTCTTATGATAAGGACGGCAACGGATACGGCGGCGGAAACTGCGATCTGAAAAAAGCTGTAAAGATCGGCAAATGGGCCACAAAAGCCGGCATGAGAGTTCTTATAGACTTCCACTATTCCGACTGCTGGGCTGACCCTGCGAGACAGATCGCGCCAAAAGCCTGGAAGAAATTCAAGGGCGACCCAGACAAAACTGCCGCCGCAGTAAAAAAATATACGACCGATTCCGTGAACAAACTTCTCTCCGAAGGCGTGGATGTAGGAATGGTCTCTGTCGGAAACGAGACAAATAACGCGATTGCGGGCGTTTCAGCTTCTGGCGACTGGACTTCAAATGTTTCAAAAATTTACGCCGCCGGCTGCGATGCTGTACATGCTGTCGCCAAAAGTCACAACAGGAAAATCCTCGCCTGCGTCCATTTCACAGATCCGCAGAAGGGCGGTCATATGACTTTTGCGGACAATCTCGCTAAAGCAAAAGTAGACTACGATGTTTTTTCCACATCGTGGTATCCGTACTGGCACGGAACTGCGGAAAGCATCACCAGAGAATTGACCCAGATTGCGCAGAAATACGATAAAAAGGTCATGATCGCAGAGACAAGCTATGCAAATACGCTCGAAGATTACGATGGATATGGCAACACCGTAAGCAAAGGAAACAACGATTCCGGCGATGGAACTGTATATCCTTACACCCTGGATGGTCAGGCGAAATCCTTCCACAGCGCTGTAAAAGCCGCCACTAAAGTACATGGCAGAGACGGAAAAACTGCCGGACTCGGCGCTTTTTACTGGGAGGGCGCATGGAACGGACTCATGGATGTAAGATCCTTGTCAGAAGCTGATCAGACCGCTGCCCTTGTAAAAGAGCGGAGAATCTGGGACAAATGCGGCTGCGGCTGGGCATCATCCCACTATATCAGTTACGACCCTGCACAGTCGAACGGAACTGCCGGCGGCTGCGTCATCGAGAACCAGTCTTTCTTCGGACCGGATGGCAGGGCTCTCGCATCGATCAGGGCATTTTCGAAGGATTACGACGGTTCCAAAACCATTAAATAAAAATTGCAGATCAGGTAAACTAAAAAGGCCGGCGTTCTGGAAGGTCAAAGAGCGCCGGTCTTTTTTACAATGTTATTTCGCCATAACAGGCACTATTTGTCTTGTAAATCAGACAGATTTTATCATAATCGTCTTGTAAATTAGACAAAATCACATTATAATTGTCTTATGAACATCACAGGAGGCAGTTATGAATAGAGATATTTTGAAGCAGGTTATTATAGACCAGCGTGAGATGTATCAGGACATCCCTGTCGTTCATCGACAGTTTGAATTTGAAGATAAAGTGAATTACTGCTTTGTCGGAATCAGAAGAGCCGGTAAATCCTATTATATGTATCAGCGGATTCAGGAGCTTTTAAGTCAGGGAGTAAAGCTGTCTGAAATTATATACATAAATTTTGAAGATGAGCGTCTTCTGGAAATGACAGTAAACGATTTGAATCTTATTCTTGAAATTGGATACGAATTATCAGGGGGAACAAAGCCATATGTATTTCTTGATGAGATTCAAAATGTGGATGGATGGTCAAAGTTTGCCAGGAGAATCGCAGACCAGAAATATTCCGTCTGTATAACAGGAAGTAATTCAAAAATGCTTAGCAGTGAGATCGCTTCAACTCTTGGCGGCCGATACATGATTGTTCCGGTGTATCCATATTCATTTACTGAGTATCTGGAAGCCAGCGGGATCAAGGCAGACGATGCTTTGCTTACCGGCACAAAGGGAAGAGCTGAGATTTCAGGACTTTTCGATAAATACCTGCGCTATGGCGCATTTCCGGAACTTGTAAATATCAGAAACAGCAGGGAATATTTGAACAGCATTTACCAGACGATATATCTCGGAGATATTATCACAAGGAACAGGATAAGCAACGCATTTGCTGTAAGACTTATCCTGAAAAAAGTAGCTGAATCAGTCATGCACCCTGTCTCATTCACCAGGCTATCTAATATTTTATCAGGAACAGGTGCAAAGATATCAAAACAGACCATAATAAATTACATGGGTTATATCTGTGATTCGTATCTGCTTTTTCCAATTAAAAATTATTCCTCAAAACTTGTAGAGAAAGAATCCATCCCAAAATACTATTTTCAGGACACCGGGCTTCTCGGACTTCTGCTCCTGAATTCTGAATCGGCACAGCTTGAAAACCTCGTTGCAATCGAACTGATCCGCAGGTATGGTTTGGAGAACGTATACTACTTTGAGAAAAATGTCGAGATCGATTTTTATGTTCCTGACTTAAGCCTTGCGATTCAGGTGTGCTGGAACATGCTGGATGTCCCTGAGACAAAAGAACGGGAAATCAAAGCCTTTGAGAAGCTTCATCACTTCATCCCGGATGCAAAATGTATCGTGATCACGAATAGTGAGAAAGCATCTCTTGAGACTGATGGAATTCAAATAGATGTCATTCCGGCATGGGAGTGGCTGCTGCAGAGCAAGCCACAGCAGTAAATCAGGCCCTACAGTTATACTCCATTTCCCGTTTCCAATCGAGTGTGCATCTGTGACGGGACGTTTTAGCATTTCCTGATTTTCTAAAAAATCTTCGCAGTATTCATCGCGAATCAGTGCATACGAAATCAAATTGTCCATGAAGGAAATCACCTCCTCTTATATCATCCATCTCTTTCCACGGATGATTTGGATTCCTGTTGATTGCCATTTGCCTCACTCTGGTAAGCAATTCCATGTGCAGATGATCTTTGGTTACATATGGAAAAATTTTACGCTCATGATATGTCGAAGACTTCATGTTATAAAGATTCGCAACAAGGTCCGATGATTTTGTAATATCCTGATCAGCATCTCCATTTCTGTCATAAATTGTTTGCCTCTAGCTTTAATTTTATCACAAAATCTGAACAATCATAAATTTGCTGCCCTACTATTCTCTTTTTGGATTAACATCCATGCCTGTACCTCCCGTGAAAATCTTTGATGACTTGAAAAACTAAGAAAAAGTTTTCTGAGTTTTACAGTTATTCTAACAAAGAAATCCGGAACAAGGAAGGTGACGGGTTATCTACCATTTACGACTTAACGCAAACTAATCATCATACAACTGTTTTATAAAAAAGATTTCGTGGCTCATAACCACGAAATCCTTGTCGTTTTAATCCGTCACCAATATTATTTCTTCTTAGACTTTCTGCCCTTCTTCGACTTCCTGGCTGCTTTAACCTTAATAGTCTTCGTTACCCTGCCGTTCCTGGCTGTCTTGTATTTCTTATTACCTACCTTAACAGTCTTGTTGGTATAAATATATCCATTCTTGGTAGTAACGTATGTGGCCTTGCCTACCTTAACTACCTTTACCTTAATTGGAATGTGGCATATAACTGTACAACGTCATTGCAGTCGATGCGATAGGCATACTCTGCAGGATAATATGCCCCGGGCCGTACACGACAGTGTTGAACAATCCTTCACCACCAAACAGCACATTCTTGACACCGCTTATCGTCTTAATCTCCATCCTGCAAGAGTCTGACATAGCAGCGACGTAGCCGGTATCAACAATCTTACAGTCGTTTGACGGGATATCATACTCATGAGCAGAACCGTCTATCTCGAGAAAGACTAAGCCCTGGCCTGTGTAGTGTCTCATAAGAAAACCTTCACCACCAAATAACCCACTGCCAAAACGCTTCTGAAGATAGACTTCGCTCTGAATATTTCCAAAAGAAGCGAGGAATGAGCCCTTCTGTACGATCAGGCCATTTCCCGGTGTAACTTCTACTGCCCGGATAGAACCCGGGAATTTAGATGCAAATGCAATCTCTCCCGGACGGTTTGCAATATAAGTGTTCAAAAACGCATTCTCCTTCGTAAGCATACGTCCGAACATCCTGCCAAGACCGCCTGCACTTGTCTGCATTTCGATCTCATTATCCATCCACGACATCGCACCAGCTTCACACTGAATGCCTTCTCCTGCATCAAGCAGTACCTTAAGTACCGGAAGATTGTCTCCATCGATCTTATACTTCATTTTTCTGTCCTCCTTCCAGGTAATCTGTTGATTCTGGTCGATTAACATTATATCAAAAGGTTGAGCCGATGTCTCTACCTGATTTTTGAATTTACACCATTATAAGGCCGTGATCTGACTCGGTCACGGCCTTATAATGGTGTAAATTCAAAAATTAAGTAGAACCACTGGCTCAACCTTTTGGTACCATGTAAATTGACGAAAATAAACAATGTACCTAAAAGGAGAATCCAATGTAATAGGAGTATTTCCTAAGTAAAAGACACGATTCGGTTTGCTCTCAGGAGCTTATCGGATTGGGTCCTGTTTTGCATAAAGCTTTTTATCAAATGTAATCAGAGGTTATTGACACATTTTTCTAATTATTCGTTAAAACAATTTTTTCCGCAACATCATCCGACTTCGTCGTAAATATCTCGAATGTGATATTTTTTACGTCTGAACCTGTTGCTGACTTATAGGTGACTGTGGCTCTCTCTGCGATCGGCTGGCTGCTCTCGCCTGCAGTCTTGTGCACGGCAGAAACGACCGGTTCAAGGCCCTTCTTCCACAGATCCTGAGTTATTTTAAAAGGATCTTCCCTTTCATCGTAGCTTAAAGCGATGACATACTTGCCCTGAACTTTTTCGGCATCGACTATTTTTTTGTTGTGATACTTATCGAGCAGTACAGAAAATGAAGTCACACGCCCCTGGTCATCGTATTTGATGTTGGACTTATACTGAGGTTCATTTTTATTTTCAGGCGTGTAGCTGCTTTCGACACTCGCAAGACTCTTGTCGAGGTCTGGAAGTGTGAACGAGACTTTTTTATCATTGTCAGACTTCGCTGTAACTGCCGCACTGCCCGATGCTGCCTGCTGGGTGTTACTTGATTTTGCATTTCCGCATGAACAAAATCCGAGCGTAGCTGAAATGGTTGCAATAAACAGAAGATATTTCATTTTTCTCATATGATGATACTCCTTTAAAAAAAAACGGCCTTCGATTACAATTCCATTATACTTATTATCTAAAACTTCCCACACCTAAATGGTGTGCTGTACCTTGAAAATTCAATAATTCGGGCAAAAAATAAGGCATAGATCGCATGCCTCTGGTATAATTGAGTTGTCGAAAAACAATAAACACAAAGGAGTTTTCTATGCCAACTTCAATTTTACCACAAAATCAGGACGAACAGGAACTTTATAATGCGATTTCTTCATTTTTCCGCAGATTTAAAATCGGAGATCTTCTGCGTAAATGTAATGCGCAGAAAGAGAAAGGCATTCCTGTCATTCAGATTTTCAAATACAAACTCTGCATTGTCTTCGCCGGACGAAGCATGTACATGCAGCAGAAGACCGGGCATTTCCATGAAGCATTCAGCAAGAACACTTTCTATCGCTTCCTGAACAGCACAAGGACGAACTGGCTCCGCTTTACAACACTGCTTTCCAAGGCTGCTGCTTCAACCTCTTTTTTGCATCATTTCATGGATTATCTTTAAAAAAAACGGCCTTCAATTACAGTTACATTATACTTCTTATTTTTAATGTTTAAAGTCCTATATTAAAAAAAGAGCCCGATCTTTTGATCAAGCCCTATTCTTATCAAAGAGAATTGTCCCCACTTCTGTCTTTGATAAATTCAGCGCAGACGTCTAGTATGCTCTTCAGATTCCCGATATCTGTCATCACGTTCTGTGTCTCGAGGGAGTGGTTTGCCTCGGTGACTTCGTAGTAGGCCACGCCGCACTCACAAGCTTCGCTTGAGATAAGTTCGTTGTCCGGTGCCCACTGGTCGGCGAGCCCGTGAAAAACGATTATATCTTTGCTTCGCTCAGATCCCTGCTGTTCGAGCAGGAGTTTTAAAATATGCATCGTCTCGTTGAGTGGTGTGAAAAGTATGTGCTTTGCTCCGATATTTCTCTTCAAATCCGCCTGGAGTGAGACTGCCGTCCCGATGCTTTTTGAAATAAAAATATCGCCTGAAGATGCATCCTCTGGCAGCTGCTCGTTCAGCTTGTTGTACGCCTGAATGAAAGCCCTTTTCATTTTTTCAGGGTCGCCCTTGACGCCCTTTTCAAAACGACCAAAAGTGATCGGTCTTCTGTGGTAACCGGCGTTGTAGGCGATCCGACCGGTAAAATAGAGAAGCGAACGATCGACTGTGTAGCCGATGCCAGGTACTATATATGCGTTATTTTCTGCCATTTTTACACCAGTCCTGTCGTCTCATCGAGCCCTAAGGCAATGTTCATGTTCTGCACAGCGGCGCCTGAAGCCCCCTTACCGAGGTTATCGAAAACCGCGGTAATCGCTGTGTTCTCGTCACTGCCGCATACATAGATTTTCAATCTGTTCGAGCCTGAGAGCTCGTTGGCATAGAGCGTTCCCGGCTTTTCGTCCATGTCAGCAACTGAAACAAAAGTCTCGCCGTCGTAGTGCTTTTTATATGCCTGCCAGATATCCTCTGCAGTGGCTCCATGATTTAACATTCTGTTCTGAAGCATAAGCGTTCCGGCCATTCCCTTGTAATAGTCATCTACTACTGGTAAAAATACCGGTGTATGAGAAAGTCCGGTGTATTTTACCATCTCCGGAATGTGCTTGTGCTTTAAATTTCTCCCGTAGATGCCAGGCGCTGAAAGTGACTCCGGTCTGCCATCGGCCTCATAGCTGGCGATCATCTTTTTGCCGCCGCCCGAATAGCCTGTCAGGGAGAAAAAGCTGACCGGATAGTCCTTGGGAAGAATTCCGGCCTGAACCAGCGGAGCTACAGTGCTGATAAATCCTGTCGCATGGCAGCCTGGATTTGCAATTCTGTGAGAAGATGCGATTTCTTCCCTCTGACCTTTTTTAAGCTCCGGGAAGCCATATGCCCATCCATCGGCAGTCCTGTGTGCAGTCGAAGCGTCGATGATTTTTACATGGTCGTTCCCGACAAGTGAAACTGCGTGAACAGCCTCAGCATCAGGCAGGCAGAGAAACACGATGTCGGCTGCATTTATAAATTTCTTTCTCTCTTCGACGTCGTGTCTCTTATCTTCATCAATTCTAAGAAGCTCGAGGTCGTCTCTCTTCCCGATCCTGTCGTAGATCTGAAGTCCTGTCGTACCACTCTGTCCATCTATGTAAATCTTTGGTTTCATCTTTTTTCCTTTCCAAAAAGCCACACTGTCACGGGTTTTACAAAAAGCAATAATCACCTGTCTTTGCCATCTGCAGAGTTCGAAGTCCCGTCTTTTACATCGTCTCCAGACCCGGAGCTGGAAGATACTTCAGGCTCAGATCTGGAATCGTCATGAGACTCTGATTTGGGAGCCACTTCGATCTCTTCCTCTTCCTCAATCGGCTCATTCCAAAGCCTGCCGGGATTTGGCTCCGGCGGGAGGTCTTTTACGGTAAACGGCTGGTCTTCGAGATTTCGCTCACGTGAACGCTTGACATCGAAATAGGTCTCGGTGAAAGGCTCATCCTCTTTGTTGCGTTTTGCTGAAAGATTGAGCCAGCGCTCGTATTTTACGCTGCGGATGAAAGTGATCATAAGAGCCAGGATTCCGAGAATTCCCGCGAACATCACTCCGAGGTAAAAATATGTGAGGTTCGCAAATATAGTCGGAGTGTCTACAAGGAAAAATGCCGCTCCGAGGCAGATAACAGCCGCCGCAAAGACGAAATTCAGAAAGGCTGAAAATGGCCCGCGCATGAATGCGCACTGGAGGAAAAACTGCAGGATACAGACGCCTAAGACTATCAGGATAGCACCGAGCACATAGATCAGGTGCCCGGCAACGGCCCTGGCCTGAAGGATAAGCAGCACCCCGGCTAAGATCAAAAGAATTCCTGTCGAGAAATCGTAATTTGAAACCGACATGTACTCCTCTTTCATAAAAAACCGGAGCACGAGCCAGCAGCCGCCGATTATCGCAAAACCGCTCATCACATATATGAAACCTACGGCCGGAAATGCATGATCTATGGCAAGTATGGCTCCAACTATGATAAGGAGCACCGAAATGATCACGACAGCCATCATTGCGGCATAATTTCTGTTTACGCGTTTTTCCTCCATATTTACTCCTTTTCATACAGACTCACAATTTGACAAATCCCGCCTCTTTGACAAAATCACCCTTTTTCAAACTGATTCCGATATTTCCGATCGCGGTCTTGTGTTTCAGAGGGAAATCGGCGGCAGAGAGTTTTTTCTTGTGGCGCTTCTCGGTCTTTATCTCAATAGTCGAGTCGGGATCTAAGATGCCGACTGCGACGAGCTCATCGTCGTCTTTGAATTTGGTCGCCGCTATCGTCTTTCGGGACGATAAAAATTCGTCACCGGCTACCTTCTTTATCATACCCCTTTTTGTGATAAAATACATCTCTTTCCCGACAATTTCAGAAATTGAACCTAAGAAAAGTGCTCTCTCCTTCGAGCCATCGAAATTGCTGACATTGTCGACCGGTTCGCCCTTGTCACGGAACTTACCGAGCGGCAGATCGAGCACCTTTAAAGTGTCAGCGTTTCCAGTATCTGTGAAAATAATAAGCTTGTCTGTATTTTTGCAGAAGATTACTCTCCTGCTCTCAGAATCGGCGGCCTCTTTATTTCTCTCGTAAGTGGCCGTGTCGACGCCTCTGGCGTAGCCAAATCTGTCGATAAGGACTACCTGATCAGTCTCCTCGACAGGCTTCTCTACGATCACGGCCTCGGCAACGTTGTCGATCGTAGTCTTCCTTGGAGCGGCGAATTCTTTCTTTAGTTTTCTCAAATCAGCTATGATCGTCTTCTTCATCGACTCCCTGTTTTCGAGGATGTCGGTGTAGTTGGCGATGTTTTTCATGGTCTCGTCGTAGTCGGCGCGCAGTGCGTCGATCTCGAGGCCGATGAGGCGATACAGCCTCATGTCGAGGATCGCATCCGCCTGTTTCTGTGTGAAGAGAAGAGTCTTTGCAGCTTTCTCTGAGGTCTTCTTTCTGAATTTGATGCCCTCTGTATTTCCATTTACAAGGCAGTCACAGGCCATTTTTCTGTCTTTACTGCCGCGGAGGATCTCGATAATAAGGTCGATGCAGTCGCAGGCTTTGATAAGGCCTTCCTGGATCTCCTTCTTCTCGCGCTCTTTGTTAAGGAGTGTCGTGTATTTTCTTCTGTTGATCTCGTACTGGAATTCGACGTTGTGCCTGATGATCGGGACAAGTCCGAGAGTCTCAGGACGGCCGTCGCAGACGCAGAGCATATTTACTCCGAAAGTGTCCTCGAGCTTTGTCTTCTTGTAGAGAAGGTTTATGAAGTTGTCAACGTCGGCACCTTTTTTCAGATCTATGACTATCCTTATGCCCTCCTTTGAGGACTGGTTTGAAATATCAGAGATGTCGTTAGTCAGGTGGTTCTCCTGAAGAGCCGCCGTATCGGATAGAAACTTTCCGATGCCGGACCCGATCATAGTGTAAGGGATTTCAGTTACGACTACCTTCGTGTGGCCTGCTCTTCCCGGCTCTGTGATAACCCTTCCGCGAAGCTTTATCTTGCCCTGTCCGGTCGAGTAAATTTCCTCGAGCTCGTCTTTATTCGTGACGATGCCGCCCGTCGGAAAATCCGGACCCTTGACATACTGCATGGCCTGCTTCGTCGACATGTCGGGATTTTTCATATAGGCGATCATCAGGTCGATGACCTCGCCCGGGTTATGAGTCGGAATCGAGGTTGCCATACCAACGGCGATTCCCTCTGCTCCGTTTATCAGAATATTTGGAATGCGGACAGGCAGGATCGACGGCTCCTTTTCAGTCTCGTCAAAGTTCGGTACGAAATCGACCACATCCTTATCAAGATCTGCTAAAAATGCCTCCTGTGTGATCTTCGCAAGACGAGCTTCTGTATAACGCATGGCTGCGGCACCATCGCCTTCGATCGAGCCAAAGTTGCCGTGTCCGTCTACTAAAGGAAGCTCCTTTTTGAAATCCTGCGCCATTACGACTAAAGCATCATAAATAGACGAGTCGCCGTGCGGATGGTATTTACCCATTGTATCGCCGACGATTCTCGCACTCTTTCTGTAAGGGCCATTCCAGCGGATGCCGAGCTCGTACATATCGTAGAGCGTGCGTCTCTGCACCGGCTTAAGTCCGTCGCGCACGTCCGGTAATGCTCTCTGCACGATGACGCTCATTGCATAGTCTATATATGATTTCTGCATGATCTCGGAGTATTCCGAGTGAATCAATTCCTGTGGCATTTTTTACCTCTCAAAAAAATAATCGGAGATTTTTAAAAAAGGATCAAAGATCGAGCTCTGCTTCCTTTGCATGGCTGTGGATAAAATTCCTTCGTGGCGAGACGTCGCTTCCCATCAGCATCTCCGTGACGTCGCTTGCCATTCTTCCGTCTTCGATCTCGACCTGGCGGAGCTTTCTCCTGTCAGGGTCAAGTGTCGTCTCCCAAAGCTGCTCCGGGTCCATCTCACCGAGTCCTTTGTAACGCTGCAGTGTGAACGGCCCCTTGTGCCTCTTCCTGTACTGGGCTAGGGCTTCGTCGTCGTATAAGTACTCTTCTCTGCCCTTCTTTGGCATGGCCTTGTAGAGCGGAGGCATGGCAATGTAGACATGTCCCTCGTAGATAAGCTCCGGCATGAACCGATAGAAAAGTGTCAGAAGGAGCGTCGCAATATGGGCTCCGTCGACATCGGCATCGGCCATGATTATGATCTTATTGTATCTGAGTTTGGTGATATCAAAGTCGTTTCCGTAGCCCTCTGAAAAACCGCAGCCGAATGCGTTTATCATGGTCTTTATCTCGGCATTCGCGAGGACTTTGTCAATAGAAGCCTTCTCGACATTTAAAATCTTACCGCGGATCGGGAGGATGGCCTGATACATTCTGTTTCTGGCTGTCTTTGCCGAGCCGCCGGCTGAATCTCCCTCGACTATAAATATCTCGCACTTCGAAGCATCTCTGCTCTCACAGTTTGCGAGCTTGCCGTTCGAATCGAAAGAGTACTTCTGCTTTGTCAGGAGGTTTGTCTTCGCTTTCTCCTCGGTCTTTCTGATCTTTGCAGCCTTCTGCGCGCAGTCTATGATGGCCTTTAAGGTATCGACATTTCTATCGAAATAGAGGACCACCTGCTCGTTTACCACCGTAGAAACTGCCTTCGCGGCGTCCTGATTGTCGAGCTTCGTCTTTGTCTGTCCTTCAAAACGAGGGTCTGGATGCTTTATCGAAATGACGGCAGTCATTCCGTTTCTGACGTCGGCTCCCGTGAAATTCGGGTCCTTATCTTTGAGGATTCCCAAAGTTCTCGCATATGAATTGATGACTGTAGTAAAAATAGTCTTGAATCCTGTGATATGTGTACCGCCCTCGGCATTGTAGATGTTGTTGCAGAAACCCATGATGTTCTCATGGAACTCGTTTACGAACTGGAAGGCCACGTCGACCTGGATTCCGTCGCTCTCACCGCTCAATGTCACGATGTCAGTGACAGGTTCGTTGTTCGCGTTCAGGTCCCTGATAAATCCGGACAGACCATCTTCCTCGTGGAAAGTAAGGTGCTCGTCCATCCCCTCACGGTTGTCATCGAAAATGATCGTAAGCTTTGGATTTAAGTATGCGGTCTCATGGAGACGGCTCTTGATCTCGTCCTCTTTGAATCTGGTTTTTTCAAAGATAGAAGGATCCGGGAGAAATGTGATCGTGGTTCCTGTCTCCTTCGTATCTCCGATGACCGGTAGCAGGCCATTCTCAAGCTTTAAGACCGGCTTGCCCTTCTTGTATCTGTCGTGGTAGATGTGTCCGTCACGCTTTACTTTGACGTCCATAAAAGCGGACAATGCATTTACTACCGACGAACCTACTCCGTGCAGTCCTCCTGAGGTCTTGTAGACAGAGTGGTCGAATTTGCCTCCGGCATGAAGTGTCGTAAATACCACTCTCTCTGCAGAAACTCCCTTGGCATGCATTCCGACAGGTATACCTCTGCCGTTGTCCGCAACCGTGCAGGACCCGTCATCATTTAAAGTGACGTGAACTGTATCACAGTATCCTGCGAGATGCTCGTCGACTGAGTTGTCGACGATCTCGTAGATCATGTGGTTTAAACCCTTCCTCGAAGTGGAACCTATATACATGCCGGGGCGGACCCTGACAGCCTCGAGACCTTCGAGGACTGTGATCGAGTCCGCACCGTAATCTTCTTCTGACGATTTCTTTGACGAATTCTTTGCCATCAAAAACTCCTGTGTAAATTTATCGTGTTTTTTACAGAACAGTCCGAACGATCCTTGGCTGGTAACCGCCCTTCTTCAGAGCGTCCATGATCTGGTTCTTGTGATCTGTACCGAAAGCCTCGAGCGTGATGCGCAGCTCTACCTGAGCGCTGCGGTTTACAGCGACGAACTGGTTGTGCTCGAGTTTGATAACGTTGCCCTGCTCATTAGCGATCGTCTCAGCAACTGAAGCGAGCTCACCCGGCTTGTCAGGAAGCAGGACTGAAACTGTAAAGATCCTGTTTCTCATGATAAGGCCGTTCTGGACGATGGACGACATCGTGATAAGGTCCATGTTGCCACCGGAGAGGATGCAGGCGACATTCTTGTTCTTACATTTCAGCTTCCCTGCAGCTGCCACCGACAACAGTCCGGAATTCTCCACGATCATCTTGTGATTCTCGACCATGTCGAGAAAAGCTACAACGAGCTCGTCGTCCTTGACTGTGATGATATCATCGATATTCTTCTGGATGTAAGGGAAGATATGTGACCCGGGTGTCTTTACTGCGGTGCCGTCTGCTATGGTGTCAACATGCTCTAATGTCGTGACCCTGCCGTTCTTTAAGGACTCCTTCATGCAGGCAGCGCCCTCAGGCTCTACACCTATGACCTTGATCTTAGGGTTTATCAGTTTGGCGAGAGTGGAAACTCCTGTGGCGAGTCCGCCGCCTCCGATCGGGACTAGGATGTAGTCTACAAGAGGAAGCTCCTGAATGATCTCCATCGCGATCGTGCCCTGTCCTGTAGCTACTACCGGATCGTCAAACGGGTGGATAAAAGTATAGCCGTTCTCCTTCGCGAGCTGCATCGCATAGTCGGCAGCATCGTCAAATACGTCTCCGTGAAGGACGACCTCAGCACCGTATCCCTTGGTGCGGTTCACCTTGATAAGAGGTGTCGTGGTCGGCATCACGATGACGGCCTTGCAGCCATACTTCTGCGCAGCAAAAGCAACGCCCTGTGCGTGGTTTCCGGCGGAAGCTGTGATAAGTCCTTTCTTCCTCTCCTCCTCTGAAAGAGTGGAAATCTTGTAATAAGCGCCCCTGACTTTGTAAGCGCCGGTGCGCTGAAGGTTCTCAGGCTTCAGATAAATCCTGTTCCCGGTCTGAGCACTGAAATAGTCACTGTAGATGAGCTTGGTCTCCAGCGTGACTTCGTGGACTTTCTTACACGCTTCATCAAAATCTTCTCTTGTCAGCATAATCTTTTTCCCTTTCGTCTTTTCTTTTTTCGTATGTGTGTTCTATATTTTAATACATGTCAATGTTTTTTGTCAAATCAGCCGTTTTCCTCTGAGTCATCCTGCGACGAGTCATCCTGGTTGTCGAGTTCGAAAAGTGCCTTTGCAAACTGTTCTGGATCGAACCTCTCGAGGTCATCTACCTGCTCTCCTACTCCGATGTACTTGACTGGAATTCCAAGCTCAGTTGCGATAGCGATCGCAATGCCGCCCTTCGCTGTCCCGTCCATTTTTGTAAGGACGACACCTGTGGCATGAGCTACCTCAGAAAAGTCCTCTGCCTGGTGCAGCGCATTCTGCCCGGTCGTCGCATCCACTACAACGAGAGTCTCCTTTAATGCCTCCGGGAAATGGGAATCGATGATCTTATTCATCTTCGCAAGCTCGTCCATTAAGTTTTTCTTGTTGTTAAGTCGACCGGCGGTATCTATCAGAAGGCAGTCGGCATGTCTCGCCTTCGCTGCGGCGATCGCATCGAAAACTACCGACGAAGGGTCTGCTCCCTCACCTGCTCCGATGATCTCTGCTCCGGCACGCTCTGACCAGATTTCGAGCTGCTCCTTTGCGGCGGCGCGAAATGTATCTGCTGCGGCAATAACGACTTTTTTGCCATTATCGTGCAGCTTTGCTGCAAGCTTTCCGATAGTCGTGGTCTTTCCGACTCCGTTTACTCCGATAACAAATACGACCGATGTAGTCTCGGCAAATTTGTACGCATCCTCCGGAACTGCCATTTTTTCAGTGATGTAGTGTACGAAATATTCACGGAGCGGTCCCGGATTTTTGATGTGCTCTTTTTTGGAAGCGCTTTTAAGCTCCTCTATGATGTCCTCTGTCGTCTTTACTCCGATATCGCCGAGGATAAGCGTCTCCTCAAGATCGTCGTAAAAATCGTCGTCGAGCTTTTCGTGCCCCATGAAAACAGCATCCATATCAGCTACGAAGCTGCTTCTCGTTTTAAAAAGTCCCTGTTTTAACCTCTGAAAAAATCCCATTCAAATCTCCTGGTAAAATAATGTTTAGAGTTACTTCAGCTGATCCTCTATCAGGTTTACGGATACGAGCGTCGATACTCCCTTCTCCTGCATCGTGATTCCATAGAGCCTGTCGGCCGCGTTCATTGTACCTCGTCTGTGCGTTATCACAATAAACTGCGTGTGATCCGTAAGCTTGCCGAGATAATTTGCAAACCGGTCAACGTTCGAATCGTCAAGCGCTGCCTCGATCTCATCGAGCAGGCAGAACGGCGACGGGTGCAGGTTCTGTATCGCAAAAAGAAGTGCGATAGCTGTAAGCGATTTCTCGCCTCCGGACATCTGCATCATATTCGTAAGTTTTTTGCCCGGAGGGGAGGCGATGATATTAATATCCGATTCAAGGATATCCTCGTCGTCATTCAGCGTGATCTTTCCGTGGCCGCCTCCGAAGAGCTCCTTGAATGCCCTGTCGAACTCGCGCTGGATATCGGCGAAGCCATTCATAAACTGCTTTCGCATTCCAGTATCGAGGTCGTTTATTATCGTAAGGAGCTTCTCCTTCGCATTCAGAAGGTCCTCGTGCTGCGAGCTCATAAACGTGTATCGCTTCGAGAGTTCCTCGTACTCCTCGACTGCGTTCACATTGACTGAGCCCATCTGCCTTATATCCGACTGGATTGACTTCGACTCCTTCTTTATTGCAGAAAGGTCAGTAAGCGACTCGTCCTTCATCGTGATGGCCTCGTGCTTTGTGATCTCGTACTGATCCCACATATAATTCGAGAGCTCGTCAAAACGCTCTTTGTTTTTCTCTGCTCTCTGCTCGAGCCTTAGGCTCTCCTTTTCAAGAACAGAGATATCTCCTGCCACGCTTTCGCTCTGATCAAAAATACTCTGGCTCTTTTTATCGAGCTCGTCCTTAGATCTGCCAAGCTCCGCTATCTGCTGGGCAAGGGTTTTGTTTTCTTCCCTGCCCTGCTCTATCTGCCTCTTCAGCTCTTCGATCTCCTGCTTCTTTACTTCAGTTTCTTTCGAGCCTGATTCCTTTTTATTTTTAAGCTCTTCAATGAGCTTCGCGGCATTTTGCTCACTCTCTTTAAAGCGGTCAAAGCGCTCCTGGGCAGCATTTAATTTTTCAGAAAGCGAAGCCTTTTTGACCCTGATATCCGAGAGCTTGTCGGTAAGCCTTCTGATGCTTCCGTCGATCCTCTCCTTCTCCTTTTCGAGCTGTTGAGATTTCTCCGCAATATCATTTTCCTTCAGATGGACTTCAGAGAGCTTCTCGTCAAATGAGCTCTGCTCCTTTTCCATATCCTCGAGGCTCTGCCTGATATCATTCTCCTCTTTTACGATATCGTCGTAGGCTTTTTTCTGGTCAGCCTTCTGCTGATTTAAGAGTGAAAGGTCGTGTTCCTTCGTCTTTTTCTCGACAAGAAGCGTATTGTACTGGTCTCTCTTTTCCTTTTCAGTGACCTGCGCCTCTTCTCTCTGCCTCGTGGACTCGTCCATCTGGACGTTGATTTCTGCGAGTCTGTTCTTAATGCTCTCGCACTCGCTTCCGAGCTCGTCGAGCTGGCGCTTTCTTCCGAGAAGGTTCTCCGACCTTTTGAACGCACCGCCAGTCATGGCGCCGCCCGGCCTCATCGTATCTCCTTCGAGAGTCACGAGATTTAAGCTCTGGTGGTATTTCCGCTCGAGCGCGATCGCGTTGTCTATAGTATCTACGACTATCGTTCTGCCAAGCAGATATGAAAAAATGCCGTCGTATTTATTATCGTGCTTTACTAATTTATCAGCTGTATCGATGACTCCCTTTTCAGAGAATACGCTCTCAGGCGTTCTCGAAGGAAATCCTTTTACAGAGCTTACCGGAAGAAAAGTGGCACGTCCGAGTTTTTCTCTCTTCAGGTAGTAGATAAGCTGCTTTGCTGTCTGTTCTGTATCTACCACGACATTTTTTACGCTTCCGCCGAGAGCAATCTCAATGGCGACTTCGTATCTCTTCTCAGTGCTTACTAAATCTGCGACTACTCCGTAGATTCCGGGGTAGAGCTTTTTCTGGTCCATGACGCGCTTTACGGCACCGCCAAAACCCTCGTAGCGCTCGGCGATATTTTTTATCGCATCGAGCCTCGTATGATAGACAGAGTACTTCTGATTCTTTTCCTTCAGCTCATTTTTAAGTGAGTCCCTTATCGCCTCGATCTGCTGCCTCTTTTTTGAAATTTCATCGAGTTCGGCTTTAACAGATGAGAGCTGTTTCTCGAGGGATTCGTCCTCTCTTCTGGCCTCTGCTATCTGCTCATCGAGATCTGAATTTTTCTCTTTTCTCGAGAGAAGGCGGGCTGCTGTCTGGCTCTTTCTTAAAGTAAGCTGCTCCTTTAAGGCCTTGTTCTTTGCGACTAAGGCCTGATGCTTCGCTTTAAAGCTGTTTATTTCATCTGAAGCAGTGTTTATCTTCGATACATCCTCTGCGAGCTGTTCAGCGGATTTTCTCGCGTTGTTTAAAAGATGGTTGGTGTCCTGCTCCTCGGTCTCAACAGACATCTGAGAATCTTTTAATTCCTCGAGCTCTTTTTCCGCTTTTCTCTTGTCAGACTTGTGGGACTCGAGCATCTCAGCGGTCTCAGTGCGGCGGCTTTCGAGATCTAAGGCAGACTGCTTTGCATATTTTAACTGCTCATTTAAGAGATTGATCTGTCCTTCGCGCTTCTCGTTTGCAACATCCGCCTGCTGCTTTTTGTCGCGGAGAGAATCAAGCTCTGCCTCCTTTGCGGCAGCATCCTCTTTTATCTTGTGAAACTGCGCTTTAATGTCGTCACTTTTTTTATAAAGATCGTTCAGCTGAGCCTTTGTAAGTTCCTGGTCTGTACTTATTTTCTTATCATCGGTGGCGATCTGAGAAGTCTCGATAAGGAAAGCATTGATGTCAAGAGTCTTTAATCTGTCGCGCTTCTTTAAGTACTCTTTCGCGGTCTCGGCCTGCTCTTTTAAAGGCTCCTGCTGCTTTTCGAGTTCTCCTAAGATGTCCTCTAATCTGACAAGGCTCTCCTCTTCGTCGTCGAGTTTTTTTATGGATTCTGCTTTTCTCTTTTTGTACTTTACGATGCCTACAGCCTCGTCAAAGAGTTCGCGGCGCTCGTCTGATTTTCCGGAGAGGATCTTGTCGATCTGACCCTGTCCAATGATAGAGTAACCCTCTTTTCCTATACCTGTATCGAGGAAAAGCTCAGTCACATCTTTAAGCCTCACCTGTGAACCGTTTATAAGATACTCGCTCTCGCCCGAGCGGTAGACTCTCCTCGCGACCGTAACTTCCTCGTAATCAGTCGGGAGTACGTGGTCAGAGTTGTCAAAAGTGATCGCAACGTATGCGTAGCTTAATGGTTTTCTTGTCTCTGTTCCTGAAAAAATGACGTCTGTCATCGAAGAAGATCTTAGGGTCTTTGCGGACTGCTCGCCCAAAACCCACCTGACAGCGTCTGCGATATTTGATTTACCTGAGCCGTTTGGGCCGACTATGCCCGTTATACCATTGTGGAATTTAAGTACGATCTTGTTCGCGAACGACTTGAATCCCATCAGCTCCATCTGTTTTAAATACATGAATCAGTCCTTTAATACATCGGCCTTGTCCTCTTCGTGAAGTGATACAAGGGCATTGAATGCTGCTTCCTGCTCGGCATGTTTCTTGGAACTTCCCTCACCTTTGCCAAGTATAGTGTCTCCGACCTTTGCAACAGCCGTAAAAACCTTTGCATGGTCCGGACCTGATTCATTTATGACTTCGTAAACGAGCGGATCCTTGTGCTTTGCCTGAACGATCTCCTGCAGAGCAGTCTTGCAGTCGTGATAGAGCTTCTTGTGCTCAATATCTGTAAGCACAAAAGTCCTGATAAACTTAGATGCAGGCTCAATCCCTCCGTCAAGGTACATAGCTCCAATGACAGCTTCGAACGCGTCTGATGTGACAGACTTTCTCTTTCTGCCGCCTGTCGCGTCCTCGCCGCGCCCTAACCTTATAAAATCACCCAGATTGATCGCCGTAGCACAGTATGCGAGTGTAGGCTCGCACACTAAAGAAGCACGAAGCTTCGACAAATCTCCTTCGTGCATCTGCGGATAATTTTTATATAAAAAATCACTGGATACCACTTCAAGTACAGCGTCTCCCAAAAACTCCAGACGCTCGTTATCAGAAAAAGGCTTGAGATTTTTCTCATTCGCGTATGAACTGTGCGTCAGCGCATGCCTGAGAAGTTCTCTGTCCTTAAACTGATATCCAATGTTTGTCATCAGTTCGTCTAAACTAGTATTCAATTCATTCCTCCATTAAAAAACAATGTCTGCAGGCAGTATAAATACCACCTGCAGCTTTATGATTATACCGCCTGATTTATCAGATCAAGTGCTTCCTGGACGGTCTCGATCTTCTCGAGATCCTCGTCCTTGACCTCGATGTCGAGCTCTTCCTCGACTGCCATAATTATCTGATATACATCGAGTGAATCTGCTCCGAGATCGTCTATAAATTTAGAATCCGGTTTAACCTCATCGGGGTTAACTGAAAGGACGTCGACGATAATGTCTCTTAATTTTTCAAATTCCATATCACTGTTCCTCCTTGTTCATCTCTGCTGCGATTTTTCCTATGATATCTTCTTTTGAAAATGCCATGCACTGGAAAATAGTATTTTTGATCTCTACTGCCTTGCTGCTGCCGTGCGCCTTGACGACGAGCCCTTTAAGTCCGAGAAGCGGTGCCCCGCCGTAGCGTGAAACATCGAACGCCTTCATATGCCGCTTCAGTGAAGGTAAGGCCATCGCTGCCCCGATCTTAGAGCGGAAATTCGCTGTAAGGCTCTCCTTTAAGACAGACATCAGCATCTTCGCGGTGCCCTCGTACATCTTAAGGGCAATATTTCCCGCAAATGCCTCGGTGACAACTACATCTGCGACGCCAAACGGCAGGTCTCTGGCTTCGACCGGTCCAATGAAATTGATACCGCTGCACTCTTTTAAAAGAGGAAGTGTCTGCTTTACTAAGGCGTTGCCCTTCTCTTCCTCTGTTCCGATGCTTAAGAGCCCGACTGTCGGGTTCTTTTTCTTAAGGACGTTCTCCATGTAAATGGATCCCATCTTTGCAAATGATACCAGATGCTCAGGTCTCGCATCGACATTCGCTCCGCAGTCGATAAGGAGCGATGCGCCGTTCATCGTAGGAATGACAGGTGCCAAAGGTGCGCGCTTTACGCCCTTCGCCTTTCCGATGATAAGCTGTCCGCCCACAAGAACTGCTCCTGTAGAACCTGCAGAAATAAAGCCATCTGCTTCGCCATTTTTCACAAGGTTCATCCCCTTGACTATGGATGAGTCCTTCTTGTGCATTATGGCCTTGACCGGCGGCTCCGCCATCTCGATAACCTCAGTCGCGTTGCAGTAGCTGACGCGGTCTGTCGGCATGTCAGGATAGGCTTCTGCCTTCTGCCTTATCTCTTCCTCTGGTCCTGCGAAAATAATATGAAGATTGTCCTTCTTCTTCAGAGCCTCATATGCTCCCTTTATGATCTCGTCCGGTGCGTTGTCCCCACCACAGGCGTCCAAGACTATTTTTATCTCTGAATCCATGTTTCGCCTCCATAAGCATGAATATACTACAAGGATTATTCTCTTGCAAGTCTATAAAACACGCATCCGTACAACTTCGCGACAAAAATCGTAATTTGTCTTTGTGTGTGAAATAAGATTTAAGAACTGTTCCGTTGCTTCTTCGCCCTTGACGCCACTTAAAGCCCTTCTGACTATGTTCATGGCGACCATCTCTTCCCTTGTAAAAAGCATGTCGTCCCTCCTGGTCGATGACTTTGCGAGATCGATAGCCGGGAAAATTCTTCGCTCTGATAAGCTTCTGTCTAGGACGAGCTCCATATTTCCTGTGCCCTTGAATTCCTCGTAGACTACGTCGTCCATCCTGGAACCTGTATCGACAAGCGCGGTCGCAAGTATTGTAAGTGATCCGCCCTCGCGCATATTTCTGGCAGCTCCGAAAAATCTCTTCGGCATGTAGAGAGCCGTCGGATCGAGTCCGCCTGAGAGTGTCTTTCCTGATGGCGGTACGGTCAGGTTGTAGGCTCTCGCAAGTCTCGTGATAGAGTCGAGAAGGATCATAACATCCTGTTTGCTCTCGACCATCCTTCTCGCATGGTCGATGACAATCTCTGAAATCCGCTTGTGATTTTCCGGTGTCTCATCGAAAGTCGATGCCACGACCTCGACATCCACCTTATTGTCCGCATTGGCCTTCGCTATGGTCTCTTTCATATCCGTGACTTCCTCCGGTCTCTCATCGATCAGAAGAATTATAAGGTGTATCTCGGGGTTGTTCTGCATAACAGAGATCGCAACCTCTTTTAAAAGAGTGGTCTTTCCGGCTTTAGGCTGTGAGACGATCATTCCTCTCTGGCCTTTTCCGATCGGGGACACCAGGTCTACGATCCTTGCCGCGGCTGAACCACCCTCTCTCTCGAGCCTGATCCTTTCATTTGGAAAGACAGGTGTCAGTTTTTCAAACGGCGTCCTTCTCGCATTCTCATCCGGAGAGATGCCGTTGACCGAATCCATGAAAAGAAGTGCGCCAAATTTGTCTGTCGGATTATTTTTTCTGGTCTCACCAGTGATCACATCTCCGGTGCGAAGCCTGAACCTCCTGATCTGCGACGGCGAAACGTAAACGTCGTTCTCGTCTGTAGTGTATCCGTTCCCACGCAAAAATCCGAAACCGTCCGGCAGTACTTCGAGCATTCCTCTGCATGGGCGCGCATCCTTGTACCTTGGAATCTCAGCCTGCTCCCTGGCCGCTTCAACAGGTGATTCATCAGGAGCTTTCTGGGCTTTCTCAGCATTCTCTGCGCCAGCCTGAGAGTTCTCAGAATTTCTGCCTCTCCTATTCTGATGCATCCTGCCGTTATTCTTCTTTTGCTTGTACTCATCGGAAGACTTCTTTTCCTGATTATTCTTTTCAATCTTCTTCTCTGAAGTCTTCCTGTCTTTTTTCTTGTCGTTCTTTACTTCGACCTTTTTATCGTTCTTTTCTGCGGTCTGTTTTTCGTTTCTAGTCCCGGTATGATTTTCGTTCTTTTTCTCAGCCTGTTTTTCGTTATTCGACCCGGACTGTTTTTCGTTATTCGACCCGGACTGTTTTTCGTTATTCGTTCCAGCCTGTTTTTCGTTATTCGACCCGGACTGTTTTTCGTTATTCGACCCGGCCTTCCTGCCAGAAGTTCTCCTTACGTTCTTAGTCGCATGTTTCTCTTCTGTCTTTTCCTGTGCCAGCTCCTCCGCCGTCTCCGTCTTCTCAACTGTGTTTTCTGTTTTCCGGTCCCCGTCCGTCGGCAGAAGAATCTCAATCAATTGAGCCTTTCTCATCGAAGATGCGCCTTTAATTCCCCTCTCCTTTGCCATCGCTCTCAGCGCGGCAACCTGCATCTTTTTTAATGTATCTTCTGTTGCCATGAATGTCCTTTCATCGATTTGATTATATTTGTGAATTTGAATAATTGGATTTGTTTTTGAAAATGAAAACTGAACGGTATTATTATAATCAAATGAAATTTTGTTTTCAAGTGAAAAAACAGGGCTGCTGCAAAAATATGCAGCAGTCCCGATCTTCAGGCCTTATAAAATTTACTTCTTCTTAGACTTCCCTGTGGTTTTCTTTGACTTTTTGACATTTTTCTTTTTCGTTGTCTTCTTCTTTTTGGATGAAGTCTTCTTTTTCGTTGTCTTCTTCTTTTTGGATGAAGCCTTCTTTTTCGTTGTCTTTTTCTTTTTGGATGAAGCCTTCTTTTTCGTTGTCTTCTTCTTTTTGGATGAAGTCTTCTTTTTCGTTGTCTTTTTCTTTTTGGATGAAGTCTTCTTTTTCGTTGTCTTTTTCTTTTTCGAAGTTGTCTTCTTTTTTGTTGGTAAATGGTAAATAACCCGTCACCTTCCTTGTTCCGGATCTCTTTGTTAGAATAACTTTAAAAACTCAGAAAACCTTTTCTCAGTTTTTCAAGTTATCAAACATTTTCACGGGAGGTACAGGCATGGATGTTAATCCAAACGAAGTTGTAAAACAGGTTCGCCTCAAAGATTGGTCAAACATAATT
>QOUV01000016.1 GCA_003862155.1 Lachnospiraceae bacterium
CCGCACATTTGGAGCTTTATGTCAAGTGTTTTTTGTGATAATTTTGCAGAAATCTGCGCATGAAAAAAAGCCAGGAAAGCCGCAATTTACGGGCTTTCTGGCTTAGGTTGACCACGTTGGTGCCAGGCACTGTTGAGAGGAATTCATAATTCCTTAATATATCCTTAACGGTACCTGGCACTAAAATAGAGGTCTCAAAGAATGAGCTTCTTGCGAGAGCAGTAGCTGATTCCAGGGCGAAGGCTGAAGTTTTGACGAAAGCTGCCGGAGTCACGCCTGGTGAGATACAGACAATCGATTATTCCTGGGGCGAAATAGATTTCTCGGTTTCGCCGATGGACAAGATGATGCTTGCAGAGTCAGCACCTTCCTATGGTTCTTATAACATGGACATCGAACCGGACGATATCGACGTTACCGATACGGTGACGGTGGTATGGGAGATCAGCTGATAAATCATAAGCGAAAGGCAACAAACGCATGGAAGCAGATGAAGACCGTTATTATAAGCTTCTAACGAGCACCAGAACAAAAGATGATGTGATAGGGATCCTGGAAGAACACAAGAACGATGCTGATTTTCCTAAAATGGTCACATATTTCTGCATGACGCAGGCAGATGTAATTGGAAAATTATATACCAATTATACAAGGGAGGCTCTGTCTCAGGATTCTCAGGTAGACTTATATCACCGCATGATTCAGTATCTGCCTGAGGGACATCCTTATTATCTGGCATTGGATTCTTTTTATGAGGGTGATTTTGACAAGTGCCTGGATTACATCAGGGAAAGTTTGAATAAAGACAGGAAATCTTTCAAGGATACACCGATGCCTCTGGAAGATTTCATCTATGCTTATGTTAACACTTTTAAGAATGCATTTCCTGAATTCTGGGATGCTGTTACTCAGGAACTTCAGATGATAAATACTGAGCCGGGTATCAGAGAATTCTGCAAGATTGTTCCGGTCATATATGAGTCTGATGATTACTATGAGATCATTCAGTCTCTGCTTAATGTGCAGGAGATTACCGGTCATAGATCCTGCACGGATGAACTGCTGGGCTATGAATATTACTGTGATAAAAAATACGAGAATGCCATTGCGTATTTTGAACGGCTGGATCTGGAAAAAGAGGCACCATTTTTCTTCACTGTATTTGATATCTATTTCTTCATGGCATGGTCATATGGCAGCATAAAGGACTATAAAAATGAAATCATGTATTATCAGAAATCATATGAGATAGCTCCGGAGATTCAGTACACGCTTAATAATCTTGGCTATGCTTATTACAAGGCAAAAATGTATAACAGGGCTCTGGAGATCTTTCAGAAGTGCCTTGATGAAAAAGCAGATGTCAAGTATGCTGCAAATAATTATGTGAGAACGCTTCTTGCCATGAAACGCTTTAAAGATGCGAAGGCGTTTGTAAAGGGAACAAGTTATAAAATCTATAAGTCCTTGCTGGATCGCGTCAATAAAGCATCTTCCACAAATAAAAGAATTTCGAAAGACCCGGAGCTGCTGTCTGATGACAATGAAACTGAGGATTCGGATACAGAACTGGCGACAGAAGATGCTGATGTTACTTTGGGTGTATCGAAGCAGCAGTTCTCTGCAGAACATGTTCTTGAAGATGAGATATTCAGCCGGATACAGGCCGGAAAGCCAACATTCGGAAGAATGCTGAAGATATATAAGAGGCACGGAGAGTTCGGCAGACAGTATCCGCTGCAGGGAGTCGGACGGCTCGACCTTCTTGCAGAAGATAATCTTGGTGAACTCTATGTCATAGAACTCAAGAAAGACAGCGGCTATGACGATGTTTACAAACAGATCTGCAGTTATCTGGACTGGTTTGACAAGAACTGGAAAGAAAAGGTTCCGGTACATGGTATTATCTGTCTGAATAACCCGTCAGAGAAGCTGATCAAAGAGGTACATGATGATCCGCGTATTCAGCTATATGAATATGCGCTCTCGTTTGCTGAAAGGTAATTGCAATTCAGATCATACAGCCAGACTGTGATCATCTATAAGGAATCAATATTTAGGAGATTTTGCGGAATGGACAGCATTTTTCACAGAGTAAGTATCAGAAAATATCAACTACAGCCGGTTGAGAAGGAGAAGATCGAGCAGATCCTTCGTGCCGGAATGCAGGCTCCAAGCGCCTGCAACCAGCAGCCTTGGGAGTTTTATGTAGTAACGGATCACGAGAAGATCAAGGCCCTTGCGAAAGCAAGTCCTTATTCGGCGTGTGCTGCCGGAGCGCCGGTTGTTATTGTACCGTGCTCCAGGACAAGCGGACTTGCGGCTCCTGAACTTTCACTTGTTGACCTGTCTATTGCTACAGAAAATATGTGGATTGAGACCGACTCATTAGGACTCGGCGGTGTATGGCTTGCAATAGCCCCGGACAAAGAGCGTATGGAAAATGTCAGAAAGGTTCTTGATCTTCCTGAGACATTAGAGCCGTTCTGCCTCTTTTCACTCGGATATCCCGCCGAGTCGCGTCCTCAGCAGGACAGATTTGATGAGAGCAGGATTCATTACGTCAGCTGAACGGGATGAGATGTATGTAAAGTACAGTCCATGTACCAACTGGGGATGGAACGGTTCTAATTTTTAAAGGTAAACAGGTATGACCATGGGATCTAAAATTAACCCACTGCTGACACTTGAGTATATGCAGACGGAACATGAAAACAAATACTTTGACCGGAAGTCTGCACAGATCCGTGTAGCTGAGCTGGCGCCGCTTATTTCCGCTTTTGCAAATGCTGATGGCGGCACAATCGTGCTTGGAATCAGTGACAAGAAGAAAACACTGGAAGGTGTCAATTCTGTCGGAGAAGATAAGATCAATGATTTTATCAATACACCGAAAGATCTCTGCAAGCCAATGCCGCGATATAGAGATGAGTTCGTGGATATCACAAATGACAAGGGAAAACCCGATCGTCTGCTTCTGCTTCACATAATGAGCAGTGATCGACAGATCATCCGGACAAATAATGACGAAACCTGGCTTCGTATCGGGGACAGGACAAAGCAGATGCTTGGAGATAATCTGTTGAAATAGGGCTTATCAGCATTAATGGAAGCAAGTATGACAAGACGCATACTTATTCATTAAAAGAAAACTAATCATCCTTGCCAAAATTGGCAAGGATGGCGAGGTCTTGGCAAGGATTTTTTTAAAATAAACAAAATTTTTCTTTACATTGATTCCTGTTATGCTATAATTGTTTTGTTTGTGGGGCGCGGACTCGTGTCCTTGACTCGTAGACAGCAATTTATATTTTTGAAAGGGAAAGAAAGGAGATTTCACAAACAATGAAATTCAAGAGTAACTATCTTCAGGAAGTCTATGATGGACTTGAGAAGCACTATCCGGAGCAGAAGGAATTCCTCGAGGCAGTAGGAGAGGTTCTTATGTCACTCGAGCCAGTGGTTGCAAAGAACCCTAAGCTCGAAGAGGACAACGTCATTGGACGTCTCGTTGAGCCAGAGAGAGTAATTCTTTTCAGAGTTCCATGGATCGATGACAATGGCAAGGTTCAGGTCAACCGTGGTTACAGAGTTCAGTTTAACTCAGCTATCGGACCTTACAAGGGCGGCCTTCGTTTCCATCCTACAGTAAACCTCTCAATCCTGAAGTTCTTAGGTTTCGAGCAGATTTTCAAGAATTCACTTACCGGCCTTCCTATCGGCGGCGGCAAAGGTGGTTCTGACTTCGATCCTAAGGGAAAGAGTGACAGAGAAGTTATGAAGTTCTGCCAGAGCTTTATGACAGAGCTTGCAAAGCATATCGGAGCTGACACAGATGTTCCTGCCGGTGATATTGGTGTTGGCGGACGTGAGATCGGCTACCTGTATGGCCAGTACAAGAGAATCAGAAATGAGTTCACTGGTGTCCTTACAGGAAAGGGCCTGACATACGGTGGATCTCTTGCCAGAACTGAGGCTACAGGATTTGGTCTCTGCTACTATACCGAGGAAGCTTTAAAGACATTAAAGAACGATTCCTTCAAGGGAAAGACAGTAGTCATCTCTGGTTCAGGAAACGTTGCTATCTATGCATGCCAGAAGGCTACAGAGCTCGGCGGCAAGGTCATCACTATGTCTGATTCCAACGGATACGTTGTAGCTCCGAACGGAATCAAGCTTGACGTAGTTAAGCAGATCAAGGAAGTTGAGAGAGGACGTATCAAGGAGTATCCGGCCCGTGCTAACGACGGATCAGAGTATCATGAGGGATGCTCAGGTGTCTGGGGCACAAAGGCTGATATCTATCTTCCATGCGCTACTCAGAATGAGATCGACGGAGAGAGCGCAAAGAAGATCGTTGCTAACGGTGCTATTGCTGTATGCGAAGGCTCTAACATGCCTTCTACACCAGAGGCTATCGAGGAGTACAAGAAGGCAGGCATCATGTTTGGACCTGCCAAGGCTGCAAACGCAGGTGGTGTTGCTACATCAGCTCTCGAGATGAGCCAGAACTCTGAGAGACTTTCATGGACATTCGAAGAGGTTGACGAGAAGCTTCAGGGCATCATGAAGAACATCGTTCACAACTCTATCGATGCTGCTGCAAGGTATGGCTGCGATGGAGACCTTCAGATCGGTGCCAATATCGCCGGATTTGAGAAGGTTGCCAATGCTATGCTCGCTCAGGGTATCGCATACTGATTGTAGATTTTTCTGAAGAGATATTGTAAAATAGGACTGCTGGCCCTTTTGGGCTGGCAGTTCTTATTTTTTTTTGAAAGGAAGATCTTTATGAAAGCACCATTTTCAGAATATCTGAAGTCTATAGCGCCAGGACTTAAAGAGCTGATCGGCTTGTTGAGAAATGACTATGATTATGTCAGTGCTCTTGCAACGGATTCCAAGGGACTTTTGATCCGCGTCTCGCAGGGCAACAAGACAGTTGAAGGTAAGACACTTACTACAGAGAGAGGAATCGTCGTCCGTGTCCATAACGAGGACCATTACGGTGAGTACGCGCTGAACCGTTTCGACCCGGCTGATCCTGCCTCTTCCTATAAGCTTATCAGAGATGCATTTGAAAAAGAGGAAGAGCTCTTAAAAACCACCGGAAGCAGGATGTATAAGACTGGGAAGCTTAGTGACGAGCCATGCACTCTTTTTAAAGAGATGGAGACAGAGGAGATTCCGGAGACCTGCGATGTTTCGAAGCTGATCGACTTTATGACGAAGCTTTCTGACAGGGGAATGACGTTGTCTGATGAGGCAGTCGATGTCAGGGTAACAGCCCAGTCCACCCATATTTCAAAGATGTTCCTATCTGAGAATAGAGACTTAAGACAGTCTTATGTCTACTCTGAGGGGACGGTCATCCCTATTGTGGCAGCCGATGGAAAGACCAATTTCGGCTACTCGGGAGTCTCAGATCTCTGCGGTCCTGAGATTTTTAAAGGACTCGAGGGCTGTGTTGACGCTGGTATGAAACAGGCTCTCGACAGCCTTCACGCTGAACCGGTAAAACCGGGTGAGTATACGATAATCACAAGCCCTGAGGTCACAGGTCTCATCGCTCACGAGGCGTTTGGCCACGGCGTAGAGATGGACCAGTTCGTAAAGGGAAGAGCATTGGGTGCCCAGTACATTGGAAAGAGAGTGGGTTCTGACCTCGTTACAATGCACGAGGGAGCGCTTATCGCGCGCGACGTCACAAGCTATGCGTTTGATGACGAGGGAGTTTTAGCAGGCGACGTCACAGAGATAAAGAACGGCATTTTAAAGACCGGTATCTGCGATGCTCTCGCTGCGCTTCGTCTCGGGATCAAACCTACCGGAAACGGCAAGAGAGAGAATTTCGAGCACAAGGTTTACACCAGAATGACAAATACGATGTTTGATTCAGGCACTTCGAAAGTTGATGATATGATAAAGTCGGTCGACTATGGCTTCCTGCTCGAGGGTATGGAGAGCGGAATGGAGGACCCGAAGCACTGGGGCATTCAGTGCATCGTAAAGCTTGGCCGCGAGATAAAGGACGGAAAGCTCACAGGAAAGGTCGTATCTCCTGTCATCATGACAGGCTATGTTCCTGACCTTCTCGGACATATTTCAATGATAAGTGACGACAGAGAGTGCTTCGGAAACGGCGCCTGCGGCAAGGGACACAAGGAATGGGTCAAGGTTTCAGACGGCGGCCCGTATCTTAAGACAGTAGGGAGGCTTGGATAATGCTTAACGATATTTTAAATATTTTAAAGGACTCAAAGGCCGATGCCTGGGACGTAACCGATGAGCTGATAAACCGCTTTGAATTTTACTTTATAAAGCACAGCCTCGATCAGTACCGCTGCGTAGACACCGAGCACATCAATGTGACCGTCTACAAAAAATCACCCGACGGGAAATACCTGGGCTCAGCTACAGAGGAGATCGACCCTACAGCTTCTATCGAAGAGACGAAGGACAAGGTCGAGACTCTTTTATCGAGGGCTTCCCTTGTAAAAAATCCACTCTATTCCCTTAGAAAACCGGTTGACGTAAAGCCATCTGAATACGATGCCGACCCTTCGAAGATTTCAAGGGATTTCATCGAGACTTTAAATAATATAAATGAGACAGAGACTCTAGACATCAACTGCTACGAGATTTTTGCATCATCGATCGAAAAGCGCCACCTCACCTCAGAGGGCATAGATACTATAGAGAAATATCCGGTAAGTTTCTTGGAGGTTGTAACTAACGCGAGAGATGACGAGCGCGAGATCGAGCTCTACCGCTCATACGACAGCGGCACCTGCGACAAGTCCCTGCTCAAAAAAGATATTGAGAAGACTTTAGCTTATGGCAGGGACAGACTCTTAACCGAGCCGACTCCGGATCTTGGAAAAGTATCTCTTATGCTTTCGACCGCAGATGCTCTCCAGGTCTGGAACTATTTCGCTGACAGAATAAATGCCGGGATGGTCTACCAGAAGGCAAGTGACTGGAAGCAGGGCGAGGCATACGCTTCGGACATTTCCGGAGATAAGGTCACTCTCTCTTCAAAAAAATTCCTGCCGAATTCCAGCAAAAACAGCACCTTTGACGATGAGGGAGCGCTGATCCGCGACGAGACTCTTATCTTTGATGGTGTCGTAAAGAAGCTCTGGGGAAACCAGAAATTCTCGTCCTACCTGGGTCTTGACGACACTTTTATCCTCTCAAACTACGAGGTCGCTCCGGGCTCTTCAAGCGAAGCTGATCTAAGAGCCGGAAAATATCTCGAGGTCGTTGAGTTCTCGGACTTCCAGGTCGATTCGATCACCGGGGATATTTTTGGTGAGATAAGGCTTGGCTACCTGCATGACGGATCTTCTGTAAAAATCGTATCTGGCGGCTCTGTATCCGGCTCGATGAGAGACTGCGCCAAGTCGATGCATTTTTCAAGTGATATGACGCAGTACAACAACGCCAGGGTTCCGTCGGTCGTAGTCCTTGACAATGTTACTTTAACGGGTGCGGAGTAATGGCGGAAAAGAAGCATTTTTACGTCGTAAAGAGCGGCAGGAAGACCGGAATTTTCAAGACCTGGGACGAGTGCAGGGCGCAGGTGATCGGCTTTAAAGGGGCCATTTACAAGGGCTTTGTGACGGAGCAGGAGGCGCTTGAGTATTTGAACTCGGGAATGGGACATGCAGTCAGCGCAGCTTCGGGCTCTGGTTCTGCACAAGGCTGTACGTCCCGGGCATCACTTAAAAATATTCCTGCCGACAAATGCCTTACAGCTTATGTTGACGGCAGCTTCCAGAAAGGAAAAAAGGCATACGCCTTCGGATGCGTGTTTATTTTCCCGGATGGGTCAATTCAGAAGCTTAATGGTGCTTACGACGACGCGGCAGGCGTCGCCCAGAGAAATGTTGCAGGCGAGATGCAGGGCGCATTGCACGCTGCCCGTTTCGCGCTTGAGAATGGCTTCAAAGCCGTAGACATCTATTACGATTATCAGGGCATCGAGATGTGGGCGACAGGACAGTGGAAGACCAACACTGATTTGACTAAAAAATACGCCGCCGAGATGAAGAAACTCGGCAGCGAAATTCACATTTCATTTCACAAAGTGGCAGCGCACACAGGCGTCGAATACAATGAGATGGCCGATAAGCTCGCGAAAGCAGCGCTGTGTGACTGAGGTTTGCAAAAGCAGGATGCTGGGATAGAAATCTTAAAGAATAAAATGTTGGTCTCAATATAGGCTAATGGCGCGTCAAAATCATAAACTATATTTGCTTCTAAAAATACCAGGCTCTGCGGTTACGGACTCTGGAAGAATTTTTGCCTACAGTCCGTAATCCTCAACTTGCATTTACGTACTCTGACTAGTTTTTAGCTTACAGTCCGTAATTCTCAACTTGCATTTACGTACTTTGACTAGTTTTTAGCTCACAGTCCGTAATTCTCGAATTGCATTTACGAACTCTGACTAGTTTTTAGTTCACAGTCCGTAATTCTCGAATTGCATTTACGGACTCTGACTAGTTTTTAGCTCACAGTCTGTAATTCCCGACCAGTATTTACGGACTTTGAAAGATCTCTTGCCAATAGTCCGTAATTCCTGACTAGTAATTACGGACTATACTACAGTTTTCGTATACAGTCCGTAATTCTCAAATTGCTGTTATATATTTCCGGCTCCGCGACAGCCAATATTGAAAAATTAGCAAAATAGTGTGTGTACCCTATTGCCCTCCTATGCGACGCAGCTTCGAACAAATGAATCACTATCAATGTGACTGAGCTGGATTAAGTTGTCTGAAAATTAAGAAAGTGGGACAAAAAGAACCGTCCCTACTGTCCCAGTTTTTGGAGGGTGTCGAAGAAGCCGGGGTAGGAGATCTTGACGCAGTCGGGATCGTCGAGAGTGGTTTCGCCGGAGGCGCTTAGTGCGGCAACTGCGAAGCTCATTGCAATGCGGTGATCTTTGTGCGTTCTGATCTGCGCGCCGTGGAGAGGGCGGCCGCCGTGTATTATGAAGCCGTCGTCTGTCGGGGTGATATCACAGCCCATGGCGGAAAGATTCTCGGTTACTGTGTCAATGCGGTTTGATTCCTTGACCTTGAGCTCGGCTGCGTCCTTTATTGTGGTGGTGCCGTCAGCGTAGGCGGCCATCACGGCGATGACAGGGAGCTCGTCGATAAGAGCGGGGATTATGCTGCCTTCGATAGTAGTCCCGTGAAGAGAGGAGGATTTTACGACGATGTCGGCAACGGCTTCGCCTGAAACAGTTCTCTCGTTGATGTAGGAGATATCTCCGCCCATGGCCTCGATAACTTTTAAGATTCCGGCACGGGTCGGATTCGTATTTACATTTTCGACAATTATCTCTGCATTTTTTGAAATAAGGCCGGCCGCCAGAAAATATGCGGCAGAAGAGATGTCGCCAGGGACAGTGATGTTTTGCCCGATAAGGCGGGGTTCAGGCTCAACTTCTGTGTAATGCCGCGATTCGTCAGTAAAGACAGAGGCCCCGAAGCCGCGAAGCATCAGCTCGGTGTGATTTCTGGAGATCGCAGGCTCTGTGACTGAAGTCTTTCCGTCAGCAAAGAGTCCGGCGAAGAGCACACAGGATTTGACCTGGGCTGAGGCGACAGGAGACTTGTAGTCGATTCCGTGAAGAGAGCCGCCGTGAATCGTCATTGGAAGGCAGCCGCCATTGGAATCGATAGAAGCGCCCATCTGCGTGAGAGGGGAAATGACGCGCTTCATCGGGCGGGTCTTAAGCGACTCGTCACCAGTGATCGTCGAAGAAAAATGCTGTCCGGCAAGAATTCCTGACATTAGACGGGTAGTCGTTCCGCTGTTCCCGGCATCGAGAACATCTGACGGGGCAGAAAGACCGTGGAGCCCTTTTCCGTGGATCGTGACTTCTGATCCGTTCCGATCGATAGATATTCCCATTTTTTTAAAGCAGGAGATGCTCGAAAGGCAGTCGGCTCCCTCGAGGAAGCCGTGGAGATATGTGTCCCCTTCGGCAATCGAGCCAAGCATTATTCCCCTGTGTGAAATTGATTTGTCTCCCGGGACGATGACAACTCCGGAGAGTCGGTCAGCTTCTTTTATGCAGTACATAGCCATGTCCTTTCAACAGTTTAAAAGCGGCCTCGTAGTCGCTTTCAGAGTAGAGTTCGATAGAGAGCACGCCCTCTTCAAATTCACGGTTGTGTATAAGTCCGATATTTTTGATTGAAATAGAAGATGATGCGAGGAGAGTAGCTACGCAGGCAATTTCACCCGGCTCATCGCGGAGATCCGAGTAGATAACAAACTCAGACGGAAGGATGCCGGTCTTCTTTCTGATAGGAAGGCTGTCGCGGTAGTCCTTTGCGGCCTGAAATTTCTCACGGATTCTGCTGCCATCGCCGGACTCTATAACTGATTTGAAACTGTCGAGCACGTCCTCGTATTCGTCAATAAGCTTTAAGATCGCGTCTTTATTTGACAGGCATATATTTTCCCACATAACGGGCGACGAGGATGAAATTCTCGTAATATCCTTAAAACCGCCGGCTGCTATAGTTTTAAGCAGATCGTCTTTGTCGTTGTTTTTTACAAGATTTACAAGGGAAGCCGAGATCACATGAGGCAGGTGGCTTATGCAGGCGACTGCAAAGTCGTGTTCCTTAGGCTCAAGGACCATGGTCACTGCACCGAGTGAACTTATAAACTTGTCGAAATACGGGACGATCTCCTTTGCCTTTGCACTCTGATAAGTCAGAAGGTAGTAGGCGTTTTCGAGAAATGACGGGTCAGAGTAGGAGTATCCGGTGTTTTCGGAGCCTGTCATAGGGTGGCCTCCGATGAACTGATCCGAAAGCCCGAGCCGGTCGATCTCGCGGGAGATATCGTTCTTTACGGAGCCGACATCGGTGATAAGAGTCGAGCTGTTAAGGTATGGCTTTATCCTTGACAGATATTGTATATTTATTAGTACCGGGGAACAGAGAAAAATCACGTCGGCGTCTGCGATCTCTTCATCTGAAAGGAGATCATCATTTAAAATAAGTCCGTCGGCGTGTGCTTCCTCAACGGTCTTTTTGTGTCCGGCTGTGGCGTAAAGCCTGATATCCGGGTATGTGGCGTGGATAGCTTTGGCAACGGAGCCGCCTATGAGCCCGAGCCCCACAAAAACTATTTTTCTTGGATTAAAGTTCATCGTAATCTTGTTCTCTTTCTTAATTCTTAAGAAATAGTTTATATCATGCCAAATTTAATGTCAATCACAGGAGCGGCGCTTCTTGACAAAACCGGCACATACGCTTAAAATCTATACTAATTCTGAGCTTTTGTTGGAGGAAAAAATGAATACTATTTATAATCATCGCGCTGTTGAAGAGAAGTGGCGCAAGGTTTGGGAAGAAAAACCGGTTAATCCAAAGGACGAAAGCAAGCCGAAGTACTACTGCCTCGACATGTTCCCGTATCCTTCAGGAGCAGGACTTCATGTAGGGCACTGGAGGGGCTATGTTATCTCTGATGTCTGGAGCCGTTATCAGCTGATGCACGGCAAGTATGTCATTCACCCTATGGGATGGGATGCGTTCGGGCTTCCTGCGGAGAACTATGCTATCAAGACCGGCCAGCACCCGTCTATTTCTACAGCTGCAAATATAAAGAATATCAAGCGTCAGGTGCAGCAGATCGGCGCTTTATACGACTGGGATATGGAGATCAATACCACTGATCCGAAGTACTACAAGTGGACCCAGTGGATATTTATTCAGATGTTTAAGCACGGTCTCGCATACGAGAAGAAGATGCCTCTGAACTGGTGCCCTCACTGCAAGGCAGTACTTGCGAACGAGGAGGCAGAGGGCGGTGTCTGCGAGAGGTGTGGAACCCCTGTTACCAAGAAGAATCTCCGTCAGTGGATGTTAAAGATCACGAGTTACGCCGACAGGCTTCTCGAGGGACTTGACGATCTCGACTGGCCTGAGAGAGTAAAGAAGATGCAGAAGGACTGGATCGGCCGTTCATACGGTGCCGAGGTCAATTTCCCTCTGAAGAACGATCCAGACAAGCACATCACAGTATTTACGACAAGACCTGATACTTTATACGGTGCCACATTTATGGTACTTGCTCCGGAGCACGAGATGGTAAAGGAGCTTACGACTCCAGAGCAGAAGGCTGAGGTTGAGGCATACTGCCAGGCTGCTGCAAACAAGTCAAACGTCGACCGTGTCCAGAACAAGGAGAAGACAGGTGTCTGGACTGGTTCTTATGCTATAGATCCGCTGAATAACGCGGAAGTTCCTATCTGGGTTTCTGACTATGTCCTCGCAGACCACGGAACAGGAGCCATCATGTGCGTTCCTGCCCACGATCAGAGAGACTGGGATTTCGCAAAGAAATTCGGCCTGAAGATCATCCCTGTTATAAGCCCGGATGGCTCCGATATGTCTGATATGAAGGAGCCTTATGTTGAGGCGAAGGGAAAGATGATAAATTCCGGTGACTGGAACGGAATGGATTCAGATAAGTTAAAGAGTGAGGCCCCTGATATCATCCAGAAGATGGGTATCGGGAAGAGAACCGTAAGCTACAAGCTTCGTGACTGGGTATTCTCCCGCCAGAGATACTGGGGCGAGCCGATTCCTATCATTCACTGCCCTCACTGTGGAGCGGTTCCTGTACCAGAGGATCAGCTTCCTGTAGTTCTTCCTGACGTCAAGTCATACGAGCCTACAGACACAGGTGAGTCACCACTCGCATCCATGACGGACTGGGTCAACACGACCTGCCCTGTCTGCGGCAGACCTGCCAAGAGAGAGACAAACACTATGCCTCAGTGGGCCGGATCTTCATGGTACTTCCTCCGTTATGTAGATGTTCATAACGACAAGGAGCTTGTTTCTAGAGAGAAGGCCGACAAGTATCTCCCGGTAGATATGTATATCGGCGGTGTTGAGCATGCAGTACTTCATCTGCTCTATGCCAGATTCTGGACGAAATTCCTCCACGATATCGGCGTAGTTGATTTCGACGAGCCGTTCAAGAGACTCTTCAATCAGGGCATGATCTTAGGACCTAAGGGCATCAAGATGAGCAAGTCACTTGGAAATGTCGTATCACCTGACGATATGATAAGAGACTTCGGCTGCGACGCTTTGAGAATGTACGAGCTCTTTATCGGACCTCCAGAGGTCGACAGTGCCTGGGATGACAGAGGCATCGAGGGAATCAGCAGATTCCTCAACAAAGTTTACAAGCTCGTTGTAGAGGAGAGCGCAAAGGACGTTCCTGAGACCAAAGAGCTTGTCCGCCTTAGAAACCAGATGATAAAGACCATCACTACGAGACTTGAGTCATTTTCACTGAATACCGTTGTCTCGGGATTCATGGAATATACGAATACTTTTGCAAATATTGCAAAGAAGGGAGGAGTCGACAAGAAGACTCTCGAGGCCCTTACAGTCCTTATGGCACCGTTCGCACCACACCTCGCGGAGGAGATGCACGAGATCTTAGGCTACAAGGAATCAGTCTTTAAAGAGCAGTGGCCGACATGGGATGAGAAGCTTACAGAGGAAGAAGATGTCCAGATGCCTGTCCAGATCAACGGAAAGACTAAGAAGGTCATTAGCCTTCCGAAGGACGTAAAGAAGGACGACGCACTTGCGGCCGCAAAGGAGGCTATCGCTGACAAGCTGACCGGAAATGTTGTAAAAGAGATATTCGTACCTGGCAGAATCATTAACTTCGTAATGAAATAAGGAGCCGCTTAATAATGAATAAAATTGCTATGAAGACACCGCTCGTCGAGATGGACGGCGATGAGATGACGCGTATAATCTGGAAGATTATAAAGGACGAGCTTCTGCTTCCTTTTATCGATTTAAAGACTGAGTACTACGATCTCGGACTAAAGCACAGAGACGAGACAGACGATCAGGTGACTATAGATGCCAGCAACGCTACAAAGAAATATGGTGTTGCCGTAAAGTGCGCTACTATCACCCCGAATGCAGCCCGTGTCAAGGAGTACAACCTGAAGAGAATGTACAAGTCCCCGAACGGCACTATCCGTTCGATCCTCGACGGCACTGTTTTCAGAGCACCGATCATTGTAAAGGGCATTGAGCCGAACGTAAAGACCTGGGAGAAACCGATCACGATCGCCCGTCACGCTTACGGTGATGTTTACAGCGCGACAGAGATGAAGATCCCTGGCCCTGGCAGGGTAGAGCTTGTCTACACTAAGCCGGACGGCACAGAGGAGAGAGCCCTGGTTCATGAGTTTGACGGACCGGGAGTTGTACAGGGACAGCACAACATGATCTCATCTATCGAGAGTTTTGCCAGAAGCTGCTTCAACTACGCTCTTGAGAAAAAACAGGACCTCTGGTTCGCATCGAAGGACACGATCAGCAAGAAGTACGACCATACGTTTAAGGATGTATTCCAGGATATCTACGACAGCGAGTACAAGGATAAGTTCGAAGCCTGCGGCATCACATATTTTTATACACTGATTGATGATGCGGTTGCCCGTATCATGAAGAGCAGAGGCGGATTTATCTGGGCCTGCAAGAATTACGATGGAGATGTCATGAGTGATATGCTCTCATCCGCGTTTGGCTCACTTGCTATGATGACTTCAGTCCTCGTTTCCCCTCACGGATACTACGAGTACGAGGCTGCTCACGGAACAGTTCAGAGACACTACTATAAGTATCTTAAGGGTGAGGAGACTTCTACGAACTCAGTTGCCACTATCTTTGCATGGACTGGCGGCTTGAGAAAGAGAGGAGAACTCGACGGTATTCCTGAGCTTTCAAAGTTTGCTGATGCGCTCGAGAGTGCTACGATAGAGACCATCGAGTCTGGAAAGATGACCGGTGACCTGACCCGCATCACATCGCTTCCGAACCCGACGAAGCTCAATACAAGAGATTTTATCCTCGCTATCAGAGAGAATCTTGAGAAAAAATTAGGTTAATTTTTATGATATTAAGTGTTTCCAATCTGACAAAACGTTTTGGAGAAAAGGTCGTTTTTGAGGACCTGTCTTTTCAGATAAGAGAACATGAGCACGCAGCCATTGTCGGAAACAATGGCTGCGGCAAATCGACGCTTCTTAAAGTCATAGTGGGCGAAGAGCCCGCTGACTCGGGAAGCGTTGTTTTTGCTAAAGACTCAAATTATGGTTATCTGGCGCAGTATCAGGACGCGGACTATCCGGGCACGATCTGGGATTACGTCTACCATGCGAGAGAAGACATCATCGAAATGGACCAAAACCTCCACAGGATGGAGTCTGATATGAAGACTGTAAGCGGAGATGATCTGACGAAGCTTATGGATTCATACCAGAAACTCAGCCATCAATTTATGCTCGCAGACGGAGAGTCCTATGTCTCGAGAGTCGGGGGAACGTTAAAAGGATTAGGCTTTACGGAGGACGATTTCCAGAAGACCATGACCGAGCTTTCGGGAGGACAGAAGACCAGAGTCGCTCTCTCGAAACTCCTTGTCACAAATCCGGACCTCCTGCTTCTCGATGAGCCGATAAACCACCTGGATCTCCGCTCTATCGAATGGCTTGAAAATTTCCTGATGAATTACAACGGGGCTGTTGTGATCGTAGCCCACGACAGATACTTCCTCGACCGGACAGTTACACGCTGTATCGACCTCTCAGACCTTAAAGCCCACGACTACAAAGGCAACTATACTGAGTTTATGAGGCAGAAGGATCTCTTTCTTTTATCAAGGGAGAGAGAATACGAAAAGCAGCAGAAGAAGATCGAGCACGAGGAGAAAGTTATTGAGAAGCTGCAGAGCTTCAACCGTGAGAAGTCGATCAGGCGGGCAGAGAGCCGCAAAAAAGTCCTCGAAAAAATCGACCGCATAGAGAAGCCCCAGGAGATGGACCACTCTATGAAGCTCTCGCTTCAGCCAATCTCCACGAGCGGAAATGACGTGCTTACAGTAGAGCACCTCTCTAAGGCATTTGACGGCAATCAGATTTTTTCAGATATTTCATTTGAAGTGAAGCGTGGCGAAAAGGTCGCACTGATAGGTGACAACGGCATCGGAAAATCCACTATCCTAAAGATCATAAACAACATCTTTCCGGCCGATTCGGGAAAGATAAAGATCGGCACCGGTGTTACGATCGGATACTACGATCAGGAACAGCACGGATTCAATGAGGACAACACGCTCTTCGATGAGATGCACGACGCCTACCCGACGCTTAACAACACGAGGATAAGGAATGTACTTGCAGCGTTTCTATTCAGAGAGGACGAAGTCTTTAAACAGATAAGAGACCTCTCCGGTGGCGAGAGAGGACGTGTCTCCCTTGCAAAACTGATGCTTGCCGGTGACAATTTTCTGATCCTCGACGAGCCTACGAACCATCTCGACATGGACTCGAAGGAGATACTTGAGCACGCTTTAAATAATTACGAGGGGACAGTCCTCTATGTTTCGCATGACAGATATTTTGTAAATCAGACTGCGGACAGGATACTTGAGCTTAAGTCCGACGGAATGCACGAGTACCTTGGAAATTATGACTACTACCTGAGCAAACGTGACGACATAAAGACAGACTTCGGCCTTCCGGACGACACTGCAGAAGATCGGCAGGAGGAAAAGCCGCAGAGTTCAGCCGATGACTGGAAGAAGCAGAAGGAAGAGGCCCGCGCCAGACAGAAAAAAGAGCGCGAGATAAAGAACATTGAAGAGCAAATCGAGGACCTGGAGACTGAAAAATCCGGGATCGAGAGCCAATTTGCAGATCCACAGATCGCGAAGAATTCGGCCAAGCTCAACGAACTTACCGCACAGTTAAAAACTCTTGATGATAGTTTAAAAAAGCTTTATGATAAGTGGGAGCGGTTGTTAGGCGGTGCCGAGTGAAACGACGGCAGCGCCTTATAAACCGCCCCTGCGATAGCCGTCCGCGATTGGCGAGCGCGAAGCGCGAAGACAGAGCGGAAACGGCGAACCGTGGGAGCGGTTGTTAGGCGGTGCCTAGCGAAGCGTGGGAGCGGTCGTCAGGCAGTGCCGAGTGAGGAATAGATGAACAAAGGTATTTCAAAAGCTGTCATACGCAGAATGCCGAGATACTACAGATATCTGGGTGAACTTATTGAGAATGGAGTCGAGAGGATTTCATCGAATGAACTCAGTGAGATGATGCAGGTCACGGCGTCTCAGATCAGGCAGGATTTAAATAATTTCGGAGGATTCGGACAGCAGGGCTACGGCTACAATGTGAAGTTTCTATACGACGAGATCGGAAGGATCTTAGGTCTTACCGAGATCCACAATGTGGCCCTCTTCGGAGTAGGAAACCTTGGACATGCTATCGCAAACTATGTGAGTTTTGAGAAGCTGCCTTTCAAGATGATTGGTCTTTTTGACGTAGATCCGAAGAAGAAGGGCATCAGGGTGAGCGAGATCCCGATTATGATGCTTGACGAGTTCGAGGAGTTTTATAAGACAAACCGTGTAGACATAGCGGTGCTTACCCTTCCGAAGGATGCAGCCATGCCTGTCGCGGAGAGGCTTGCCAACCTTGGAGTCCGGGCATTCTGGAATTTTGCGCATGTGGATCTTGTGATGCCGAAGGGGATAGTCGTAGAGAACGTACATCTGTCAGAGTCACTGATGCAGCTCTCATACAATATGACCGGGAGGTAAAAGCATGGACAAAAATAGTATGGATCTCGATGAACTGAAAAGTATACTTAAAGTCACGAAGATACCCATACTTGTTCTGGACCAGAAATGGCACAGGCTCTTCGCCCTCGAGGGCAAGCCGGACGATATAAAGAAAGCCGAAGTCAGAGTTAATGAGATCCTTAAAGAACAGGGAAAACTGAATAACGAAGTCAGAGAGCTCAAGGTCGTAAAGAAGAAGCTCATGAAAAATATCGTCGAAAATATGGAAGACACCCATGTCTCGAAAAAGACTCATATGGCGAATGTCGGAGATATGATAGACGAGACAAATGAGAAGATCGCGGCCGATGAAGACAGACTTTTAGAGATCCCGAAAGAGCTTAAGGAAGCAAACGACGAGCTGATGATCCTCACTGCCGAATTTTCATATGACAAGATGAGGACGAATACAAGCGAGATAAAAGAGATATCTGACTGGATAAAACAGATTCGTGTCGAGCTTAAGAAAAAGATCATCAAAAAGCAGAACCGCGAGATCAACAACAGAGAGATCTATTCCTATATGCACGATATTTTCGGCAAGGATATGCTCGGGCTTTTTGATATAAAGGCTGATACGGATTTAATACTTACGAGCAAGGATTCATATATGGCCGAAGTCCAGCCGAAGGACGATGAAGGCGGAACAAAAGGAGAGTGGAGATCGAAGAAGTCCGATGAGAAGCTCAATTTCAAGAAGAAATCAGATAAAGAAGAGGAAGGCGGATCTGGCAGCGGCCAGGAGAAAGACAGCACAGAAGAAAGCGATGATGCAGATGGAAAATCTGACGACACTGACTCCAGCGAAAGTAAAGAGACTTCTTCCGAAGAGGATTCCGGGAAGTAACAAGGGCACTTACGGAAAGCTCCTGTGTATCGCAGGAAAAAAAGAGTGCGCGGGCTGTGCCATCTTAGCCTCTGAAGCGGCACTTCGATCCGGACTTGGAATGGTAAAAGTCCTTAGCGCGAAGTCCAATTTTACGGCGCTTATGAGTCATGTGCCGGAGGCACTTTTTTCCTCGGATACTAAAAAAGAAGCGCTTTCAGGTGATTTTTCCTGGGCGGATGCAATCGTTATAGGACCGGGGATCGGGACCGGGAAAAAGGCGGCTGCAGTTCTTGCAGACGTTCTTTCGACCAGAGGGATTCCTGCCGTAATAGACGCTGACGGGATTAACCTTATTTCAGAGGATGAAGGCCTGAGGGATGCTCTTAGGGAAAAGGCAGAAGAAGATACCGTAATACTTACTCCGCACCTGATGGAGATGAGCAGGTTTACAGGTATCCCACCTGCTCTTATAAAAAACGATATTGCAAACACAGCGCTCTCCTATGCGAGGTCGTACAACACTGTAATAGCGCTAAAAGACGCCAGGACAGTCACGGCATCCCCGGAGGGAGACCTGATAAAAAATACTACTGGGAACAATGGAATGTCTACGGCAGGTTCAGGTGACGTGCTCGCTGGACTTGCCGGCTCGCTTCTGGCCCAGGGACTTAACGGTTTTCGGGCGGCATCAATTGCAGTCTTTTTGCACGGCCTGGCCGGAGACATTGCAGCAGACAGATATGGAGTCCGGGGCATGAAAGCTATGGATATAGCGGAGTCACTGCCGGAAGCATTTTTGAAAGTGGAGGAAGATAATGGATTTTTACAGGATATGCGCTAAGGTCGACTTAAACGCCATTGAAGAAAATATACATGCAGTGAAATTAAGATGTCCGGATCAGAAGATCTACGCTGTGATGAAGGCCGACGGCTATGGATTCGGAGCGGTTCCGATCGCAAAGGATCTGGAAAAAGACGATGAGATCTACGGCTATGCAGCGGCCACCGCAGAGGAAGCTTACGAGCTTCTCGAAGCCGGCATCAAAAAGCCGATACTGATCCTTGGGTTTACGTTCACCCACTCTTACGAGAGGATTATAAGAGAGGGAGTGCGCCCTGTCATTTTCACTAAAAAAATGGCTGACGATTATGCTTCATATGCCAGGCAGCTGGGAAAGAAGGTGTTCTGCCATATCGGAGTCGATACCGGAATGAGCCGTATCGGCTACCAGGTAAATGAGGGGAGCGCCGACGAGATCGCTGCTATTTTTAAAGAGCACTCTGAACTTGTGCCGGAGGGAATTTTTACACATTTTGCGAGAGCAGATGAGGGCGCAGATACAAGTCATACCGACGAGCAGTATGCGAAGTTTATGCATATGATCGATATGTTAAAGGTGCGCGGAGTTAATTTTAAGATCCGCCACTGCTGCAACTCGGCTGCATCGATGGAATACACAAAGGACAAGCTCGACGCGGTGCGTCTCGGAGTTACGATGTACGGCATGTGGCCTTCAGACGATGTGGACCACAGCTTCCCGATACACAGAGCTGTTTCACTCGTTTCGCATATCGTCCACTTAAAGACAATTTCTGCCGGCACTGAAGTAAGTTACGGCGGGACCTATGTCGCAAAGGCTCCTACAAAGATCGCCACTGTCCCGGTAGGATACGCAGACGGATATCCGAGGTCTCTTTCAGGCAAGGCGGATGTTATTATCCATGGAAAGAGATGTCCGATCGTCGGCAGGATATGCATGGACCAGATGATGGTCGATGTGTCTGATGTGCCGGACGTCGCACCGATGGACGAGGTCACTCTTATCGGAAAAGACGGAGACGAGGAGATCACCGTTGAGGAGCTCGGAGATCTTTCAGGAAGATTTAACTATGAGCTCGCCTGCGACCTTGGAATCAGGATTCCAAGACTCTACTACAGGAACGGCGAAATGGTGGAGAAGAAGAAATTCTACAAGTAAATATGGGTATTTTTTCTAAAAAAGACAGGAAGAGAAGTCTTCACAATTTAGATCCCGATATTACAGAGGAAGAACTCATCTCGATGGTGGATACCAGCCGCCGCCAGGGAAATATCCTCGCGTCTGAAGCCGCGATGATCAAAAATATTTTTTCATTCGACGAAAAGGACGCGAAGGACATCATGACGCACAGGGCCGATATTGAAGCCTTAGACGGCGACTGCACATTAAAAGATGCGATAGATACCTTTGACAACAGCCACTTTTCAAGGTTTCCGGTCTACATAAAGGACCTTGACAATATCATCGGGACTATCCACATGAAGGAGCTTATGCACTTTTCGCTCCAGCATCAGGATTACGACAAGAAGATCAGGGATATTGATGGGCTTATAAGAAAGGCACAGTTTATACCTGAGACTCACTCGATAAACACTCTTTTTACGCAGATGCAGTTCGAGAAGCTGCATCTTATGATCGTGCTCGACGAGTACGGCCAGACGTCCGGGCTTGTTACGATGGAGGATATCTTAGAGGAGATAGTCGGGAACATTCAGGATGAGCACGACGAGGAAGAACAGCTTATCATAGAAAAAGGCCCGGGGGTTTTCATTATGAGTGGAAAGACTCCGCTGTCTGACGTATCTGAGAGACTTGGAGTCGATCTGTCCAATTTTGAAGATGAGATAGAGACTTTAAACGGGCTTCTTATGTACATTCACGGCAGCGTTCCTGTCGATGGGAAGAGCTTTGTGGTGACTGCGTTTGGCTTCAAATTTACAGTCCTCTCTGTCCACGACAGAGTCATCACAAAGGTGAAGGTTGAAAGAAATCAGCAAAAATGATAAAATAAACATTGATAATTTTTTAAGAAAGGAATTTTTATAAAATGTCAGGACATTCAAAGTTCGCGAACATCAAGCACAAGAAAGAGAAAAATGATGCTGCAAAGGGAAAGGTCTTCACAGTCATTGGACGTGAGCTCGCCGTTGCAGTTAAGGAGGGAGGTCCTGATCCTGCAAATAACAGTAAGCTCCGCGATGTTATCGCGAAGGCCAAGGCTGCGAATATGCCGAAGGATACTATAGAGCGTGGAATCAAGAAGGCAGCAAATGATGCGAACAGCGTCAACTACGAGACAGTCACTTACGAGGGCTATGGTCCTGGCGGTACAGCCATCATAGTTCAGGCTCTTACGGACAACAAGAACCGTACAGCCGCAGATGTAAGAAATGCTTTCTCAAAGGGCCACGGAAATATAGGTACACAGGGGTGCGTATCCTATATGTTTGATAAAAAGGGACAGATCATCGTTGACAAAGAGGAGTGCGATCAGGATGCCGATACTCTTATGATGACAGCTCTCGATGCTGGAGCAGATGATTTCCAGGAGGAGGACGACTCCTATGTTATCCTGACTGCTCCTGAGGATTTCTCGACAGTCAGAGAGAAGCTCGAGGAAGAGAATATTCCTATGGCCGACGCTTCGGTTACTATGATCCCTCAGAATTACGTGACTCTTGAAAAGGAAGAGGACAAGACCAATCTTCAGAGAATTCTCGACTGGCTCGATGACGACGAGGATGTCCAGGAAGTATATAACAACTGGAACGAAGAGGACTGATTCCTATCAGTGAAGGAGGATAAAGGTTATGAAGAGGATACTTTACGCGGCTAGTGAGTGCTTTCCATTTGTGAAGACCGGGGGTCTTGCAGATGTAGTGGCAGCTCTTCCGAAGGAGTTCGATAAGAGCCAGTGGGATGTCAGGGTAGTAATTCCGGATTATACCTGCATACCGCCACAGTTCCGCGACCAGTTCAAGTTTGTCACGAGCTTCCAGATGAACGGAGGCCCGGACATGGGCATGAAGTATGTAGGAGTCATGGAATACGAGTACATGGGCGTCCACTATTACTTCATCGACAACTTAGAGTATTTCGAATGCTTTTATCCTTACGGTGATGCGAGATATGACATTGAGAAGTTCACCTTTTTTGACAAGGCAGTTCTCTCGATGCTTCCGGTCATCGATTTCAAGCCGGATCTTATCCACTGTCACGACTGGCAGACAGGATTTATTCCGGTTTATCTGAAGAACGAGTTCCAGGCGAACCCGTTTTTCCATGGCATAAAGACTATAATGACCATCCACAACCTGAAGTTCCAGGGTGTATGGGATATCGATACCATGATGGGGTTATCGGGCTTCCCGGCAGAGCTTTTCACGCCGGACAAGCTCGAGTTCAATAAAGCTGGAAATATGTTAAAGGGCGGTATCGTATACGCCGACTATATCACGACAGTTTCACCTACATACTGCGAGGAGATTCAGACACCTGAGTATGGAGAGGGACTTGACGGACTTCTGTCCTCGAGACATTTCGATATGCAGGGTATCGTGAATGGTATCGACACGATCACCTATGATCCGTCGACTGACATGTCTATTTTCAAGCAGTACGATGTATCAAATTTCCGCCGCAACAAGAAGGTAAATAAAGAGAAGCTCCAGGAGGAGCTCGGACTTGCAGTCGATGGCAAGAAGTACATGATAGGTCTCGTCTCGAGACTTACCGACCAGAAGGGCCTCGACCTGATAAATTACTGCATGGACGGTATTGCGGATGAGAATACGCAGTTCGTTGTCTGCGGCACCGGTGAGAACAGATACGAGAATATGTTCCGTCACTATGCGTGGAAGTATCCGGACAGGATTTCTGCAAATATCTGCTACTCCGAAGACCTCGCGAGAAAGCTCTACGCAGCCTGCGATGCATTTCTTATGCCGTCGCGGTTTGAGCCTTGCGGACTGACTCAGCTTATCTCTTTCAGATACGGCACAGTGCCTATCGTAAGGGAGACTGGCGGACTCAAGGATACCGTAGAGCCTTACAACGAGTACGAGAAGACCGGCGACGGTTTTTCATTCAAAAATTACAACGGCGATGAGCTTTTAAATATCGTAAACTACTCCAAGTACATCTTCTTTACGAAGAAGGCTGACTGGAACAAGATGGCAGAGCGCGATATGAAGAAGGATTACTCATGGAACGCATCGAAGTTCAAATATGAGGGCCTCTACAATTACCTCTGCGGCTGGTTAGAGCAGGAAGGTTAAAAGGTAAAAAGAGCAGGAATGTCAGACAAAAAAAGGAAAAAAGCTGCAAAAAAGAGACAGGACAAAGCACCTGATTCAGAGGTGAGAAGAGACCTATATCTGTGGCTTTCCTTGGCGGTCTGCATCCTGCTCTTTTTGAGTAACTTAGGAGTTGGCGGACCGGTAGGGGGAGCGGCAGGCCGCTTTTTCTTTGGGCTTTTCGGACTCATAAATTATGTGCTTCCGATAGTCCTCCTCTTCGGGATATTTTTTGCAGTATCAAATAAAGGCAATGCCATTGCGACAGTAAAGATCGTTGCGGCATTTTTCTTTATAGTATTTTTAGACGGCATCGTTTCTGTCATTTTATTCGGGCAGAATCAGCCGTCGCCTGCCAGGGCGTATCTTTCGTGTTACGAAGAAAAAAGCGGAGGCGGCATGATCGGCACCCTTATCGCGATTCCCTTCGAAAAGGGATTCGGGACCGTTGCCACGATCCTTCTTTTTCTTATTTTTATGATAATCTGCCTGGTCCTCGTGACCGAGAAGGGACTTCTTAGCAGATTCATCGATAAAAAGTCACGCGATTTCCACGAGAGGCAGGAGAGACGGCGCGAGGAGGACTTGGAAGAGGACCCTCCAGAGAGGAGAACCCGCAGTAGAGAATTAAAAAGAGCTTCCCATGTTGTCACTGAAAGCAATATCATTCCCTCCGCTGATCAGTTTATTAAAAAGCCCGATGACAAGAAGCAGGGGCTTCGGGAGATAACGAGAGGCGACATCGAGTCAAAAGAGAAAAACGCCTCCGAAAAGAGACAGGAGATACCGGAACCTGTTGAAAAGCAGGAAGTCGACCTCTACAGCGGAAAAGACGTAAAGACTCACATACATATGGGAATTTTCGGAAGGGATCGCAGCAGGACAGCTGAAGAGAAAAAGACTTCAGAGCTAAGAGACTTCGATGAACCGGAGGTATCTGAAGTTACAGTTACTGAGGTAAACTCAGATTCAGAGGCACAGGAGGCTGCACCGGTATCTGAGAATGTGGATTTCGATACAGAATATACGAACCAGACCCAGAGTGAACCGGATACGACCGACTATAAGCCAGAGACATATCAGGAAGACGCATACGAGCCTGCCGACGATGTTCAGATAATTAAGGCTGAACCTGACGAGCAGGACGAGCCTGAAACTGTATGTCAGGACGAGACAGAGCCCGCGTGGCATACAGCAGCAGCGCAGCGACAGGATAAGCCGGTGGCTGCAGCAGGGCCGCAGCCTTCAGTTGCAGAACCGCAGACGGCTCCACCTGAGCCGCCGGTCGAAAGGCCTTATCAGTTCCCGCCGGCTTCGCTTCTTACTGAGATGAAGCAGAACGGAGGAGGAGACTCGGAAGAGTATCTGCAGGAGACTGCGCAGAAGCTTGAAGTAACACTTAAGAATTTCGGTGTCGATGTCACGGTTACCGATGTGACCTGTGGCCCTGCCGTGACCAGATATGAGCTGCACCCTAAGCTTGGAGTAAAGGTCTCAAAGATCGTAAATCTGGCGGATGACATCAAGTTAAACCTCGCTGCAAGAGATATAAGGATCGAGGCCCCGATTCCTGGAAAGAGCGCAGTGGGAATCGAAGTCCCTAATAAAAATATCCTGACTGTTCCATTCAGAGAGATGGTCGAGTCAAAGGAATTCAAAGAGGCGAAGTCAAAGATAGCTTTTGCCGCAGGGCGGGACATTGCAGGACAGGTCGTAATCTCTGATATTGCGAAGATGCCGCACCTTCTTATCGCCGGAGCCACAGGTTCCGGAAAGTCGGTCTGCATCAATACTATAATCATGAGCATCCTCTACAGGGCAAAACCCGACGAGGTGAAATTTATAATGATCGACCCTAAGGTCGTCGAACTTTCAGTGTACAACGGAATTCCTCACCTGATGATCCCGGTAGTCACTGATCCGAAAAAGGCAGCAGGCGCCCTGAACTGGGCAGTCCACGAGATGGATGACAGGTACAAACAGTTCGCTGCAGCCGGAGTTCGTGACATCAAAGGCTTCAATAAAAAAATTCACCACGGCTGCATGACGAACAGCGACGGAGTTGAGGTCAACGTCAAGAAGATGCCTCAGATCGTTATCATCGTAGACGAGCTCGCGGATCTTATGATGCAGTCTCCGAAGGAAGTCGAGGCTTCAATCTGCAGACTGGCCCAGCTTGCCAGAGCCTGCGGAATCCATCTTGTCATCGCGACACAGAGGCCATCTGTAAATGTCATAACAGGACTTATCAAGGCAAATATGCCCAGCCGAATTGCATTTGCAGTGACAAGCGGCGTTGATTCGAGGACTATCCTCGATATGAACGGAGCCGAGAAGCTGCTTGGAAAGGGCGATATGCTCTATTTCCCGCAGGGCTATGTAAAGCCGGTCCGTGTGCAGGGAGCCTTTGTACCGGATGAGGATGTATCGAGAGTCGTCTCATTTTTAAAGAGTGAAAATGAAGCCGCTGCAGAGGACACGGCCGAGATAAATGATTTTATAGAGCAGGCGACGAGTTCGGATGCAGTCGCTATTTCAGACGGAACAGAGCCGGACGACAGCAGAGACCAGTACTTTGCAGATGCCGGAAGGCTCGTTATCGAGAAGCAGAAGGGCTCCATTGGAATGCTCCAGAGAAATTTTAAAATAGGTTTCAACCGTGCCGCAAGGATCATGGATCAGCTCGAAGAAGCAGGGGTTGTCGGTTCAGAAATAGGCACCAAGCCGCGGACAGTCAGGATGACACTTCCGGAATTTGAAGAGTGGCTTAAGAGTGCCGGCAATTAGAGATTACTTGTAAACAGGATGTTGAAAGGAAAAAGAATGAAGTCAGACATTGAGATCGCACAGGAAGCCGAGAAACTCCCAATCCAGAAAGTAGCAGAAAACGCCGGAATCCCGGTTGATTCCCTTGAGCTCTACGGAAAGTACAAAGCCAAGCTCTCCGAGGAGTATCTGAAGGAGCTATCCGGAAAGAAAAACGGCAGACTGGTCCTCGTTACGGCAATCAATCCTACACCTGCAGGTGAGGGTAAGACGACTACAACTATCGGACTTGTGGACGCTTTAAACAAGCGCGGCAGGAAGGCAGTCGCAGCACTTCGTGAACCTTCACTCGGCCCATGTTTTGGCATAAAGGGTGGAGCTGCCGGAGGCGGATATGCCCAGGTAGTTCCGATGGAAGAGCTGAACCTGCATTTTACAGGTGATTTTCATGCTATTACATCTGCGAATAACCTTCTTGCGGCAATGCTTGACAACCACATTCAGAAGGGCAATAAGCTGGGAATAGATCCTAGAAGCGTTGTCTGGAAGCGCTGCATGGATATGAACGACAGAGTTCTTAGAAATATAGTCGTTGGCCTCGGCAAGAAGTCAGACGGAATGCCAAGAGAGGATCACTTCGTGATCTCGGTTGCGAGTGAAGTCATGGCAGTGTTCTGCCTGGCAGAGAATCTGCATGACTTAAAGGAACGCCTTAAGAAGATAATCGTCGCCTATAATTTCGACGGAGAGCCTGTTACGGCAGATGACCTCAAGGCTACAGGCGCCATGGCAGCTCTGCTCGTAGACGCATTAAAGCCTAACATCATACAGACACTTGAGCACAATCTCGCTGTAGTTCATGGAGGACCGTTTGCAAATATCGCGCATGGCTGCAACTCAGTCCGCGCCACACAGGCAGCACTTAAACTTGGAGATATCGCTGTTACAGAGGCAGGTTTTGGAGCTGACCTCGGAGCAGAGAAGTTCTTTGATATCAAGTGCAGAATGTCAGGCCTTAAGCCAGATGCGGTAGTTCTTGTTGCCACAGTCCGCGCATTAAAGTATAATGGCGGAGTAGATAAAAATAACCTTAAAGAAGAAAATCTCGACGCCTTGAAGAAGGGCATCGTAAACCTCGAAAAGCACATCGAAAACCTGCAGAAGTTTGGAGTGCCAATCGTAGTTACCCTGAACTCATTCGACACAGATACAGAGGCAGAGATAAGTTACGTAAAGAAATTCTGTGAAGACAGAGGATGTGAATTTGCCATCTCAGAAGTCTTTGCTAAAGGCGGAGAGGGCGGACTTGCCCTTGCTGACAAGGTTATCGAGACACTCGATAATAAGAAGGGAGACTTCAGGCTCCTCTATCCTGATGACATGCCACTCGAGCAGAAGGTCGAGACAGTCGCAAAGGAGATTTACGGAGCAGACGGAGTTACCTGGGAGAAGTCAGCATTGAAGAGCCTTCAGAAGCTTAAAGACCTGGGTATGGATAATCTGCCTGTCTGCATGGCAAAGACACAGTATTCACTCTCAGATGACGCGAAGAAGCTGGGACGCCCTTCAGGATTTACAGTCCATGTCCGCGAGGTTTACCCTTCGGCGGGAGCTGGATTTGTAGTCATCGTTCTCGGAAATATTATGACGATGCCTGGCCTTCCGACGCATCCGGCAGCAGAGAATATCGATGTCACGGACGACGGACGCATTACGGGCCTGTTCTAAGAAATAGATTGGAGAAATATGTCAGCTAGGATAATCGACGGGAAGAAAATTTCACAGGATATTAAGGATGAGGTGAAAGAGGAAGCAGCTGCCCTTAAAGCCAGGGGAACAGAGCCATGTCTGGCAGTTGTTCTGGTAGGAGATGACCCGGCAAGCCACATCTATGTCAGAAATAAGATGCGCGCCTGCAAATATACCGGGATCAGATCTGTTTCTATTGACCTCCCGGCGGATACTGAGGAAAGTGAGCTCTTAGAGAAGATACAGGAACTGAACGCTGATACTTCAGTTCACGGGATTCTGGTACAGCTTCCGCTTCCTCCGCAGATAGATGAAAATAAGATTATTAATGCCATAGATCCCGATAAGGATGTCGACGGATTTTCACCGATATCGGTCGGAAGGCTCTCTATCGGACTTGAGGGGTTTAAGTCCTGCACTCCGGCTGGCATCATTGAGCTTATAAAGAGAAGCGGCATTTCCATTGATGGAAAGAACTGTGTCATTGCAGGCAGAAGCAATATCGTAGGAAAGCCAATGGCGATGCTTCTGCTCCGTGAGAATGGTACGGTTACTGTCTGCCATTCGCATACAAAAGACTTAAGGAGCATCACGTCTAAGGCAGATATTCTGGTCGCGGCGATTGGAAAGCCGAAATTTTTTAAAGCAGATGATATAAAGGAAGGTGCTGTGATAATCGATGTCGGAATGGACAGGGACGAGAACGGGAAGCTTTGCGGCGATGTCGATTTTGACGATGTGAAAGAAAAGGCCGGCTATATCACTCCTGTACCTGGAGGCGTCGGCCCGATGACCATAGCTATGTTGATGAGGAACTGCCTCGAAGCAGCTTGTCGCCTATGAGAAAACCAAGGCATTTTAAGCTTATCATAGTGCTTGCGGTCCTTGTCGCGTTAATGGGAATAGTATATTTCAGATACACGCACTCATTTTCATACCAGTACACGGCGGCGAGACAGGCGGATGCCAACAAGGACTATGATAAAGCCATAGTTCACTACAGGAGGGCCCTCGGGTCAGATCCCGAAGACATAAAGACTCTCTGTGCTCTCGGAGAAGATTATCTAAAGACAAAACACCCGGCTTCGGCGGAAATCTATCTGCTTCGGGCTGTAAAGCTTGACGGAAAGTATGAGAAGTCTTTCGAACTCCTCTTAAAGCTCTATGAGAGTGAAGGCGACTACAATCGGATGGAGAATATATACAAGTATGCGAAGTCCGATTCGGTAAAAAAGATATTCAAGGATTACCTGATAAAACCACCTGAATTTTCGGTAAAGGGTGGAAAATTCAGCGATGACGTATCTCTTACGCTCTCGCTTCCGAAAGACGCAGATGAAGATTACCAGATATTCTATACGACGGATGGCAAGGCGCCGAACGGAGTTCACGGTCACCTCTACGATGGAAGCGTTATCTTCCTGACACAGGGAAAGACAAAGGTAAGGGCAGTCTGCCGCAACAAAAACGGTAAATTCGGAGAAGTTTCTGCTGAGACGTTTAATATTAAATATATTAAGCCTGAAGAGCCGAAGGTAACTCCGAACGGCGGCACTTTTAAAAAGAAGACCAAGGTAAAGATCACGGCAGGAGAGGACTGCACGATCTATTATTCCTGGACTAATAAGAATCCAGACAAGAAGTCGAAGAAATATACCAAAAAGATCACTGTCCCAAAGGGCTACCATGTGCTTTCAGTCGTGGCTTACGACAAACATGAACTGAAGAGCAAAACCTACCATATGGGATTTATGTATTACCCTGAATCGGAATAAGAAAGGATTTTATTTTTGGCAGAGATTGGTATTGAAATCCCGGAGAAGGATTTGATCAATATATTCGGGGAGTTTGATTCACATGTGAAGATACTCGAGGATAATCTCGGTGTAGACTTTGTGCTGAGGGGAGACACTCTTAAGCTCTCCGGAGACGACCAGAAGATTGACAGGGCAAAAAGGGTTTTCGATGAGCTGTATGAACTCTCAAAGAGAGGCCACCAGATCACCGATGGCGACGTAAACTATGCCCTTTCAATAAAAAATCCCACGACAGACCATCCGCTTGTCGAGCTCGACAGCGATGTGATCTGCCATACGATCACTGGAAAACCGGTAAAACCGAAGACTATCGGGCAGAAGGAGTATGTCGATACGATCCGCAATCGAATGATAACATTCGGGGTCGGACCTGCGGGAACCGGAAAGACGTATCTGGCCATGGCGATAGCCATCACGGCTTTTATGCATGAGGATGTCGAGAGGATAATTCTGACCCGACCGGCTATAGAGGCCGGTGAGAAGCTCGGATTCCTGCCGGGAGACCTCCAGCAGAAGATAGACCCGTATCTTCGCCCTCTCTATGATGCGCTTTATCAGATCATGGGTGCTGAGACGTTCCAGAGAAATATGGAGAAGGGTGCGATAGAGGTCGCACCTCTTGCCTATATGAGAGGCCGCACCTTAGACAACGCCTTTATTATACTGGATGAGGCGCAGAATACGACACCGGCCCAGATGAAGATGTTTCTGACGCGAATCGGATTCGGGAGCAAAGCTGTTATCACTGGTGATCTGACACAGAAGGATCTCGCTCCGGGAGCGAAGAGCGGTCTCGATGTAGCACTAAAAGTCCTTCGAAATGTAGAAGAGATAGGCGTGGTCAGGCTGTCGGGAAAAGACGTCGTAAGACACCCGCTTGTCCAGAAGATCGTAAATGCCTACGAAGAATATGAAAAGAAACAGTCAGCAGGAAAAATCAAAAAAGACAGAAGACGCAGGCCTTGAAAAGGTTTATACTATTGAGGAGAGGGTCTACCCGAAGAGGGTGGCGGCTCTTCTCATTTTTGTGGTATCGACTGTTTTATTTGTGGCATTCGATGCCTGTATGAGCTCACTTGCCACCGGAGGACTTATCTGCGAAGCCATTGTGATAATACCCGCTTCTCTTGCGGTACTGCTTTACCTTATACACGAGAGAAGGGCGGATGGTCTGTGGTACAGGGATACGGACTATATGACTTTTGCCCTGATCTATCTTGTTTCAGGGGCGATAGTCAGCGCACTTTCCCTTTTTCTTCCGGGAGTTTTTATCCCGGCAGGGCTTATCGCTTTCATTCTCGCTTCGACTGGAGACGGGGCGCTTTCAGTCTCGGCGTCGCTCCTGCCGCTTGTATCACTGGCATTTTCGCATAGATATGGTGGCAATATTTACGCTCTGTTTTTCTGTGAAGTTATTATAGCGGTTTCACTAGCCAGGCTGATAGTAAAGTCGAAAACTCCTGAGAAGGTCCTTTTATTTTTGGCGGTCACGGCAGTCTATGCGGCTCTGCCCGCTTCGATAAGATACTTTGAAAAAATCGTGCTCTCAAAAAAGGACTTGTTTTTTGCGGGTGGAATGTCTATAATTACGGCCGCTTGTGCAGTGATTTTATTACCGGCACTGTACAAAGTGCTGCACCGCGAGAGGCGGGACAGATATGAGACTATTTTAGACGATGACTATTCACTGATAAAAGAGATCAGGCTTTTTTCAGAGGAAGAGTACGACAGGGCCAGAAGGCTTTCAATCGCGTCCCTGAGGGCTGCAAGAGAGATCGGAGCAGATGCCGCACTCGCGGCAGCCGGAGGATTGTACTACAGAGTTGGCCTTATCAGGGGAGATAAAGAGATAGACTATGCCATGCAGATAGCTGCCGAGAATGATTTTCCGGACCAGCTTACGAGGATTCTCTACGAGTACAGAGGACTTATAAGAAAGCCTACGTCAAAGGAGTCGGCTATAGTTCATATGGCAGACGCTGTTATGGAGAGGCTCGACGCTATTTCAAAGGAATCTGACAGGATGAAGAGCGACTGGAACAAGCAGATGCTTATATACTCTTCTTTAAATGAGCTGTCATCAAGTGGATATTACGATGATTCAACCATCACGATGAATCAGTTTTTAAAGATCCGTGATATATTAGTTAAGGAGTTAGAATGACTTTATTGATTGATGACCTGGTTAAGGAAGGACTGGATTTCGATTACAAAAAGGTTGCCGAGGATGTGGTAAATGAGTCGCTTGACATGCTTCATTTCCCGCTTCCGGTGCAGGTTTCGCTTTCACTGGTATCTGAAGAGGAAATCCACGTCGAGAACCAGCAGTTCAGAGGAGTGGACCGTCCTACAGATGTACTTTCGTTTCCGATGCTCGAATATCCGGCTCCAGGAGATTTTTCCCTGATAAAAGATGACGAGGATTCGATAGATCCTGATACCGGAGAAGTCGTTTTGGGAGATATAGTACTCTGCACTTCGAAAGTCATTGCGCAGGCCGCTGAATACGGGCATTCTGTAAAGAGAGAGTATGCATTTCTGATAGCTCACAGCATGCTTCATCTGATGGGCTACGATCACGTCGATGATCAGGAGAGAAAAGAGATGGAAAAACTTCAGGACCAGATTCTTGAACATCTTGGAATCGGAAGGGACTAAACTATGAGCCGGGCAAAAAAAAGCGACGCCAATTTTATAATGCAGGGCACAGTGCTTGCCGTTGCATCTATAATCAGCAGGGTCATAGGACTTATTTACAGGCTCCCTCTTACTGCGATCATTGGAAAAGAGGGTAACAACTACTATGGAACAGCCTATGAGATCTACAACACCATCCTTCTGATCTCTTCATACAGCATTCCGCTTGCGGTCTCAAAGCTTGTTGCTACGCGAATGGCGCAGGGACAGGCGAAAAACGCCTGGAAAGTATTGAAGGGAGCTCTTATCTTTGCATCTATAAGCGGTGGAAGTTTTGCTCTTATAGTATGGTTTGGAGCTGATTTCTTTACATCAAAGCTCCTGGCGACGCCGCTCGCATCGATAGCACTTCGGGTACTGGCTCCGGTCATTTTTCTTGTAGCTATAGCCGGAGTTCTCAGGGGATTCTTCCAGGGCTTAAACAGCATGGTCCCTACGGCTATCTCGCAGATCATGGAGCAAATAGCAAACGCCATCATCTCAGTTGTCGCAGCCTGGATGCTTTTTGCCTACGGCCAGAAAGTAGGAGCAGTACTCGGAGATTCGAAAGAATATGCAGCAGCCTGGGGAGCCGCCGGCGGAACGTTAGGAACTGCTATTGGCGCAGTTGTTTCTCTGGCATTCCTTATATTTGTCCTGATGGTCTACAGGCGCCGTTTCCACAAGAAGATGCGCCACGACCACACGACGAGCTCAGACAGCTACGGCTCTATAATGTGGCTTCTTCTTACGACTATTATCCCGGTGCTTCTTTCGACGACACTTTACAATATAAGCTCAATAATCGATCAGTCGATCTTTAAAAATTTCGCGCTTTTCCAGGGGTATAAGCGGCACGCCGTTGACATCTGGTGGGGTGTCTACTCCGGCCAGTACAGGGTCATCATAAATGTCCCTATCTCTATAGCTTCGGCCATGGCGTCATCCTCTGTTCCGGCACTTATCACGGCATACAAGGGCGGTGATATGGACCTTGTAAGGAGCAGGATACACTCAGCCACGAGATTTATTATGGTCATAGCGTTCCCGTGCACTGTGGGAATATTTGTCCTGGCGCAGCCAATACAGATGCTTCTGTTCCACGATACAGACCCTACCTCGGGATATATGCTTATGGTCGGCGCTGTCTCGGTACTTTTCTATTCTCTGTCGACTCTCAGCAACGGCCTGCTTCAGGGAATTGACAAGCTGAATATCCCTGTAAAAAATGCAGCTGTTTCTCTTGTAGCTCAGGCTGGATTTCTGCTCGCCGCAATGAAATTTTTCAAGCTGAATATTTACGCAGTAATCCTCGCAAACGCATTCTACGCATTAATGATGTGCGTCCTCAACGGACACGCAGTAAAGAAGTATTCAGGGACCAGACAGGATATAAAGTCGACTTACCTGATACCATTTATCGGCTCAGTGATCATGGGTATTGTGGCATTCCTCGCATATACACTGGTCCACATGCTGACCCGCTCGAATCCTATCGCCACTATCATTGCGGTTCTGGTCGCAATTGTTGTTTACTATGTAGTTATGCTTCTCCTTGGAGGGATCACGAGGGCAGAGCTTTCGAGGATTCCAAAGGGTGATAAGCTGATAAAGCTTGCAGAGAAGACTCATCTGTTAAAATAACAGACTAAACGGGGGTGCTTAATGATTAATGATGTGATAGTTGTAGGCGGCGGGGCAAGCGGTCTGATGGCCGCGATAGCCGCCAGAAAAGCAGGGGCTTCTGATGTTATAGTCCTTGAAAAAAATACAACGTTTGGAAAGAAACTGCTCGCCACAGGAAACGGGAAGTGCAATTTTACGAACCTGACTCTCGATGGCAGCTGCTACCATTCGGATGATATCGACAGGACGATGGAAATCATTAAAAACTTCGATCAGGCAGCACTCCTTGAGTTTATGGGCTCTTTGGGGATCGGCATAGAGTACAGGGACGGCTGGTGCTATCCGAGAAGTATGTCTGCTGTCTCCGTGCAGCAGGCAATCGTCTCCTGTGCCAGAAGGCTTGGCATTGGCCTTAAGGGTGGAAAAAAAGTACTAGACGTAAAAAAATCCGGAGGCACTTTCAGAGTCGAAGTCGATGGATATACTTACGTATCAAAGAGCGTTGTCTTAGCCTGCGGCGGTTTTGCTGATCCGAAGAGCGGAAGCACCGGAGAGGGGCTCTGGATCTTAAATCACTCAGGAATCAGGATCAAAAAACCACTTCCCGCATTAGTTCCGCTTGTCATTAAAAATAATCCGCTGAAAAAGGCCTCCGGCGTTCGTATAGACGCAGAGGTAACTCTTATCGTAGATGATCAGGAGATATCACGCGAGTCAGGTAATCTGCAGATTACGGACTATGGCATCTCCGGAATCCCCGTTTTTCAGATCTCATCCGAGGCGCTAAGAGCTTTAGATCAGAAAAAATCAGTAAAGGTAAGGCTTAACTTCTTTCCTGACTATCCGCCTAATGCTGTAAGATCTCTTCTCGAGCAGTCAGTTTCAAATGCTTCCGAGAACCTTCTCCCATCTGATCCGGGCAGACTTCTTCTGATGGGACTTCTCCCGGAAAAGCTTGCGGAAGTCATTTCAGGTATGACATCATCACAGAAATTCAGTATAGAAGATGTCGATCCTGTGTCGATGGCAAATTTTGCAGAAAAGTACATGACGGATCTTGTACTCGAAGTAAGCGGGAGCAGGGGATTTGAAAATGCGCAGACGACTTCCGGCGGCGTATATTTCGACGAATTGGATGAAAATCTCTCTTTAAAGCAGATCCCGCACTTATATGTCTGCGGCGAGGAAGTCGATGTGGACGGCGTCTGTGGAGGCTACAACCTGCAGTGGGCATTTTCCTCGGGCTATACGGCTGGACGGGCGGCAGGAAGCCTATGACGGAAACAAAAGATATGAGCTCTGAAAAAAGTCCGGATTCTGACATTAAGAAAAAACTTATAATCATAGCCGGCCCAACGGCTGTTGGAAAGTCTGAGTGCGCTGTCGCGCTTGCAGAAAAGATCGGCGGTGCCGTGATCTCAGCCGATTCGATGCAGGTCTACAGAGGAATGGACATAGGAACTGCAAAGATCACACCGGAAGAGATGCAGGGAGTAGAGCACTTTGGAATTGACATACTTGATCCCGAAGAAAATTACGACGTGACAGAGTTTGTAAAGATGGCCCACGCTGCTTTGGATAAGATATATTCAGAGGGCAAAGTCCCAATCCTCTGCGGGGGAACGGGCTTCTACATTCAGGCACTGGCCTACGACATAGACTTTGGCGAGGAGAAGGTCGACTACGACTACAGAAAAAAACTCTCGGATTTTGCCGAAACCAATGGTAATGAAGCTCTCCATGAAAAGCTGAGTGAGGTGGACCCGGAGAGCGCAAAAGCTATTCCTTCCGGCAATGTCAAGCGTGTCATAAGAGCTCTCGAGTACTATAAAAATCACGGAGAGAAAATTTCATCGCACAATTTAGAGGAACATCAGAAAAAGTCGCCGTATGATCTGCGCTTTTTCGTGCTTACGGATGAGAGGCAGAAGCTATACGACAGGATCGATGCGAGAGTTGATAAAATGATGGAGGCTGGTTTTCTCTCAGAAGCCAGACGAATATACGATCTTTTAGGTGACAGGGACTGCACGGCTGCAAAGGCGATAGGATATCGCGAGCTGTTTTCATATTTTAAAGGTGAATGTACGCTGGAGACGGCAGTTTCCAAAATAAAACAGGACACCCGGCACTTTGCGAAACGACAGCTGACATGGTTTCGAAGGTATCCTGAGGTCATCTGGATAGACCGCGGAACGTACCCGAAAACCTCGGAAATAGTTGATTTTATGGCAGATCAGTTTTAAAATACATTTGGATTGTGGTTAAGCATTGGAGCGATTCAATGCTTTTTTGTTCTACAGGAGGTTTTATGACGTACGACGAGACACTGAGGCGGAAGAGTGGAATACTTGTCACGACACTTTTTATCTGCCTGTTTTTGAGGTCTATAGTAAACGGAATTGTTGCCAACAATTGGGGGCAGGTTATCCCATTCCTGATCGGAGGAGCCATTATCTGTGGTGTTCTCTTCTTCATGGTAAAAAAGCTGCCGCCGGTCATTATGATGTATGCTCTTATTATCGTACTGTCGATATTTACTATAGTGCTGATGCTTACGTATCCGGTATCCGCGAACTATCTGATGTTCTTTCTGCTTCTGTTTTTCGCAGCTATATATGGCGACATGAGGCCTATAGCGATACAGGGCGCGATAAGTGCTGTCTGCATGATCGTGTTTTACCTGATGTTCCGCGATAAGATCGCCGGCTCATGGAGCATCGATGCGATGGCCATCTGTGTCGTCTATATCATAAGTGGCTGCATAGCGCTGGCGTCTGTCGCGAAGCTCAACCGTGAGCAGTTCGATTCTGTTCAGAACTCTGGAAAAAATGCAAAGAAACAGTCGAAGAGGGCACAGGACCTGCTCACTGAGATCAGTGCCTCTCTTGATACACTGCAGGAGACCGCAGGAAAGATCAAAGAGAGCATAGTTGTTACGAAGGACATCTCCTCACAGATAAAGATAGCTGGAGAGGACGTGGCGCAGAGGACACAGTCCGTAGCAGATGGAACTAAGGTCATCAAGGATGAGATCCAGGAGAGCACGAAGAAGATCACCGATATGGCCGATATGGCCGCTGAGATGAAGGCGCTTTCCGAAGAAAATGCCGGAAGCGTGCACGAGGGAAACTCGCTTGTAGCCGATCTCTCAGGCAATATGCAAAAGCTGGAGCAGACTATGTCAGATGTATCGCAGTCAGTCACAAAGCTCTCGACACAGACGTCCCAGATTGCCGATATTCTGACAAAGGTGCGCGATATTTCAAGTCAGACGAATCTTCTTTCACTTAATGCGTCGATCGAGGCTGCAAGGGCAGGTGAAGCCGGAAAGAGCTTTGCGGTAGTAGCAGAGCAGATAAGAACCTTGTCGGACAATTCAGCAGCTTTCTCCGATCAGATAGGTGAGATCGTAGAGCAGATCAATGCGCAGATGCAGTCTGTGACTGAAAAGATAGCACAGAGCCAGAGTGATGTAGACGAGTGCAGGAAGTACGCAGATACTATGGCCGATTCGTTTAACAAGATAAATACGAACACGGACAGCGTTCTTGACAAGTCCGGCTCGATCGAGGCCAATACATCGGATATGAAGGAATTCATGGAGAGAAACTTATCGAACGTCTCAGAGATCACCGACAACATGGTATCGACATCAGCTGCTATCGAGGAGATCTCTTCAAGCATCGGAAATCTCGATGACAATATAAGCCATATCAGAGAGGGCTACAACGATATCGTCCTCACCACAGAAAACCTTACGAACGCAGCAAAGCAGAACAAATAAATAAGCTTATATGGCAATAAAAAATCCTCCCCGTTTGTACGGAGAGGATTTTTTTATGGAGAAAATTATGTTATTTTTTCTTCTTTTTCTTCTTGTCCTTTTTATCTTTCTTATCCGAATCGTCATCCGAACTCTTGTCGGATTTCTTTTTGGAATATTTGTATTCAGGGAGCTGGTACTTGGCTCTGTAGCCGTCTTCCAGGAGGCGGAAGCTGTCGTTTCTGGCTTCACGCTCACGCTGTGAGAGCTCGTGTACTTCGAAGTTGTTGTCCTCGGCAGAGAGTTCGTAAGCCGCGATATTCGAACAGTGGTCGGCGACACGCTCGAGGTCAACCATGATATCTGAGAGGTAGAGTCCCTGCTCGACCGTACATTCTCCACTCTGGAGACGCGCGACGTGGTGATCATTTATCTCGAGGTTGATCTTGTCGATCGTATCCTCAAGAGGATCGATACGCTTTGCAAGCTCGATATCGTTTTCTCTTAGTGACTTGTCTGTGATAGTAAGGATCTCACTTATAGCATCGGTAAATACATGCATCTCCTCCAAAGCTCCGCCAGAGAAGGTGACATCGTTCTCATGCATCGCCTCAACAGACTGCATGATATTTAAGGCGTGGTCACTGATACGCTCGAAATCGTTCGTAGAATGAAGAAGCGAAGCGAGAGTGTGTCCATCATCATCGGAGAGAGAAGTGGCGGCAACCTTTGAAAGGTAGTCGTTCAAATGGTCTTCGTATTCGTCGACTAATGATTCAAGACGGGAGACTTCGTGAACTTTACGCTCATCGTAATCGTAGATCAGATCGATAGCGTTGTCCATCGCATCTCTGCTGTGCTTCATCATCTCGAGAAGAACCTTCTTGGACTGATCTAAGGCGAAAGCAGGTGAAGAGAGGAAACGGTCGTCGAGGATAGTAAATGTGTGATTCGTCTCGGCTTCCTTCTTCTCGTCTTCAGTGATAGGGAATAGCTTTCTGACAATCTTTATCAGGATGTCTGAGAACGGCAGCATGATAAGAACTGCGGTGATATTGAACAAACTGTGGAAAACGGCGATCGAAACAGGCGATGCCAGTTTGCTCATGAACGAAAAATGTACGAAAGCGTTTATAACATAGAAGCCAACCATGAAGACTGATGTCTTTATAATGCAGTAGATCATCTGCATCCAGGAGGCGCGCTTGGCATTTCTCGAAGCATTGACAGATGAGATGATACCAGTGATAGCAGATCCGATATTCTCACCCATGATGATAGGAATAGCTGTGGCAAATGTCACGGTACCTGAAGTCGAAAGCGCCTGCAGGATACCGATGGATGCTGATGACGACTGCAGGATGGCTGTCATGCCGAGACCAACGAGAAGACCAAGGAATGGGTTGGAAAACATCGTAAGGACGCTCGTAAAAGTCTTGTCCTTCGCGAGAGGAGATACAGCGCTTGACATACCGCTCATACCAATAAGCAGGATAGCAAATGAGAGGAGAATGGCTCCGACATTTCTGCGCTTCTCTTTCTTAGAAGAGAGAAGCATTATAAGTCCTATAAGACCGATCACAGGCGAGAAGTTCTCAGGCTTGAAGAGCTGCAGAAGAAGCATGTCGCTCTTGATTCCGGAGAGAGAAAGAAGCCATGCTGTGATAGTGGTTCCGATATTAGCTCCGAGGATTACACCTACGGACTGCTCAAGGCTCATGATGCCTGAGTTTACGAAACCGACGCACATGACGATCGTCGCACCTGATGACTGTATGATACAGGTGACTAAAGTGCCGAGAAGAGCGGCCTTCCACTTGTTGTTCGTGAGGCCTTCGAGAATTTTCTCAAGCTTGCCGCCTGAGACTTTCTTTAAGGCCTCGCCCAGGTACTCGATTCCGTATAGGAAAAGAACGAGGCCACTGATAAGTTTCAGCAGAATAATGATATTCATTTTTCTTTCCTTCGATTTCTTTACATAAATTTCACACAAAAATTACAGTTTAAGTCTAAATGATTTTACCCCTGTATGCAATACTTAATTTAAATTTTACATATTTTTAACATTACATGACAGGGGCAGATGTATAAATTAAATCGGGAGGAAAGACTCGATTTTTGCATTATTCTTCAGGGTACATCTGTCTGAAGAGGCGCTTTCCGGTTTCGGTCTTAAAGATCTTTTCAAATGCGTTTTCGCGGGCCTTTAAGTCCATCTGGTCTTCGTAGATATTTACAAGAAAATCGGCTTCGACTAAGATCTGGTAATCAATGCCGTCGATATTCGTGTAGGTGTGGTGGTGGCCTACAAGGAACGAGACGCGGTTTACCACCTGCTCAGGGAATCCCATATGAGTCAGAAGCTTTGCAGCCTCTGGTGCGCCGAGCTTCTCCTGGTATTTTCCGGCAGTCGTATGGAAATGCTGCTCGGCCTTGTGAATCCCGATGTCGTGGACCATAGCTGCGATCTCTGTGATCTGCCTTGTCTTAAGCGGCAGATGCTCGCCGACTGAGATCAGGTGGGCATAGTAATACACCTTTGTAAAATGCTGGATGCGCTTCGCGTCGCCCTCGTCGTAATCGGCCATAGCCATATATACATCCTCTACAGATGGTTCCTTTTCTATAGAGAGTTCTTCGGATTCGAAGTTGTAGACGCCACTGTCAGGAATGCAGTAGCCGATATAAGGCCTTGTCTTTCTCTCGCGGACAGCTGCACCGGTATCTATGTAACAGAAAATAAGACCCTCTTCAGCGCCTCCCTCGGCAAGAACCCTGCCGTCCGGTCCAACTACAAGTGAGTTACCTGCGAAAACGAGACCGTCCTCGTTTCCGACTCTGTTTGCCATGGCAATGAACACGTTGTTCTGGTAAGCTTCAGCGACGATCTCAGCCTTAAATACGTCGAGCGGCTCGCTTTTAAGGTTCGCAGAAGGTATAAGCACTATCTCAGCGCCGGCAAGTGCGCAGGCCCTTATCGTCTCAGGGATGTGCCTGTCGAAGCAGATGACTACGCCAATATTTCCGTAAGGAGTCGGAAAGACCTTGAAAGGCTCCTCGGCAGGAGTGTAGTAGTCGCCCTCGAAGAAATTCTCGGCTGTAAAAATATGGTGCATATCGCTCTTTCCGACGAGACGTCCGGACTTCTCAAAGAAGTAGGACCTGTCGAAAAGTCTTCCGTCCTCTTCCTTAACGTAAAAATTCGGGCAGAGATAGATGCTGTCTTTTCTGGCCTGTTCGGCAAATCTGGTCAGAATCTGATCGTTCGCTTCTATTGAAAAAGCGTCCCTCGGGATGCCCATGCCTTCAAGCATTTTGGAAGGGTACTTTGGGAAAAATGGTGTGAGCGTAAGCTCAGGATACAGCAGAAGATCAGCTTTGGCAGTGGAAGCGCTGTGGGCAAGACCGAGCGCTCTCTGCTCATTTTTCTTCTTGTCAATATCCATCTGCATCTGCGCGATAGCTAATTTCATGACTTCTTCCTTTCTGCCTTTGCGACGAATTTCTCGTCAGTTACTATAAAACGCTCGTGAGTGCCGCGCCCAATGATCCCGGCCTCGTCCGAAGCCTCCCAGGAGAAAGTGAGCTTTCTGCGGTCGATGGCGGTAAGAGTGGTCTTTACAGTGACTTTTAAACCTACAGGAGTGGCGGATTCGTGGGAGAGTGTCATTGAGATCCCGACTGTCGACTGTCCGTCCTCGAGCTCGCCTGCGACAGATGACCAGGCAGCTTTTTCAACAAGTGCAACCATTGCCGGAGTTGCGAAAACAGGGAGCGTTCCGCTTCCCATGGTAACTGCTGTATTTTCGGTCGAAACGCAGGTCGTTGCTTCGCCGGATATTCCTTCTTTTAACATATGAAAAAATCTCCTTTCATTTTTCCAAAATTATAACATAAAATTAAACACAATACGAAAAAAAGAGCATTTCAGCATTTTTTAAAGGAAATAAGTGAAAAACAGAGAAAAATCCATGATTTCGGGTGTTGCGATTAGTAGTACAAAAAACTATTATATACATAGTTGATAGCACTCCTAAGTATTGAGTGCTAACAAATCGAAATAAAAATCAAGGAGGTATTCATCATGAAACTGAATCCGTTATCAGACCGGGTAGTTTTAAAGCAGGTAGAAGCTGAGGAGAAGACAAAGTCAGGTATCATCCTCGCTGACAGCGCTAAAGAGAAACCGCAGGAGGCTGAGGTTATCGCAGTAGGTCCTGGAACAAAGGACGTTACGATGCAGGTTAAGGCTGGACAGAAGGTTGTTTACAGCAAATATGCCGGAACTAACGTAAAGCTCGATGATGAAGAGTACATTATTGTAAAGCAGGACGACATTCTTGCTATTGTTGAATAATTTTTGAAAGGAAGTATTTAAGTCATGGCAAAGGATATTAAATTCGGTGCTGAGGCCAGACAGGCACTTCAGAACGGCGTTGATAAACTCGCAGATACAGTTCGTGTTACACTTGGACCTAAAGGAAGAAACGTAGTCCTCGATAAGAGCTATGGTGCACCTACTATTACTAATGATGGTGTTACGATCGCCAAGGACATCGAGCTTGAAGATGAGTTCGAGAACATGGGCGCACAGCTTGTCAAGGAAGTTGCTACAAAGACAAACGATGTAGCAGGTGATGGTACTACAACAGCTACTGTTCTTGCTCAGGCTATGATTTCTGAAGGCATGAAGAACCTGGCAGCAGGTGCAAACCCGATCGTCCTTCGTAAAGGTATGAGAAAGGCCTGCGATTGTGCAGTTGACTCTTTAAGAAAGATGTCTTCAAAGGTTTCAGGCAAAGATCAGATCGCCAAGGTTGCAGCTATTTCAGCAGGTAACGAAGAAGTCGGCAAGATGGTTGCAGATGCTATGGAGAAGGTTTCAAATGATGGTGTTATCACTATCGAGGAATCAAAGACCATGCAGACAGAGCTTGACCTTGTAGAAGGTATGCAGTTCGACAGAGGATATATTTCATCATACATGGTTACAGATACCGACAAGATGGAAGCAGACCTCGATGACCCATACGTCCTTATTACAGATAAAAAGATTTCAAATATTCAGGAGATCCTTCCACTCCTTGAGCAGATCGTTCAGAATGGCGCCAAGCTTCTGATCATCGCTGAGGATGTTGACGGTGAGGCTCTCACAACCCTTATCCTGAACAAGCTTCGTGGAACATTCAATGTCGTAGCTGTAAAGGCACCTGGATATGGCGACAGAAGAAAAGAAATGCTCCAGGATATCGCAATCCTGACAGGCGGCCAGGTTATCTCTTCAGAGGTTGGTCTTGAGCTTAAAGATGCTACAATGGATCAGCTCGGCCGTGCAAAGAGCGTTAAGGTTACAAAAGACAACACAACGATCGTTGATGGCGAGGGCGACAAGCAGGCTATCGCAGACCGTGTTTCACAGATTAAGAAACAGATCGCTGATACTACATCAGAGTTTGACAAAGAGAAGCTTCAGGAGCGTCTTGCAAAACTTGCTGGCGGCGTAGCAGTTATCCGTGTAGGTGCTGCTTCTGAGACAGAGATGAAGGAAGCCAAGTATAGAATGGAAGACGCTGTAAACGCCACAAAGGCTGCAGTTGAAGAAGGTATCATCGCAGGCGGCGGCAGTGCTTACATCCACGCTGAGAAGGCTGTTGAGAAGCTTCGCGACACACTTGAGGGCGACGAGAAGACAGGTGCCAATGTTATCCTGAAAGCTCTCGATGCACCTCTTTACTTCATCGCAGACAACGCAGGACTTGAGGGTTCAGTCATCATCAACAATGTCAAGAACTCTAAAGAGGGCGAGGGCTTCGATGCTTACAATGAGACCTATGGCAACATGGTTGACAACGGAATCATCGATCCTGTCAAGGTTACACGTACAGCCCTTGAGCAGGCATGCTCAGTAGCAAGCACACTTCTTACTACAGAGAGCGCAGTTGCTGATATCAAGGAACCTGCAAACGTTGGGACACAGCCGCAGCAGCCAATGATGTAAAAAGCAGACTACTGAGAAACTTTACAATATGCAAAAAGATACCACTCGATGATATATCGGGTGGTATTTTTTATTTCACTGAAAAGGTCCAGTGAATCTCTATGTGGTCAGGAAAGACCACAATGTCTTCTATCAGCGATCTGAGGAGTTCCCTCTGCTCTTGTAGAGAACCGCTCTGAATGATTTCATCGAATGACCCTAGCAACTCTATAGCCTCATCTCTCGAAACGCTCTGAGGGGTCTTCTTCTTCGTTTCTGACAGGACTTTTTCTAACTTCTTCTTTTCTTTTTGGATTGCCTCTGACTTTTTCTTTACCAGGTCGATGTCAATGGTCCCGATCTGATACAGATCGATGATCTTTTCTTCCTGTTTCTCCAGCTCTTTGATATGCTGCCTGACCTCTTTTATATTGTCATCTGATGCTGTGGCCGGATCCACAGATCCTTATATCGCTTCACACGGAAATGCTGTTAAAAGGAATTCGACTTCGACATATCCTTATCTTCCTACAAAAGAAGGAGAATATTTCTCTGACTGTAACATCATTCAGGAAATAGACGATCTTCCAAAAAGGAGCAGCAGTTTCAGAGGATATACCCCGAATCCGCCCGGACTTAAATCATCCGGCCTCAGCAAAGTAGTCCTGACTACTGTTACCCAGCCTAAAAATGCAGTAAAAACCCACGACCCGAACACTCTCTGCTATCACTCAACAACATTATTTGAGTCTTCTTCACCTTCTTCGGACACAACGTACACGGTAGATCACGATGGAAAGCAGGACAGAGTGAGCAGAGATTATACCCTTGTCTGCTATTATATCGATGCATGGGACCGGGCTGGAAACCACACCAAAAAACTGATCCTTACTCCAATGTGCAGGGCTTTGCTGTTAAGGCGTATCATCTCCGGCTCATCTTATGACTGAAAAATATATCTTGACAAATATAGGGAAAGTACTATAATATAATCATAGGAACAATATATAGATATTTCTTCAGAGGTGAACACATGAAAAACAAGATCAGATTACTGGCATTAGCCATGGCATCGCTTATAGCCGTCGGATCAGCAGTACCGCAGACAGCAGCAGGAGCAGCAGTGAAGACCGATTCTGCTTCGGGAACAGCGGCTAAACCCGCTTCCAGCAGTTCTTTTATGGATATATTACTACACGGTATGGACATATCTATACCCCGAACTTTTCCCCGACCAGTTTAAGAGCTTGATTAAGATCTTGAAGCTGTAAGTATTAATTTTATATTGTAAGAAAAGACCGTCATTCTCTTTTAATGGATTTATGGCGGTCTTAATTTTTATCAAAGAGGACATTATGAAAGGATATGTCGAAAGCTTCATAGTAAAGCATAAAAATAAAAACGTGGCTAAATTATCAATAGATATTTACAGTGGAGAATTTTACAGCTTTGAAATGATAAATGCTAAGGAACTGCCGGTCATTGGAGATAAAAAAGGGTATCAGTTTAAGATGTGGTTTGAGAACAGATCGATACCCAGTGGCCGGGATGATCTGGAAAACATTCTAAAACGGGCAGGATGTAAAACTCCGCAGGAGCTGCTTGTTAAAAATCTCGCACTAAGCCTTTCTGATTCATACTGGATATGTCCGGAATCTATAAAAGATCTGACCTGGGAACAGGTCAATCCATATGATAATTTCAGCTCTCCTGTTATTTTTCATGATGGAGAAGGCAGAGTGTACTATTCCAGACCAGACAGTTCGTTGAATGGTTCTCTCTCAAAAGAAGCCAAAAGACGGTCTGATGGCTGGCATCTGATAAAGCATGATGGCAGTGGATCAGGTGAAGGTCTGATGAATATCAATGAAAAGTTTGCTTCCGATCTATATGAGCGGCTTGGATTATCTGAATATACACCATATTCCCTGCATTTTAAGAATGGCATCTGCGACGTAAATGGTAAATAACCCGTCACCTTCCTTGTTCCGGATCTCTTTGTTAGAATAACTTTAAAAACTCAGAAAACCTTTTCTCAGTTTTTCAAGTTATCAAACATTTTCACGGGAGGTACAGGCATGGATGTTAATCCAAACGAAGTTGTAAAACAGGTTCGCCTCAAAGATTGGTCAAACATAATT
>QOUV01000017.1 GCA_003862155.1 Lachnospiraceae bacterium
GAGAAAAGGTTCCAGGCGATGAACTTGAAAAACTCATGCCGTGGTCAGAATCAATACCGGAGATCTGCCGAAAGAAAAAATAAGCAAGAATAAACCAGCCCGAAAGGGCTGGAATTTTTGAAACTTAGGGAACCTGAAGAAGGTCAAAGTTTAATAGTAACGCGTCAAGAATTTTTTTTGAAGGTGACGGGTTATCTACCATTTACGGAAAATCCAAAAGTTTAGATTTTCTCAAAATGCTTATCTTTTGGTCTTTGGTTCGGAATAGTGTAGTGCTGGCGGTCTATCTATTGTTTTCGGTTGCTTGCTTCTTTACCGTACATGAGCATTGCTGCTCGTAAGTAAGTGCCGGTTTTAAAGGCTGTGGTATGCTTGCAGTCATAATTTTCTCCATAAAAAAAGTCCCAACCGTGGTCCGCAGTACGTTTCCGCCTTATGCGTGGTGGGCTCTTTCAATTACATTATACCCGAAATGGGGAAAAATACAAGCACTTATTTGAAGCCATACACAAATGTATAGACATAGTGTTACAGTTCGCGTGCTGCCTTGAACTGTAACAGCATAAAAATAAAACACCAGCCATAATGCCAAATCATTTCTTGGCACCTGTTTCGTTATTTTAGTGCCAGGCACCCTTTCACGGATAGAGGGAGATTCTCACTTGGTTTATTTTTTAATGCATAAGTTTTGATCACCGGATCACGACAAATTTCTATCTTCGTTTGAGTATCAATAAGATTTATCATCATCTTAAATCTTGTAAGACCATTCGAGTCAAATCGACCGCTATATTTTTTCATAAGTCTGTCTATTGTTTCGTGATACTCTTCCAAGATTTCGTCTGTGGCAAATGCATTAACATTTCCTGATGATATTGCTTCTAAAACCCGTCTTGGTGCCCCGCCAAAGAAAACACCTGATGCCACTACGTTTGTGTCAATTACTATTTTCATCCGCATTTTCCTTTACGAACATCTTTTATAGCCTCATTGATATCATCTTCAGTAAGCCCCACAGAAGCAGCCCATTCTTGTGCTTCATCAAGACTTTTCTCAAACTCTTCCTCACTTGGCATCTTAACCGGCTTGATAACTAAAGTATCGCCAAACACCACATATGCCAACCTGTCCCCGTACTTAATGTTCATTTCTTTTCTTGCCTTTGCAGGAATAGAAATCTGTCCTTTAGATGAAACTTTCAACATATCCATAAGCCGTCTCCTTTCAAAAGTAAAATATTCTTACTTCCCTAAATAAAGAATATCATGATTTGTTTTCCAAAGCAAGTGCTTTAATAGCAGTCACACAGGTATCTGGTAATAATTTTTTACACAAAAAATAAAAAGCAGCTGCAATCCAGCAAAATATTCCTTTGCCGAATTACAGCTGCTTACTGTCATATAATTGTTATCTTATTCTCTTAAATCCTCTCGCATCCCTGTCTGCTGTTCCCAGCAGTTTCTCATAGATTTCCATGTCGCTGTCCTTAAAGACATTGAAGATCACTTTCTTCATACAGCTGTCCGGATGCTCGTCAAGCCACTGCTTTACTGTTGCGACTGCGATCTCTGCTGCCTTCTGTGGCGGGAACATGAATACTCCGGTGGAGATGCAGCAGAAGGCTATGTTATCACACTCATTTGATGCGGCGAGATCAAGGCAGGCAAGGTAACACTGCGCCAGCTGGTCCTTATGTGTCTGTGTCAGGTATGGAGAGACGATCGGGCCGACGACATGGATCACATGCTTCGCAGGAAGATTAAAAGCCGGACTTAGCATAGGTACTGCGGTTGGCTGCTCATAGTCCCGGCCATATTTCTGCTTCATCTTCTCCATTTGTTGATGCATGTATTCTCTAAGTTCAATGCCTGATTGAGAATGTATCACGTTATCTATACACGTATGCATCGGCACAAAGCAGCCTAACATCTGGGAGTTGGCGGCGTTTACAATTGCATCGGCCGCAAGCCTTGTGATGTCTCCCTGCCAGATTGCAATGCCCTTGCAGACCTCGGGTATATCGCTGATTTCTACTATTCCTTTTTCTCTGGCTCTTTCCTGGAGATACTCATCCTGAATGGCAAGTACCTCTGCCGGGAGTTTCTTTGGCATACGGATATTCATAAGAGAACGTAACAGCCTGCGCTTCCCGTCCGTATCATCCGGCGTCTTAATATCGCTATATTCTATGGAATCTGCCTTAAATGCCTCAACCAGATAATCCAGTCTTTCTTCCTGTGTCATATCGTTCATCTCCAATCTTTGTTCCACTCACCAAATGTCCGGCTGGTTTTTCAGTCAGATATTTTTTCGACTGCTCCCTGATGGCAGACACTAAGACAATTGCCGCAGTGCAGACAATGATCCTGCTCGATGACAAAAAGTATTTTTTCAAAGCCAAGCTCCCTTACCTTTCCGCGGATTGAGACTGCCACGCTGGTCATGGTGCTGTCATCCTTCATGGCAGTCAGCGCCAGAAAGCCTCGTTTTTTTAATCTGTCATAGAAATTTTTGCCTCTGGCAGTGAGAAAATACAGGCTGTCTCCGTCACTGTCCATCATATCGATGGCAGCCGTCACAGGCAAGCCCTCATCATCCACAGTCGCTACAATTGTTCTGTGGATCTCTTTTACTACATAATCAAGATATTTACTTGCAGTCATCTTTACCTCCTGATGCAAAAGTGTTTTATGAGTCACCTTTCGTCTTTTGGTGTAATATTTTTAATTTCAACTATAGAAATAATATCACGTCATTTAGTTTTTGTCAACATCTTTATTACATTATGATTTGCTGTGTCTTCGTTTTTTTACAATTTTTTACTATAATAAAGTTCTATACTGAAAACATGATTTGAAAGAACAAGGGCGTTCGGACAGCAGCAGGCTGTCCGGGCGCCTTTCTTTTGTTATTCTGAAGATTCAAGTGCGGCGGAACCGCAAAGGAGGAAAGATGAGTTATCCTGAGATTGATTTTTTGTATCTGAACGAAGATGACATGATCAAGGCCGGCGTCCGTGATATGAAGGGCTGCATTGAGGCCATGGAAGAGATGTTCAAGCTGATGAAGGTCGGCGATTACCGCATGGGCGGCGCGAATGGAAATTCACACGGCAGCATGGTCATGTTCCCGAAGACGTCGCCGTTCCCTGAGATGCCTACAGATGGTGCCGACCGCAGATTCATGGCGATGCCTGCATATCTTGGTGGACAGTTCGATATGGCCGGAGTCAAGTGGTACGGCAGCAATGCCGAGAACCGTAAAAAGGGCCTGCCCCGCTCGATTCTGATGCTTATTTTAAATGACAAGGATACAGGTGCTCCGAAAGCTTTTATGTCTGCAAACATCCTGTCGGCATATCGTACAGGCGCTGTTCCCGGCGTTGGCTTCAAGAAATTTGCCAGAGAAGATGCGACAACTCTCGGAATAGTCGGCCCTGGTGTCATGAGCAAGACCGCACTCGCTGCTGCATTAGCTGTCCGTCCGACTATAGATAAGGTCAAGGTAAAAGGCCGTGGGAAAGCTTCTCTTATGAGATTTATCGGGGAAGTTCAGGAACTCTATCCGGATATCGACATAGTTCCAGTAGATACTATGGAAGAGGCTGTACGCGACTCGGATATCGTATCGGTGTCCACCTCAGCTCCTGCCGGCGACCCGTTACTTTACCCTTACATCAAAGAGGACTGGATCAAGCCTGGCGCTCTGGTCGAGTCGACTGCCGCACTCAGATTTGACGATGATTTTATCATAAATCGTGCAAGGACAGTTACTGACAATATCATGCTTTACGAGGCCTGGGAGTCAGAGATGAAGCCTGACGCTTACAAAACGATTCCTATTCCGGCCGTTCGTGTTGAAGATCTTATCGCTGAAGGAAAAATGTCAAAGGACCAGATTGATGACCTTGGTGACATCCTTCTCGGAAAGAAACCTGTTCACAGAGATAAAGACGAGATCACCATTTACTCGGTTGGCGGCATGCCTACAGAGGATGTGGCATGGGGAACCATGGTCTATCGAAACGCAGTTAAAAAGGGCATCGGACAGAAACTGAATCTGTGGGACGCCCCGAAGATGGTAGTCTGATCATTCGTCTGAATTAATCAAGCCCTGCATCAATAATCTTTTTTATACGGATCTTACCGAGTAGTCAGTGTCCACATGGATACTGACATCGTAAGGTCCGATTTTTTCGCTTATCAGTTTTTTTATAAGAGACTTAAGCTCAGATTCACTCATATCAAACCCGTATGGTACCAGAATGTCAAAAAACATCCTGTCCATGCCCGCCTTCGATTCTTTTACAATTCTAAAGTCGTGAAGCGAAAGGGACGGGTTTACCTCTTCGATGATCGAGAGGACTTTGTTTTTCAATGAGAGGACCTTTGGATCGTCTGTCACGATAGGGTCCATATGGATCACTGCTTCGCAATTCAGTTTCTCCTCAAGAGCATCTTCTGCCGCATCTATGACTTCATGAAGCTCCACGAGATTTCCATCAGCCGGAACTTCGGCGTGGAGGGAGACCATGCGCTTTCCCGGACCGTAATCGTGCACTATCAGATCGTGAATTCCCGAAATCCTCGGATCCTGCTCTAGCATTATCTCTCTTACTTTGTCTGTAAAATGCGGATCAGGCGCCTCTCCGAGAAGAGGATTAAGCGTATCCTTTGCGGAGCTCAATCCCTCATAAGCTACGAAAAGTCCGACAACGATTCCGCAGATACCATCGAGATAGATGAATCCTGTTCTGGCTGAGACGATCTGAGCCACCGTAACTATCGCAGTAGAAATGCAGTCGCTCATCGAATCCTTAGCCACCGCCTTAAGTGAAAGCGACCCGATCTTTTTTCCGATGGAGCTGTTGTAGAACATCATGTAAAGTTTGATGCAGATTGAAAACAGAAGAATCGCGATCGCAGCCAGCGAAAATGTGGTCTTCTCGGGGTGTACGATCCTTAGCACTGAATCGCGTACCAGCTCGTAGGCCATGATTATTATAAGAGTCGAAACAATAAAACCCGAAACGTACTCTATCCTGCCGTGACCGTAAGGATGCTCAGGATCGGCCTTCTGAGCCGAGAGCTTGAAACCTGCGATCGTAACGACCGAAGAGAGCACGTCGGACAGATTGTTCATCGCATCTGCGACTATAGAGATCGAATGTGTAAAAAAGCCTGCTGCAAGCTTGGACAGTGTAAGCAGCAGGTTAAAAAAGATCCCGCAGATTCCGCAGAGATTCCCCCACGCGGTTCTCTGCCTCTCCTCTGTATCATCTTTTTTTATAAAAAATCTGCTCAGTAAAGTTAACATAATCCCACCCGGTAAGCAAAAATATATTCCTTTTATTATATATTTTTGTTAAACAAATGCAAGTGTCACCAGATGTACGATAAATGCGCACACCCAGGCAACTGTGCACTGGAATATGACTATCCAGAACGCCCATTTGCGGCCGAGCTCACGTCTTACCGAGGCGATCGCTGCAATGCAGGGAGTATAGAGCAGGCAGAAGACCAGAAACGATGCAGCTGTAGCAGGTGTGAGCACTTTTTGAAGTGCGGATACGCTGCCAAAAAGTATTCCGATAGTTGATACGACGTTTTCCTTTGCGAGGAAGCCGGAGATCAGCGCAGTCGCCATCCTCCAGTCGCCGAATCCGAGCGGCGCAAAGACTGGTGCTATAAATCCCGATACCACGGCGAGAATGCTCTTCGAAGAATCGCTTACCATTGCAAATGAAGGTGAAAAAGTCTCGAGGAACCAGATGACCATCGAAGCTATGAAAATAATCGTAAATGCTCTCTGTATGAAGTCTTTAGTCTTCTCCCAGAGCAGCTGTCCTACATTTTTTGCACGAGGCATCCTGTATGTCGGAAGCTCCATTACGAACGGAACTGCTTCACCTTTGAATCTGGTATTCTTGGAAATGACTGCTGTCAAAATTCCGACTGCTATTCCTGTAAAATACAGGAGAAGCATCACTAAAGCTCCCTGTTTCGGGAAGAATGCCGAGATAAAATACGAGTAGATCGGCAGTTTTGCCGAGCAGCTCATAAACGGGATCATAATGACAGTGAGCTTTCTGTCTCGTTCTGATGGGAGTGTACGGCTTGACATAATAGCCGGGACAGAACATCCAAAGCCTAAAAGCATCGGTACTATGCTTCGACCCGAAAGTCCAAGCCGCCTTAAGATCTTATCCATTACAAATGCGATTCTTGCCATATAGCCTGAATCTTCGAGTAATGACAGGAAGAAAAACAGAGTCACTATGATCGGCAGGAACGAAAGCACCGAGCCCACACCAGTGAATACTCCTTTTATCACAAGTGAGATCAAAAACTGGTTTACACCGGCGGCCTTCATAGCACTCTCTGCTGTATCACTTAGAGCCGAGATTCCTGTACCGAGAAGCGTCTGCAGATTTCCACCTATCACATTAAAAGTCAGGTAGAAGATTACCGCCATGATCAGGATAAACATTGGAATGGCCGTATATTTGCCGGTAAGGATCCTGTCGATCTTGTTGCTTCTGGTCTCTTCTCTGCTCCTTTTCGGTTTGATAACGGCTGATGCGGTCACTTTTTCTATGAATTCAAATCTCATACCCGCGATCGCAGCAGCGCGGTCGAGCCCACTCTCCTTCTCCATCTGCTTTACGATGTGTTCGAGAGTCTCCTGCTCATTTTGATCGAGTTTCAGCGCCTCTTCAACACTCTTGTCTCCTTCGATCAGCTTCGTGGCTGCAAATCTGACAGGAATTCCCGACTCCTCAGAGTGATCCTGAATAAGGTGCATTATTGCATGAATCGACCTGTGGACGGCTCCGCCATTGTCAGTCGGGCTGCAGAAATCCTGTCTGCCCGGCTTTTCCTGATATTTTGCCACATGAATGGCATGATCTACGAGCTCGTCAATACCTTCATTTTTTGCAGCTGAGATAGGTACGACCGGAACGCCAAGGAGCTTTTCCATTTTATTTACGTTTACAGAGCCGCCGTTCGACTGAACTTCATCCATCATGTTCAGTGCGACGACCATCGGAACATTCAGCTCCAGAAGCTGAAGCGTCAGATAAAGATTTCTCTCAATATTTGTCGCATCGACAATATTTATTATGCCCTTCGGCTTTTCGTCGAGGATAAACTGCCTTGAAACAACTTCCTCACTCGTGTACGGAGACATCGAGTAAATGCCTGGAAGGTCTGTAACTAAAGTGTTCTTATGGTTTCTGATCACGCCGTCTTTTCTGTCGACAGTAACTCCCGGAAAATTTCCCACGTGCTGGTTCGCACCCGTAAGCTGATTGAAAAGCGTCGTCTTTCCCGAGTTCTGGTTTCCTGCGAGCGCGAATGTCAGGACTGTATCGTCAGGCAGCGGGTGTTCAGTCTTCTTGTCATGAAATCTGCCGCCTTCTCCAAGGCCTGGATGGTCGATAAATTCCGATTCAAACGGATCTCTCCTGTCAGGCATCGAACTGATGCCCACAAGTGACCTGCCGATATCCTCCGGGTCGTGGATATTCCTTACAGTTATTTTTTCTGCATCGGCCAGACGGATAGTAAGTTCATAGCTCTGAACTTTAAGCTCTATCGGGTCACCCATCGGCGCGTATTTGATAAGCTGCACCGTGACTCCTGGTATAACTCCCATATCGAGAAAATGCTGTCTTAAGGCGCCTTCTCCGCCAACGGTAAAGACTTCAGCAGCCTGCCCGATCTTCAAATCTCTGATTGTAGCCATTTTTTTCTCCATCTTTTAAATCAGTAAAAATGTCTTTCGGGCTTATTATACCCGTCTGGGCTTATTATGTCCATCATGGCTTTTTTTGCCTTTGCGGTCACATGAAAGTATCTGTTTTTTTATAAAAAAAATGCCCGATCTACTCTTCGTAAATCGGACAGTGCCTGATGTCAGACGGTTCTGGCAGCTGCTTTCCTGGCAATAACGGCAATGATCACCGTGATCACGATGTCCGGGAGCGTATTGCCGACCGGGATATCGACCTGCATCAGCAGCCTGTAGACTATGAAACCGGCGAGCCAGACGATAAGTCCGGTCCAGTCGAAGCTCTTGTCGGTGCCTTTTGTGTCATGCAGGATAAAATAATCCGCAATCTGCACTGCGATCATCGGCGAGAAGACCGAGTCGATGAGGTATAGGAAACTGGTGATGTTATCCATATTAAAAAGCATTGCGCAGACCGTGCCGGCTACGGTAACGATCAGGGCGATAGCTTTACCGTTCAGCTTCTTACTTATCGACTCAGCGGAAATTCCTGCTGACCACGCATCGAGAAATGTAGTTGTGACAGTTGCGAGGATTACTATCACAAGCGCAGCAACACCTAATCCAACACGCATCATTATCGCCGCAATATTGCTCTCACCGGTGCAGAGGGATGCTCCCATTCCGATGAAAAACATCCAGCATGAGACGATACCATAAGTTACTACGCTTACAAGCGTGGCCTGCACAGGCTTCTCTGCCTCTCTGGTGTAATCACTTATCAGCGGAAGCCATGAGAGCGGCATCGAAGCTGCAAGTTCAACTGCGGCACCAAATGTAAGTGAGCCTTTGACTGTCTGCGATGGGACTCCTCCGCGGAAAATTACTACGCAGAGAATTATCGTAAGGACGAGCAGAGCGGCCATCGCGATCTTATTTATAACGCCCAGATTTGTAAGGCCTACTGCGATCCAGAGAATGATAAGTGCTCCGATCACGAGTGCCCAGACTGCGGAAGGAATTCCCTTGAAAATGCCCTTTATCGAAACGGCTCCGTCGTAGATCATGATCGCGGTCCAGCCGACGAGCTGAAGTACATTCAGGGCCGCAAACAGCAGTCCGCCCTTTCTGCCGAAGCTCATCTTTGTCGTTTCCATCGAGCTTCTGCCTGTCTGTCCGCCGATCACGCCCGCAAGAAACATCAGCACACAGCCGATCACATGCCCGATAAGAATCGCCGCTATCGCACTCGAGAAGCCAAGCACTGCAAAATAGGTTCCAGTCAGTATTTCAGAAATTGATACGCCGGCGCCAAACCAAACCAGTGCCGACTGAAAATTTGTCATTTTTTTAGTCATCGATATTGCTCTCCATAAATTTCCCATGCTGGTCAAAAGCGTGGTTCATCGGGCCATGGCCGTGGCCTAAGTCGAGCATTGCAGCGAGCGCGCCGCTGATATAGTCCTTGGCGCGGGCGATCGATGTCTCAAGGTCGTATCCCTTTGCAAGATTTGAAGCGATGGCCGATGAGAGTGTGCAGCCGGTTCCGTGCGTATTCGGGTTGTCGATGCGCCTGCCATAGAACCAGTGCTTCTTTGAGCCGTCAGCGGATACGAGCAGGTCATTCGAATCGTTTAAGCTGTGGCCGCCCTTGCACAGAACTGCGCAGCCGTATTTTTTTACGATGGCAGATGCTGCCGTCTCCATATCCTGCTCACTCTCTATCTTCATGCCGGAGAGGACTTCCGATTCCGGAATATTCGGTGTGATGACTTCTGCGACAGGAAGGAGCTCCTTTTTAAGGGTAGCGACTGCGTCATCGCTTATAAGCTTCGCACCTGAAGTGGCCACCATTACAGGATCTACCACGATATGCTTCGGCTTGTACTGGTGCAGCTTCTTCGCGATCGATTCGATCAGACTGCTCTCTGAAACCATCCCGATTTTTACAGCGTCAGGAAAAATATCCGTAAATACCTCGTCAAGTTCTGCCTCAAGAAATTCCGGCGTCGCATCCATTATTGCCGAAACTCCGGTGGTATTCTGTGCAGTAAGTGCCGTTATGGCGCTCATGGCAAAAACGCCATTTGCCATCATTGTTTTGATATCGGCCTGAATTCCTGCACCGCCGCTGGAATCAGAACCTGCGATTGTAAGTGCTGTTCTCATTTGTATCTCCTTTTAAAATATGGTGATTTTATCTGTTATCGCCAAGCTGGGATCTCATGTAGTTTAAAGCCTTTGTCCTGGCGAGTATTCCGACAAGGATCGCAGCTATTACCGTGCCGCCGACTGTACTGATAAGGAATGGCACTACATAGGTAAAAACGGCTGCCTGTGCATTTCCCATTATAAACTTTGCAACAGGGAAGCAGAGCATACCGCCGAGCACGCCTGTTCCTACGACCTCAGAAATGTAGGTCGGGATCAGCTTTTTCGTGTAGTGGTACATCAGACCGCAGCAGAGTGCTCCGACCATGCTGCCTGGAAAGGCGAGCAGTGTGCCTGTACCCATCAGATTTCTGATAAGTGATGCGCAGAATGCGATCGCAACGCCCCAGCCCGGTCCTAAAATGACGGCTGAAAGTACATTTACCATGTGCTGTACAGGGAAGCACTTTGATGCGCCGACCGGAATATAAAATCCGGACAGGACAACGATAAGAGCTACAAACATAGCTGAAACAACAAGTTTTCTAATATTTTCCTTTCGCATGATACAAGCTCCTTATGAAAAAATTATTTATCTGAAGACCAGGTACAAAGCTGGTCCAGAAGATCATTTAAAAATGAGCCGATGCCGAATTTATTGTCCCGCTGCATCGTCTGATAAGCCCTCAGGGCATCGTCCTTGTAGCGCTGCATTATCGTATGGATTGCAGATGCATCCGATTCCGCCAAACGCTGGCTTGCTGCCTGATTTTTCCAATAAGCCGCCAGGCCTGCTGCTATAACTCCGCTCTGCATGCAGCCTGCTCCGGTAATCTTTCTCATCATTCTCGTGCCGCCGGTGCATTTGTAAATATTATCTGCAGATACGATTCTGTCTTCTGCTGCGCTCGTTGCGATCACCGTATTGTAGCGGGCCGCAAGCTCCTGCATCTGCTCATCCAGGATAGCAGAACCGGCATCCTCAACTCCGCCTGATCTAACGTAATCGTCTGTCGAAAAGGCGATTTTGTAAATCGCTGCAAGTTCGGAATTATTGCCTCTGATGCAGGCGAAGTGCACATTTTGAAGAAGTTCCGTTAAAATGCTCTTCCGGAATTCCGAAGCTCCGGCACCTACAGGATCAAGCACTACCGGGATGCCCTTTTTATTGGCCTGCTGCCCGGAGAGCAGCATGGCTTTTTTTCTATCAAGATCAGGTGTTCCGATATTTAAAACAAGTCCATCCGAAAGGTTCGTAATCTCCTTTGCCTCTTCAGATGAGCTCGAGCCGATCGCAGTTCCGCCAACAGCCAGAACAGCACTTACTACTTCATGCAGCGTCACATTGTTGCCATTAATGTGGATCATCGGCTGGCACTCTGCGATCTGGCAGACCTCAAAACTGTCTTCATTCATTTCAATCATTTCCTTACAAAAAAAGCCCTCCTGTGACAGGAGGGCACAATATTTTACTATATCGTTGCAGAATAAGCCTGTAAAGGCATCAGCTTCCTTACGCCGGTATTGTCCGGTTCAAGTAATGAGGGCGTTCAGAGAAAGACTCATGCCTTTCCCGATTCTCAGCAGGTGCTCCCCTAGCCGTTATGAAATTTTCAATTCACGTTCTCACATTATACAACATTTATATAAAAAATCAAACCCCTGGTCTTTCCTTCGTCAGATTCCTGACCCAGCGGTATTTGCGGTAGTGGACCATGACCCACGGGATCTTTCCGACCTCATCTGCGCAGGTGCAGGCAAAAACGGCCGGCACCGGCCAGTGGAAAACGAAGGCGCCGAGAAGTGCCAGTGGGATTGCAATTCCCCACATCGTGACAACGAGCGATCTGGCGTCGAACATTATATCACCGCCCGAGTAAAAAATGCCATTGATAACGATAGTATTTAAAACACGACCTATCATATAAAACGCCATTATCACCATGATCTGGGAGAGAAGTTTTTTCGCTTCAGGCGAAAGGACATAGAACCAGAGGACGAACGGAGTGACTGCGAGAACAAGAAGGCAGGTCACGATCCCTGTCAAAATTCCAATCCTTAAAATATAGCCGCCGTCGCGTTTTCCCTCTTCTGTCTTTCCTGCGCCAAACAGGCTTCCGAGCAGAATGCTGCTCCCGTTCGCAAGTCCATTGCCGGCACAGCAGAACAGATCGCGTACAACTGAAGACACAGAGTTTGCGGCAGCTGCGTCGGCTCCCATATGCCCGAGTATCGCAGTATAGGAGCTGAATCCAATGCCCCACAGAGCTCCGCAGACAAGCAGTGGAAACCCACATTTCAGAAAATCAGGCAGGATTCCACTTGTCGTATGAAAAAGATGCTCCCAGTGAAGCCGGGTAAATCCGCTCCTTAATGACAGGACAAAAGCCACTATAACTTCAATAATTCTTGAAACAAGAGTTGCCACTGCGGCTCCCCGTACGTTTAATGCCGGAAAGCCCAGCAGTCCGTATATAAATACTGCATTGAAAAAAATGTTGAGTATTACCGCCATACAGCTGACTCCTGCCCCCGCACCAGCGTGCCCTGTGACCTTCATCAGTGTAAGATACGGCTCCGAAATTCCTGTCAGAAGGTAGGACCATCCTGTGATACGCAGGTATCTGGCGCCCAGCGCAACAAGCTCAGGCTCATTCGTATATATTTGCATCAGCATTTCCGGCGCAAAAATGCATCCCACCCAGAATATCGTTGAAACGACAAGGCAGAGTCTCAAGCAGATAGAAAATATGTCGTCCATAGTCTTCCTGTCGCCTTTTCCATAGTACTGTGCACCGAGAATCGCGGCCGCTCCCGTAGAAGCACCGAGGAGGATGTTCTGAACGAACTGGATCTGTCCGGCGAGCGAGACAGCAGACATCTGATTTTGTGATACCCGCCCCAGCATTATGGCATCACAGGCAGCAACAGCGGCGAGCATCAGGTTCTGCAGTGCTATCGGAAGCGCCAGAGAAAACAGCTCTTTTCTGAAACCGGAATCACCGAAAATTTTTGTTTTCATGGGATCAAACTCCTTGGAAATTACCTTATTATAAATTAGATTATACCTGAGCGGCCTGCAATTTCAACCCAAGAATTTCTTTACATATTTTTGCTTGTTTTTTTAAAATAAACTGCTATACTAAAGGCGCGGGAAATCAGAAATCAATTTTCAGTTTCCTGACATTTCTATAAAGTGAGGTGGATACAGAGTGGAAAATCAGGACGAAAATACCTGCAAAGCACCAGATCAGCCAAACTATGAGGGTGAGATTCTCTCCCTTATCCGTTCAAACTCTTCTCCTACTGTACTGAAAGAGAAGCTCGAAGATTACCATGAGAACGATATTGCTGATGCTCTCCCTAAGCTTCAGCCGAATGAGCGTAAAAAGATATATCGCATGTTAAGTCCTGAGCTTCTGGCTGAGATCTTAGAGTACGCTGAGGATTCCGAAGCAGCTCTGTACCTCAGCGAGATGGACATCCAGCGCGCCTCATCCGTTGTTTCGGAGATGGACAGTGACGATGCTATTTCAGTTCTTCGGTCTACGCCGAAGGAGCGCAGAGCTGATATAATCGATCTGATGGATTCCGAGTCCAAGCGGGACATTGCACTGATGTCTTCCTATGATGAGGACGAGATTGGAAGCCGAATGGAGACGAACTACATCGTCATCCGCGAGAATCTGACAGTCAAAGAGGCTATGAGCGAACTCGTTCGCCAGGCCGGTGAAAATGACAACATTTCGACTATTTTCACTATAGATAAGGACAGTGAATTTTACGGTGCCATTGACTTAAAGGATCTGATCACAGCGAGACAGGATAAATCCCTCGACGATCTGATCGTCACCTCATTCCCTTACGTATATGGTCACGAGGAGATTGACGACTGTATCGATCGATTGAAAGATTATTCCGAGGACTCGATCCCTGTACTCGACAACGACAACAAGATTTTAGGTGTCATCACTTCCCAGAACCTGACCCAGCTGGTCGATGAGGAATTGGGCGAGGATTACGCAAAACTCGGTGGTCTGTCCGCAGAGGAGGATCTGCAGGAGCCGATCAAACTCAGTATCAAAAAACGTTTTCCGTGGCTGATACTCCTGCTCTTCCTTGGCATGATCGTCTCTTCCGTCGTCAGCATGTACGAAAGCGTAGTTGCAAAGCTTACGATCATAATGGCATTCCAGTCGATGATCCTCGACATGTCCGGAAACGTCGGCACCCAGTCTCTTGCCGTAACTATCCGTGTCCTGATGGACCGCTGCATCACCGGCAAAATGAAATTGAAACTTGTCCGCAAGGAAATGACGACAGGCCTCGCGAATGGTTTCCTGACCGGCTGCGTTGCAGTCGTAGGTGTCTGTATCTATATCATGGTCTCACACCACATGCCTTTCGTATCATCGATCGCTATATCAATCTGCATCGGCCTTTCCCTGCTTCTTGCGATGATGATCTCAAGCCTTGTAGGAACAGTCATCCCGATGTTCTTCGATAAGATCGGTGTAGATCCGGCAGTCGCTTCCGGTCCGCTTATCACAACAGTTACCGATCTTGTCGGCGTTGTGACTTACTACAGCCTGGCCTGGGTGATGCTCGTAAATTTCCTCGGGATGTAATGGGACAGTAGGGACGGTTCTTTTTGTCCCATTTTTAGATTATTCAGACAATTATGCTTTTTTTAGCCCAAAGCAGCGTCGCAGATGGCCAGGTCTCTCTCAGTAGGATTTTTCTGTTCGCGTGTGCGCGCCTAATTGCGGCCTTCTGGCCAATGTATGGTTTTCATGCGTTTATGGTTTAAGCGGGTGGCCACCCAGGCCGCAGCTAGCACACATGAAGCGGTTGTTATGCTATCGCGAGTCCGCAGGACGAAGTCAGAGCGGAAACGGCGAACCGCCGCTCTCTACGAAAAATCCTAAAGTCGCGAGCCCGCCTCTATCTGCGACGCTGCTTCTGGGGTTAAAGTTATTCGTATCTGCTATGACTTATTTTTTCGGAAGTGCAATGCGACAAAGAACCCCCGCATGGGAGGGAAATGGGGTAAGGACACTTAAAGCGACCTGGCGCAGACTGAGAGTTTCTTCCGGCTCCGCAGTATATAAGAACTATTTTCAATATTGACATTCGCGGAGCTGGAAATATACAAGCTCCATTCTTACAGTTTCAGTATGGATATACATGAAACTAAAAATCTTAAAAACAAAAAAGTCAGTCTCGATATAGATTCACGAAACATTGAAAATCTTAAACGTTCGAATGTACGCTCTCAATATAGTCTCTTGCGGAGCTTGTAATCTTAAATGCATTGTAGAATATTCAGAAGCAATGGCTGTATATAAAAATTTGAAATATGTTCTTTAAGATTTTTTACCATTATCACACACATCTTGAGAATGCTTGAAGGCTCTTTAAGATTTTCGAGCATTATTCCACACATCTTGAGAATGCTTGAAAGCTCTTTAAGAATTTGACTTCTTCCCCGATCTATCTTGAGACTGGAAGAAATCCGTTGTATAAATTTCACCCCGGAAAGGGGTATACTCAAAACGTGGCCAACCAGACATTCTCGCAGAAAAAGCAGCACTGCGGATACGGGCGCCCATTAGTCAAGAAGCAGCTCTGCAGATGCGGACGCCCATTAGTCAAGAAGCAACTCCGCAGATACGTACGTCCATTAATCAAGAATCAACGCCGCAGATGAACAGTCTTGCGACCTTAGGATTTTTCGTAGTGAGCGGCGGTTCGCCGTTTCCGCTCTGACTTCGTCCTACGGACTCGTCAGTCGCGGACGGCTATCGCATGGGCGGTTTATAATGCTCTCGCTTCGTCCTTTGGACTCGCGACAGCATAACAACCGCTCCATGCGCGCTAGCTGCGGCCCGGGTTGCCACCCGCTTGGACCATAAACGTATGAAAACCATACATTGGCAAGAGGGCGGCACATAGGAGCGCGCACGCGAACAGAAAAATCCTACGGAGCGAGACCGACCATCTGCGGCGCTGCTTCGGGCTTAAAGAGATGAATTGACAGAAATGTCAGATAATGGGACAAAAAGAACCGTCCCTACTGTCCCAATAGTGAAATTGTGACCAATTAAAAAAAGTCCTGCAATCCCCTTCTCATACGGGATTGCAGAACTTCAGATTTATCTCAGTGTGTCTGTCCTGCGGTCACATCTTTGGTGTCGTAGCAACAGTTTTCAGATCATCAATGATCTGTTCCATGGACTCACCCAGTGAGGAATCCAATGAGGCTGAAACTGCTCCTTCTACAAGCGGGCAGTCCACCATCTCAACCTTCTTTCCGTCCTCCTCCATCTCGATGACAGACTGTGTCGTCAGAACAGAACTGCCCATATCCATGAGCACAATTACTCCGTCGTCTGAATACACCTTGTCGATCGCGTCACGGATCCGGTCGTAGCTGGTGCCGAACGAACCGTCTTCAAGTCCGCCGGCTGGCTCGATTGGGACCCCCTTTGCCATCATCGTCGTAAGCTCCACGACGCTTTTTGCCAGATTTTCACTGTGTGATACGATTACGATACCGACCATAGTCGTTCCTCCCTGCCGCAGTTACACGTTTTCACTGATGACTTCAAGAATATAGGAAAATGATGTGGCACCCGGATCCTGATGACCGAGACCGCGCTCGCCGACATAGCTTGCACGTCCCTTCGTAGCGACAAGATCCTTTGTATGCTCTGCTCCAGCCCATGCTGCCTTGCTTCCTGCTTCGAGTACTGCTTTATCATCTGCCCCACTCTCTACAGCTTTTTTCATAGCCTCGTCTGCAGGAACCATGGCGTCTATCATGGTCGCTTCACCGACTTGTGCCTTGCCGAGCTTCTGGATAGCCTCGATAGCCGTATCCAGACAAGTCAGGAAATCATTAATGTCCATCTCGGTCTTTCCAGCCATTTTAAGTCCGGCCTTCATAAATGCCGAACCGTACAGAGGGCCTGACGCACCGCCGACTTTGCTCATCAGCGTCATGCCGACAGTCTTCAGAATAGAGCCGATATCTTTGCCGTCAAGTGAAGGCATTTTTTTCTCAACTTCCTGAAAACCACGTGCCATGTTGATTCCATGATCGGAATCACCGATTGGCTGATCGAGCTCAGTCAGGTATTCCTTCTCCTCCTCGATCTTTGCGATGATTTTTTCAACAATTTCCAGTACTTTTTTCTGATCTGTCATGATGTCCTCTTTTCCGTCTGAAAAAATCAGCAGCCGAATTCCTTCCAGGCTGGAGTATCAGCCTTTGCATCGAGCAGAGTCTTCAATTCATCGTCCAGACGAAGCAGTGAAAGTGAGAATCCTGCCATATCGATTGAAGTCATGTAGTTGCCTACAAATGTGCGGTAAACCTTGATTCCCTTGCTCTTAAGTACATCCTGTACATGGTTGTTGATGATATAGAGCTCCATCAGAGGTGTGGCACCTGAACCGTTGACCATAAGAGCAACCTCATGGCCTGTATAATCGATGTCTGCCAGGATCTTGTCAAGAAGGATATCGGCAGTCTCATTGGCTGTCTTAATCTTTTCCCTGTGAACTCCCGGCTCACCGTGGATACCGATTCCGACTTCCATCTCATCCTCAGCCAGTTCAAATCCCGGCTTTCCAGCTGCAGGAACTGTGCATGGCTTGATTGCGGCACCCATTGAACGTACATTGTCGATTACCTTCTGGGCTACAGCCTGAACCTCTTCGAGAGTTCCGCCTGCCTCGGCCTTAGCGCCTGCACACTTGTGGATGAAGAGTGTTCCTGCAACGCCTCTTCTTCCAACAGTAAATGAACTGTTCTCAACAGCTACATCATCATTGCTGACAACGTGTACAGTCTTGATGCCCTCGTCGTTTGCCATCTCTTCGGCTAACTCGAAGTTCATGACATCACCGGTATAGTTCTTTACAACCAGCAGAACACCGGCATCAGTCTTTACTGCGTGGATTCCTTCGAGGATAGCATCAGGTGTCGGAGATGTGTAAACAGTTCCGGCTACGGCTGCATCGAGCATTCCTTCACCTACGAAGCCTGCATGTGCTGGCTCGTGGCCGCTGCCGCCGCCGCTGACAAGAGCGACCTTATCGTTGGCTTTCTTGTTCTTTCTGCAGATGATCGTACCATAATCCAGCTTCTCAAGCTGATCAGGATATGCCTTCGCAAGGCCCTCGGTCATCTCCTCCTCGACATCTTCAACTTTGTTAATGAATTTCTTCATTGCCATAAACAGTTCCTCCTTTCATAAAAAATTGGTTATTGGATTTCAGCTTACCTTCTTGATGTCTTTCGTAGCAACAACAGGAACGCCAGTACCTGCTACATTGTCAAGAAGAACGTCGCCGATATTTACAGGTGCTTCGACCTTAATCTCATTGATCTCCTTCATGACCTCAAATATCTTGCTCTTCGGGATGTCTGTCTTTGTCTTGCATGATACTCTCGGAAGATCTCCGCCACTGACAATAGCTGTGCTGCAGACGGTCCTCTCAGGATTTGTAACTTCCTTGCGGGCATATTTGTCACCAATTCCACAGGTGTTGCCGGTAACCGTCTTTACCTCGCCGTCTTCCATTGTCACTGTTATGCTGCAGCCCATCGGGCAGCCGATACAGGTTAACTCTTTTTTAGTTTCCATTATGATCTGCCTCCTTAATCCTGCTCGATCTTGATCGTGATATTCTTCAGATCCTTATAGGCAGCCACCTTGTCTTTGAGAAGGATCACCTGCTCCATCTCGCCCGGAGCGATAATTCTCTTCTTGTTGTGCATAACACGCTCATCATTGAAGTATACGCTGACTGCCGCGTTCTTGTATACAGCACCTACACGGAAACGAACGGTAAGCATCTTATCCATACGGCCGAGATTTATCGTGCTTGGAACTGTGTAGCGGACGCCATCTGTAGCGATAAGCTTGATGTCCTCTCCACTCGTAGTCTCCCTGCATCCAGCCTCTACGAACTTAGCTGCATTCTCTCCGGCTCTCGTAGCCTCTTCTGAAACATAATCAACCAGATCGTGTACATGGAGAACGTTGCCGCAGGCAAAAACACCTGGGATCGAAGTCTCAAGACTCTCATTTACAACTGGTCCGTTTGTGATACGGCTGATCTCAACTCCAGCACCCTTTGAAAGCTCGTTCTCCGGGATAAGACCTACAGAGAGAAGCAGTGTATCGCAGGTGTATCTCTCTTCAGTTCCCGGGATAGGCTTTCTGTCCGGTCCAACCTCAGCGATAGTAACTGCGCTGATGTGTTCCTTGCCTTCAACATCTATTACAGTATGTGAAAGTTTAAGCGGAATACCGAAATCATCAAGACACTGAACGATATTTCTCTTTAAGCCGCCTGAGTAAGGCATAACCTCAGCTACAACCTTAACCTTGGCTCCCTCGAGAGTCATACGTCTTGCCATGATAAGACCGATATCACCGGATCCTAAGATTACAACTTCACGACCAGGCATGTAGCCTTCCATATTTACAAGTCTCTGTGCAGTACCTGCTGAGAAGATACCGGCCGGACGATAGCCCGGTGTTCCGAGAGCTCCGATAGGACGCTCACGGCAGCCCATTGCAAGGATTACTGCCCCAGCCTTGATCTGGAACATACCATCAGTACGGTTCATTGCTGTAACAATACGGTCCTTGGAAATATCCATGACCATAGTGTTCAATTTATATTCAATTTTGTCCTCGAGTACCTGATCAATGTAACGCTGCGCGTATTCAGGACCAGTCAGCTCTTCCTTGAATGTATGAAGACCAAAGCCGTTGTGAATACACTGATTCAGGATTCCGCCGAGACGGTTGTCACGCTCGAGAATAAGGATTTTATCAATTCCCGCTTTTCTAGCGGAAGCTGCTGCTGCGAGACCTGCCGGGCCGCCGCCAACAATTACGATATCATAATTCATCATTTGTCTTCGCCGCCTTTCGAACGCTCACGTACAATGTAGGAATCTCCGCCCATCTTCGTGATCTTCTCATAAGGAAGACCGAGTTCTCTGTGAAGGATATCCATCTGACGAGGAGTGCAGAATCCGGCCTGGCATCTGCCCATTCCGGCTCTTGTTCTTCTCTTGATGCCATCGAGCGACCTTGCGCCGAGCGGACGGTTGATCGCATCCATGATCTCACCTTCAGAGATAGACTCGCAACGGCAGACAATGTTGCCGTAAGCTGGGTTCTTCTTGATCAGTTCGTTTCTCTCTTCAATAGAAAGGTTCTTTGGATTCAGAACGCCCTTGCTGATCGGGTCAAAGTGCTCATTCTTTCTAAAGCCATACTTATCGCTGATAAGTCCGGCCATGTACTCGCCGATAGCCGGTGAACTTGAAAGTCCTGGCGACTCGATGCCTGCTGCATCGAAGAAATCAGGGCAGTCCTTGACTTCGCCGAGAACGAATTCGTGGTGATCCTCATGTGCACGTAGGCCTGCGAATACACGGATGCACTTTCTCTGGATCTGAAGTCCCTTGACGTGTGCGCCAGCACCGGCAAGAACCTGATCGAGTCCATCCTGAGTCGTAGCTGTAGCTTCCTTATCCTCGAGATCGATAGCTGTAGGACCTGCAAGCAGGTTGCCGTCGATAGTCGGAGCTACAAGGATACCTTTGCCGTAAGCTGTAGGCTGTGGGAAAATGGTCTTCGAAACGAAGCTGCCCATCTCCTTATCCATGATATAGTAATCTCCACGTCTCGGTGTGATATGGATCTTATCCTCTGAAACCATGTTGTGGAATTTATCTGAATAAACTCCGGCAGCATTGACTATGCATCTGGTCTTGTACTCACCGTTGTTCGTGCGGATGTGCCAGATTCCCTCGTCATCCTTCTTGAAATTCTCTACTGCTGTATTGAAGCGGAAATCTACACCGTTCTTGTTTGCGTTCTCTGCAAATCCGATCGTAAGACGGAACGGGCTTATTATTCCTGCTGTGGATGCAAAAAGTGCGCCCTGGGTATCGTCGGAAAGATTCGGCTCCATCGCAAGTGTCTCCTCACGGTTCAAAAGCTTCATTCCCTTGACGCCGTTAGCGATTCCCCTGTCGTAAAGGTCCTGCAGGCCATCTAATGTATCCTCGTGAATGCAGACAACGAGTGAACCATTTCTCTTAAATGGTACATCCAGTTCCTCTGCGATCTGGTCCATTTTCTCATTGCCGCGTACATTCATCTTTGCCATAAGAGATCCAGGCACACAGTCATAGCCGGCGTGCACGATTGCTGAATTGGCTTTTGAAGTACCGCAGCATACATCTTCTTCTCTCTCAAGGACACAGACCTCTGCTTTGTACCGGGAGAGTTCACGAGCGATTGCACAGCCCGTGACGCCTGCGCCGATGATGATCACGTCATAAATCATGTTGTATCCTCTTTTCTGTAAGTTATTTAAAATTGCGAAGCATCATGTAAAAAGAAAAGGCGCCGGATAAGACATACTCGTCTGTATGCTATTCCGGCGCCTCATGTCTCTCTGCCTCGTTCTATGAAGTTTACTGAAAATAAGCTATCAGCCGAAGATTACAGTGTAAAGAACAGCTGCTACTATTCCTCCTAAGATAGGAGCAAAGATTGGGATCCATGCATATCCCCAGTCCGGATCCTTCTCGCCTGGTATTGGAAGAAGTGCATAAGCAAGTCTCGGTCCAAAGTCTCTTGCGCCGTTCATAGCGTATCCTGTCAGACCGCCAAGAGAACCACCGATTGAAACGATTACTGCATATACAAGGAACCAGTTCATTCCTGACTTAGCTGCAACTGTGTTTCCGATGCCATCAAGTGTGAAGACAAGAAGGAAGCCGCATACAAACTCTGAAAGGAAGTTAAGTCCAACGTTACGAACTGAAGGAGCTGTGCAGAAAACGCCGCGCTTTGTAGCCATGTCGTCTGTAGCTTTGAACTGATCGTGGAAAAGTACGAACAGGATGCAGGCTGCAAGGAAAGCTCCGATGAACTGAGCTACGATATAGCCGGCTGCCATGCTGGCTGTGAATTTTCCATCACCGTGCATAATGCTTGAAACTAATGCGCCGATAGTAACTGTCGGGTTGAAATGTGATCCTGAAACTGCTCCGAATGTATAAGCCGGAAGCAGAACTGCAAGGCCCCATCCAAGGATTATCTGAACGGATCCACCGCCATTCATTCCTGATTTTTTAAGATTTACATTACAGCAGACACCGTCTCCAAGGATGATCATGATCATCGTTCCGAGACACTCTGCAAGAAACATTTGAGCTGTCATGTTTATACCCCTTTCTCAATAAGGAATTAACCTGTTGAAAAAACTCTTATAACCTCTTAGTAATTAGTCCTCTTTAGCCCAGCCACGTGTAGCTGCAACAGCCTGTTTCCAGCCTTTGAGCTCTTTTTCTCTCTCTAAGCCTTCCATAGCCGGCTCGAACTCTCTGTCGATAGCCCAGTTCTTAATTACATCTTCCTTGTTCTTCCAATATCCAACAGCAAGACCTGCCAGATAAGAAGCACCCATAGCTGTCGTCTCAACAACCTTAGGACGACGAACAGGAGCATTGCTGATATCAGCCTGGAACTGCATAAGGAAGTTGTTCTTGCAGGCACCACCGTCAACCTTAAGTGCTGAAAGCTTTGTTCCGGAATCAAGCTCCATAGCGTGAAGCACATCGTTTACCTGGAATGCAAGAGACTCAAGTGTAGCACGGATAACATGATACTTGTTGACACCACGGGTAATACCTGTGATAACACCACGCGCATATGGATCCCAGTATGGAGCGCCGAGTCCTGTGAATGCAGGAACAACGTAGCATCCGTTTGTATCCTTAACCTGCTGTGCGAAATACTCTGAATCTGGTGAAGAATCAACCATTCTCATCTGATCACGCAGCCACTGAATAGCTGCACCAGCTACGTATACAGATCCTTCAAGAGCATACTCAACTTTTCCGTCAAGGCCCCATGCGATAGTGGTAAGAAGTCCGTTCTTCGAAATGATCGGCTTGTCGCCAATATTCATAAGAAGGAATGCACCTGTGCCGTATGTGTTCTTTGCCTCGCCCTTGGTGAAGCATGTCTGTCCGAACAATGCGCACTGCTGGTCACCAGCTGCTCCTGCGATAGGTACCGGACCACCGAAGAACTCAGGATCTGACTCACCGTAAACGCAGCTTGACGGCTTGGCTTCTGGAAGAATGTTCATAGGGATGTCGAGGATCTTGCAAAGTTCCTCATCCCACTGAAGCGTATTAATATTGAACAGAAGTGTTCTGGAAGCATTTGAGTAATCTGTTACATGAACTCTGCCCTTGGTCAGCTTGTAGATAAGCCATGAATCAACAGTACCGAAGTAAAGCTCGCCCTTCTCGGCTTTCTCTCTGGCACCCTCTACATGGTCAAGCAGCCAGCGGATCTTTGTACCTGAGAAGTATGGATCGATAACAAGTCCTGTCTTCTTCTGGAACAGATCCTTATATTCCGGATGCTCTGCAAGAAGATTTGTTGTAAAATCTGCAGTACGACGGCACTGCCAGACAATAGCGTGGCTGATAGGCTGGCCGGTCTGACGATCCCAGAGGATCGTTGTCTCACGCTGGTTAGTAATACCGATTCCAGCGATGTCCTCGTAGGTAGCCCCTGCCTTCTCCATAGCCTCACGGCAAACCTGAAGCTGTGTCTGCCAGATCTCGTTGGCATCATGCTCAACCCAGCCCGGATGTGGGAAATACTGTGGAAATTCCTTCTGTGCTACTGAAATCATTGTCCCCTGCTGGTCGAAAAGAATGCAGCGGCTGCTTGTCGTACCTGCATCTATGGCCATAACGTACTTTGCCATAAATAACCTCCTTTTTTGAAAACCCTTTTTGAAAACCTTTTTTAAAAACCCTTTATCTCGCGTCATGTCTGAAGTCCTTGCCCGGGCAGGTAGTACACTACTTCAGAGGGACACAGGCCCGATTACAGGAACCAGACCTTTTCATTAGTGGTGGAGATCGCGACAGCTCCACCATTTAATGCGCTGAGAACTTCATCCTTCGTTCTGATCAGGCCCCCAGCCATGATCGGAACTCTACTGATCTCATCGATTTGTTTTATAACTGACGGGAGGATCACTCCCGGAAGGATCTCTATAATATCCGACTGGACCATCCCCGGCTGCGACTGCTTCTTGATATTATCAAGTGCGATCGAATCCAGCACGAAGTACCTTAGAACGGTATTCAGTCCAAGCTTTCTCGCATACTGCATCAGCGGAACCTTCGTAGTAATGATACCGTCCGCATCAGTATATCTTCGGATAAAATCAACGGCCGCTGTCTTGGAGCTCAGTCCGTTGATCAGATCAATGTGCACCATAGCGATCTTGTTGTGCTCTTTTATCTTCTTTACAATTCCCGGAATCGTAGCCACTTCCCCATAAAGAATGAATACTGCTTCAGAATCTGCTTTAAATGACTTCTCCAATCCCTCATCCGACTTGGCTGCGGTAATGATCGGATCTGCACTGATTCTGTCTATAAATTCTCTGTGGTCCATAATTCCTCCCGTTTATGGCACAAAAAAAAGCATGATGGTACATTCTATAAATCCACCATACTCTCATCTCGCTTGGCTTATCAATATTAAGTTATCAAATCTTTCTATCTCTCCCGACATCAAGTATGATACCACAGCCTATATAAAAAATCAACAATAATTTTTAAAATTTTTATTTTTTGTTGTGATATGTTACAAATAGCTAACAGTTCGAATGTTATTTATTGTGCATTTCGAATAGTTTAACTATTTTGTCTCATTTTTCATATGTGCAATTTTTATATCTCGTCATTTAGAAACTGTTTGATCTCGGGTATCGCTGACGCGCGCCTGGCGTCCTGTTCTGTGACATCGCGCTGCCAAAAGCAGGACAAAAGTAGCTGTACTGTCCCATTAATAAAGTACTTTGTAAAATACCATCTTTTTTACAGGCATTTATTGACAGGATTCAAGCTGAGAAGTATAATGTCAAGCGTATAAAATATGCTGAGAAAAAGGGAGATGCACGTTGTCAGACATTTATGATTTTCATTCGCATATACTTCCGGGGATAGATGACGGAAGCCGGGACATAGAAATGACCAGGCAGATGCTCGCCATGGAGGTGGATCAGGGAGTGAATCATATTTTGTTTACTCCACACTTCTATGCACAGCAGCAGTCATTTTCGCAGTTTGCGGAGAACAGGCAGCACGCTCTCGATAAGACAGCAGAGCTTATCAGCGGTATGGATGCTAAGCTTAAGTACAGGGCAGCGGCTGAGACATATTTTTTCAAAGGCATAAGTGAAGCCGGGATACTCGATGATCTGTGCATGCAGACAGAGGACAAGAGAGTGCTTTTTCTTGAGATGCCATTTACGCAGTGGAAGACATCGATGTATGATGAGGTGGAACCCATTATACGAAAGCGGCAGCTTACAGTAGTGCTCGTACATATCGAGCGCTTTGCAGGATTCCAGAAGGACAGGGGGGTCTGGGATGCGATTCTTGATCTCCCATTGATTCTTCAGCACAACGGAGAGTTCTTCACTCACGGAAAGTTCGGACTTTTTGGCAGAGAAGGAAGATTAGCGAAAGAGACTATGACAGGAGATCGTCCACTGATACTTGGAACGGACGCCCACAACACCACGAGCAGACACCCGAATCTGGGCCATGCCCGAGAAGTCATAGAGAAGAAGTTCGGGAGAGAGACATTAGATGAGATAGACCAAAGGAGCAAGGCTTTATGGGCAGAAGGCACGACAGAGTAAATGTCCTCGTTGCAGTGATCGTAGCTGTGGCAGCCGTAGCCCTTATATTTTTTGCTTTTAAAGCATTGGGCGACAAAAGCCGTAAGAAAACGGTAAGCAGCCCGAGCGCCGATGCATCAGCAGATGCCATCGAGGGACCGGTCATAACGCTTGGTCACAAGAAATACACTTATTCGGATGACATCACGAACTTCCTTATTATAGGAACTGATCACAGTGGAAGCTACACCACGAAGGCGAAAGGCAGGAATTACCAGGGAGAGATGGCGGATTTTCTCCTTATCATATCTGTAAATGATACGAAAGGCACCTACACTCTCCTTCCGATAGACAGGGATACACTTACAGAAGTCGACATGATGACGACAGACGGTAAGTCATACGCATCGGCGACGGAGCAGATCTGCACCGCTCACTGGTACGGCGGAAATGAGAAGCAGAGCTGCAGGAATACAGTAAAGGCAGTATCGAGGTTTCTCGGAAACCTTCCGATCAAAGGTTATTACAGCATCGGAATGGATTCGATAAAGGCGATAAATCATTCAGTTGACGGCGTTACAGTTACAGTGAAAGGTGATTTCAGTACTATTGATCCGTCACTCAAGGAAGGTGCGACGATTCATCTCACGGATGATCAGGCATTTCACTACGTTCATGAGAGAATGTATATGCCGGACGATAACACGAACTCCGCACGAATGGAGAGACAGCAGGGTTATCTGGACGGCTTTATCAAAGCTGCGAAGGCGCAGATGAAGAAAAAGCCTTCATTTGCTAATGACCTGTATAGAAAGCTTGAGGATCTGTCAGTAACCAATATGAACGGTCATCAGATCAGCTACCTGATCAACACCTTCGCTATGAAGGATATGACGGGCACCCTTCACATTGACGGCAGCTATAAGGAGGGCAAAATCCTCGATGACAAGGAAAAGCATGGAATGTTCACAGCAGATAAGTCTTCTATATATGACTGTCTTAACGAAATGCTTGGATTAGAAGATAAATGATATAAAGGAAAATAAAAGTGAGCAACGATCGCAAAACTATAAACGAAAATCAGGTATCAGACGATAAAGCAAATGACGAGATTGAGATCGACTTAGGAGAACTGTTTTATTACTTCAGGGCCCGCCTGTTGACGATCATCCTCTTCTTCATCTTTGGAGCGCTTGCAGCGGGAGCTGTCACACACTACATGATCACCCCGAAGTATACAGCCACCAGCAAGCTATACATGGTATCATCTTCGTCAAAGTCGGTCGTGGATATATCTGATTTTAATATCGGAACTTCACTTTCGCAGGACTATGTAGAGGTTTTAAAGACCAGACCTGTATATGAATCAGTCATAGAGAAGCTTCATCTCAAGTACACCTATGATGATCTGGCAGCTATGATAAATACCTCCGTAGTTGGAGAGACACGAATAGTACAGATTGATGTGACAGATGAGGACCCGAACGAGGCCAAAAGCATCGCGAATGCGGTTGCAGATGCTGCCGTCGAGCAGGTCCCTAAGACGATGGATACGTCGGAGCCGCACATCATCGAGCCGGCTATCGTACCTGATGCTCCGTCATCACCAAATCTTCTGAGGAATATCGTTATAGGCGGATTCATAGGGCTCGTACTTATACTTGTTATCTATACCGTACGATTTGTATCAGATGATACCTTCCAGTCCGAAGATGATGTCGAGAAAATGTTCGGTATCATGCCTCTTACAGTTATCCCGGAGGCCGATATTGGTATACTGAACGAGAAGAATGAGTCCGATGATGACGACAGGAAGAACCGTTGGAAGGCAAGACGAAATGCCAGAGGTCGGAAACGGCCTGAAAGACATAAGAAATAAGCTGCATGGCAGCAGGAGGATAAGGAAGTAATGCAGGAGATAGAGATTAGTAACATGGTCGAGCTTCCATATGCAGTAGAGGAAGCGCTTAACCGCCTGCGTATAAATGTCGGATTCATGGGAAGCGATGTGAAGAAGATAATGGTCACATCTACTACCCCGAATGAGGGAAAAAGCTTTATTTCCATGCAGCTTTTCGCACAGATGGCAAAGAGCGGAAGCAGATCACTTCTTATCGACTGTGATCTCCGGAAGTCCCAGATGACTGAGAAGTACGGATTGAAGCTTTCAAATGATAAGTCCACTTCAAAGAACTCGAAGCTGGCGAAGGGGACAGCTTACTGCCTCTCCCACAATGACGATTTTAATGAGAGCATCTATTCGATAAAAAACCTTGAAAACGGCTTTTTGATGCCAAATACTGATAACGTCATCAATCCATCTATGCTTTTTGAGCAGGAGAGATTTCAAGAACTGCTCGAATATGCATCGAATGAATACAGATATACATTTCTGGATGTTCCACCATTGGACCTGGTAGCCGATGGCGAACAGATTGGAAGCAAGTGTGATGGAGCCATCCTGGTTGTACGAGGTGGCATCACATCGAAAAATATGGTAAAACAGTCCGTAATGCAGCTTGAGCGCGCCGGATGCCCGCTTCTTGGTATTGTCCTTAACCGAGTCAAAGGTTCGAAGAGCGGTTACTACTACAAGAAATATGGTGGTTATTACGGCAAGCATAAGTACTACGGAAAGAATGAGTACTATTACGGTAAAAAGAAATAATCCCGGTATCGCCATGCAGAAGCATGTAGATATACCTCTTTAGTTAAAAGAGGGAAAATAATATTTTTTTAGAGTCCCTATCGCATGATAGAACGATTCGGGCGGAAAGGAGTTTTTCATGAAATTTTCTATCAAGAGAGTACTTGCTGCAACAATGGCCGCAGCTACAGTACTTACAGCAGCTCCTGCAGTAGCTCCTGTAGTTTCATACGCAGCTACATCAAAGAGTTCAGCTGCTAAGGCAAAGGACCAGAAGAAAAAGACGGTTACTGCAAAGAACGCAACAGGTGAGAAGGGTCTTTCAAGCTTAAAGGTAAATACTTACAAAGCAGGAAAGGCTACAATCACATCAGTGTCAGTATCAAAAAAGGCTAAGACTGTTACAATTCCTTCAAAAGTCACTGTTGGTGGAGTTAAGTACAGGGTAACAAGCATTGCCGCAAACGTATTCAAGGGAAAGAAGGTTACAACAATCAATGTTCCTTCTTCAATCACCTCTGTCGACAAAAAAGCCTTCAAGGGCGTTAAGGGTCTTAAGAAGATAACTTACACTGGCACAAGTGCAAAAGTTGTAAGCGCTATTAAGGCAGCCCTTAAAAAGTCTAACGTAAAGAAGGTTACAGTTGTCGCATCTGCAACTCCAGGAAAGCCATCATCTCTTAAAGTTAAGGCTGGCAAGAAGAAGTTTACTGTAACTTACAAGAAAGCTTCAAAGAAGCCATCTAAGTACCAGATTTCTTACAAGAAGAAGGGCGCTAAGAAGTGGACAACAAAGACAGTTTCTTCTAAGACACTTAAGAAGACTTACAAGGTTAAGAAGGGTACATACCAGGTAAGAGTTCGTGCCGTTAAGGGTTCTCTCAACGGAAAATGGAGCTCAACTAAGACTGTAAAGGTTAAGTAATCTCCCGATTCAGTCTGCTGGAAATGAAATTTAGCGGAGAAATCGCCGAAATAAAATCGGCGGTTTCTCCGCTTTTTTTCATAAATGGTTCCTCCAAGGCATTTGAGATAATACACGCTACAATTGCAAGAGAATGGTTCAAATAACAAAAAACCCAAGCAGCAGTTTTCACTACCACTTGGGATCTTATTGATAATTATTCACCAACTATAATCTTATTTGCAAGATCTCAATTTTTATAAAAACAACGTTATCACATTCCCAATAATTTCATTATGAGTCTAACTCCTAACACTGCTGCTCTTTTAAAACCAGGAGTATCTGTTAATCTCTCATTACCCTTAATATATACAAGGGTAACTTTCCCACAATATGGACAAGTTAGATTTATCTGCGTTATGCCACGTTCCGCATCATAAAATAATTGCTTTTTACATGCTGGACATTGATAAGTTATTTGCATATTCTTTTCATCTCATGCTAATTGCTAAAACCTTTACATAGTTCCCAACTAACTCTAATATATAGCATATATGTCATACTGTCAAGGCAAATAGATCGCGTAACTCACCTCGCTTGGGATATATTTTTTGATTACTGTTTATATTCCATTTCTTGTGACAATGATCCCTGTTCATTGACAGTCTTTACAAACTCATCATCAAACTCATAGGTCGGAGCAGTTGTCTCCATCGTGACTTTATCATAATGAGTTGCAAGAGGATCCTTTCGATAATAAACCTGTGCCACATTCCGAATCTTATTCATGACCCTGTCTGCTCTATTTACAGCCTTCTGCATTGCTTTTCTTGCATCGTATCCCAGATACTTCTGAACTACATCTGCTGCCGTATTATTAAGCCAGTCCCTTATATCATTCCAAAATCTCTTTATAAGGCTCATGGCAAGAATTCCAACCCCAACTATTGCGGCTAATACAAAAACAAACATTTTTCATTCCATCCTTTCCATCATTGCTTTCATACCACGCTCCGACTCTGCATACGCCATTAGATTCTGTAACCTGTGTGGTGCATATGGGACAGGTTCATCAGCTTTGGTATGGTTATAGAAGACATCATTCAATTCGTTTATCTCTGAAGCCTGAGCTATAAATTCCTTAATGTCAACCTGCTCTGCCAGCGCCACACTGTTCAGAACCATTTTCAGTACCGCATAAACAGAAGCCTTAATACTGCCACATGACAAATACCCATAGTTATCTGCCGTAAAATTTGCTATCCTGTACCAGTGATAAAATGACAGCTTTGAAACTTCCTCAAACTCTTCTGGTGCAAGTGCTTTAATACCCTTAAATCTCTCTTCCATCATAGTCTTCTGCTTTGTTACACCATCAGTGATCTTATACACTTCTCTTGCCAGTACAAATCGCAATTCTTCCTCTGAAAAATCAGCTATCGTCTTTGCAGAGATCTCTATCCATGGATTGCTTATTCCGTAGCTCTCCGCGCCATAATAGTATTCCTCATACACATAGACAGGAACAACAGTCGATCTACTCTCATGCCTGTATATATCTTCCATTATCTCCCACACATTGTGGAACTGCTTCTCTGTAACCCTCACAGTTTTTCCCAGAAGGTCTGGGCGTCTGCTCTTATACTCCACGTTATCATAGGTATTTTCAATATCCTTCTGAAAAGAAACACCATCTTTATATTTTTCAAATGCTGCGTCTTGAAGAGGATGCACATAATCTTTTCGTTCCATTATGACACCTCCTGATATCCAAGCAGACTGTTGATATCCGCCAGAACTCTTTGCTTCTTTTCATCACCTGTCTTTTTATAGCATTCGCTCAGAGCCGCTAAAGACTCCTCATCATCAGGCATAAATCCTAAGGCATATGATAGAAATGGAATTGCTTTTTTATACTGACCACCCTCAGATAAAAGCAGTCCAAACACCTTATTTATCAGGTAATGTCCCTCCACGCTGCCAAATTCTCTGTAGTATCCTTCGATCAGATCAAACGCTCTTCCTTTATTTCCTTTTTTATATTCTTCAAGTCCCTCAATGCATGTCATAAATCTGAAATCGTGGCCTTCTGCAAGCTTTCTGCAATTGTCAAGATTTGCAAAGCTGTTTGACATGGTAAAGATCATATGAAAAATAAGCATCTCCCGTCTTCTCATAAGATCATTTCTGTAATTATCGACTTCTGCCGAAGAAGTTTCATTCTTAACACTGCTTATCAGGGTATCATCCACAGATTTTAATTCCTTTTGTATTTTTTTCACCTGTGTCTTCATATATCCAAGATCATAGAACCTGGTCTCTTCATATGCGACATCATCTGTTCCTGCAAATGTTCCTATAAGAACATCACGAGTCTTTTTGTATGCAGTCATAACTGCGTCAAGCATCCTCTTCCACCCCTTTCGTTTCTTTCAGATACTGTTCTTTTGATATCTGCTCGGTCTTTATAACCTTTGTCTTCATTTCCTGTGACCTGTCATTATACCGTTCTCTTATAACTTCGTTTGCTTTGTCAAAAGAATCCAGATCCACCTGATCAGCACCTTTTTCCAGAGCACTGAGAGCCGCGTAGAACACCATATCTTTTATATCTGCGCCGCTTAAGGAATCATATCTGTCTGCAAGACTGTCTGGTGTGACACCCTCCGCAACAGGAAGTTTTTCCCCTAAATGAAGCTTCCATATATCTCTTCTCGAATCCCTGTCTGGCATTTCAAAATACACGCTCAGAAGTATCCTTCTCTTGAAGGCTTCATCATAATTTTTGATCAGATTAGTAGTAAATATGACAACACCAGAATATTTCTCCAGTTCCATCAGAAGTACACTTCTTGTAATATTTACGCCATAATCAGCCGATTGTGTCACAGAGGTAAGTCTTTTCCCGAGAAACGAATCTGCTTCATCAAAAATCAGGATTGCGTCATCCTCTGTGGCTTTTGCAAATGCTTTTCTTATATTTTTTGGGGTCTCTCCTACATATTTAGACTCAAGCTCTGAATAGTTGATGTGATAAACCTTTTTATTCAATGCGGCCGCCACTGCTTCGGCTGCCATACTTTTGCCTGTTCCAGGCTTTCCATAAAAGTTCAGTATGATCGCTCTGCCTGAGCCAAAATGCTCAGCCAGTCCCCAGTTCTCACTGAGAAATGCCCTGTTTTTTGTCGCAGATATGGCGATATTTATTTTTTCCTTTACAGAGGGATTTAATACCACCTGATCTAATGTGAATCTCGGATCATAGCTCTCTATAATTTCACTTTTGGCAGACTTGTCATTTTTAACAGGCTTATCATCAGCTGTTTTTCTTTCAGCAGGGCTCTTGCTGCCCGCATCGCTACCATTTGTTTTTATTATTATCTCACTTGGAATGGTATTATAACTGGTCCTGTTCGAAGCAATAGCATCAGCTATTTCATCGAGCATTTTATCTATCATTACTTCATCAAGTATTTCCTTTTTCCCATCTACTTCCCCTGTAAAGGCCGTATCAAGCGTTATTATAGTTTCATGATCACCAATAGTGACTTTTTTTGAAATCTTCTCTTTTTTGATATTTTTTACTTTGCCTCTTCCAAACATGGGATCTCCTTAAAACAGCTTTCCTGGGTTTCTTGCAAAGTATCCAAATGAGCGGTCTTTTGATGTATCTCCATCACCATCTCTCCAGAATCCCTGTACAAAAGTTCCATCCTTCCTTGTATACGAGCTCACCCAATGCGGATGAACATAATGCATCGGTGATGACCTTGTAGGTGCAAAGGTATTACTTACCCTGTTAATAAATGTATTGCCAGCCAGCATTTGTCTAAGATCTCCCATTATTATTTTTTTAATGAATTTCTGCAATATTGTAACATAACGTCATTAAACATTCTCTAATACTTTACATTAAATATATCGTTATTGTTGTTACAAATCTTAATAGATTTCTACTGTAATCACATTCTGTAAAAACTCTTCCTTATAGTGAGGTTGTGTGCTATACTTCAATTGTATAGAAGGCTTATTTAATTCTTATGATATAATGAAACAAACTTGAAAGGGTGTTAAATGTATGCCTAATTTTAGTAAGCCAAAGGTAACAGTTGAAAGGGTTGATATTGATCCGTATGAGCTGATATCAATGGCGAAACAATACGCTGAGAGAGGAGATTATTATAGTGCCGAAAGAACTTATGTCGCAGCATTAAATGCATCTATGGGCACTTCTTCGCAGAATGATGTTGTTGCAAAAGTCAAAAGAGGTCTTTCAAGCATATATAATTCCTGGGCAGAATATTGTTCTCAGAATTACAGATTCCAAGAGGCAGAAATTACACTGAAGAAAGCTCTCAAGATAAAGTATAACATTCGAGATGTAAAAACAAATCTTTGTACATTATATGAGAAATGGGGAGACTGTCTGAAAGTTGATGGGAAGCTTGAAGGTGCAGAAACAAGATATTTTCTTGCCCTTCAAATAGAAAGAGAGATAGGCACCAACGAAACTCAAGAATCTAATTTAATCCGTAAGATAAAAGAGATTAAATATTTATATAATTCGGATGAAGAAAAAGAATTGTCTTATTATCTTTATGTTCTTGAATCGGGAAAAGGGTTTGCAGTTAAAGCTGTAATTTTTGAAATAATAGGAGTGATATGTATATTTTCGGCAATTGCATATCATGGTAACGATGATGTTTTTTGGCTTGTATTGGCAATTATGATTTTATCGCCTTTTTTCGTCTTGTTTAATTCATTCAGCTGCGAAAGACTATTAGCAAGAGGCAGGGGAATTTTTATTGTGCCGATTATGTTCTTCTGGACAATAGTTGGAATATTGTTTTGTGCGAGAGATCCCTTATATGCATTTTATCCTGCGGTTGTAGGTATATATTGTATATATTTTGCGCTAAAAATAAAAAAATTGGCTAAAGATGGGGAACTGTATGATAGAGTTATGAGGCAGTTGGCATCTCAGGCAGCATCAATAAGTCAGGAAGACATCACTGTTGAGCACGTAGTTGGTGTTAGAATATAAATAGTACAAGTTAAAGTGAGTTATTCTCATTATGGCTGACTGATATGTGTGCCACATAACGAATCGGACTAGTATCAGGTACAGGGATCGTGTCTATCTGCATATACACGCATCCTCACAGTAAAATTCATCTCCCTGTACCAATTAAGTGAAGTAAGTGAAGTAAAACTACACTTTACTTCACTAAAAACTACACTTTACTTCACTATCGACTTCATTGACTTCATTATTAATTCTGACTATTGCAAAGCTAGGCCGTCGCTGCTGTTTATTCATGTGCAGATGCACATTGCAAAATAATTTTACGTACAGATTTGCCATAATCGTTGTTTTGTACGTATGCTTTGATGCTACTTACATACAGATTTTCAAAAATTGTTGTTTTGTACGTATTTTCTGAGTCAAATTTACATACTGTTTTACCAAAATTCTTGATTTGTACGTAATGCTTTACATACTGTTTTGCCAGAATCGTAGTTTTGTACGTAATTGCCAGCTGTTTTTTACGTACAGATTTGCCAAAATCGTTATTATGTACGTAAATTGAGAATTTCTTTTACGTACAGATTTGTCAAACTCCTTATTTGCTATGTAATTGCCGGCTTTCTATTACATACTTTTTTGCAAAACTTGTATTTCGGTACGTAAATCCGCTCAAATTCCCGTACAAATCCATAAAAACAGCGATTTCTGCCGACATTTTTACAATGTAAAAAATGAAATCCGCTCTCTAATAATTTCATGGGTGGGTGATAAGTGGGTAATAAGCCAAATAAGGCATAAAAAACAAATGTACTCACTGCTTTTCTGTTGCATCTATTTATTATTTGCTGTAAGCAATACTTTTGGAACCAAATTCATCATTCACCCCAATAATCAATAGATTCCTGAGTACGACCAGATATCCCGAACAGTTTCATCATAAAATCTTCTTTTTCGTTAAACATTTGTACAATAAAAACTTTTTGTTCTTCAATTCTATAGATAAAATAATTATGATTTGTAAAAATATACCAGTAATCTGTTTCTATATCATACATACGAGATATGCTGACTCCACTTTCTTCATTTGAACCAAGCAAATCTACTCTGTCAGTTATTGAAGTCATAATCTCTTTTGCTTTCTTTTCGCCATACTTCTCAATAATATACATTTTGAGATTCAGGAGCTTTCTTTTAACAAGCTGAGAATACTCTACTCTTTTCATAAACTAAATCCCCAGTTCTTTTCTAAGTTCCTCAGATGACACAGTTTCCTCTTCTTTTATGGACTTTTCTCCTTTTTGCATCTCTATTTCAAATTTGTATAATGCAAGCTGTTTTTCAATATCATCCAGCTCCTGCATATTTATCATAGCTATCTGTCCATGCCCGTTCTTAGTCAGATAGACACGGTTACCATAGCTTACTTCTTTTACAACACTGGTATAATTTCTAAGGTCTGAAATCGGTTTAATATTAGGCATGATATCATCTCCAAATATGGTTGCTTTATTGTCATCTCATGTTGCTGTATAATTTACATACATATTTTACAGCGTTTCTCTTAGAAAAACAACCTGCTTTTGAAATTGTATAATGAATGTTTTGGCAGAATGCTGTTATTTAAAGGAAATCTTCTGCTTTTCAGTATCAACATGCGCCATTACGCCAAATGGAATAATACATCTCGGCAATGCATGGCCTATATTTATATTGCATACAATGGGTAGTGTTGGTATCCCGATATCTTCCAGCAGCAATGCTTTATATTCCTCAAAATTGTCTTCATCTTCCGGCTTGCCAATTAGAATCCCATTGATTACAGAAAAAACCCCTGTATCTTTCAAGTATAACAATGCCTGATGATATTTTTCCGGAGACATCTGCTCTTCGCTTGTCTCCAAAAGAAGGATTTTGCCCTTCCAGTCTTCAAGCTCAGGGAACAAATGATATTTTTCACAAAGCCCGGGAGAATCAGCAAAGCGAGTGCCATCAAACATATCGTAGATTGTATCGATACAGCCGCCAAAAATCTGCCCGCTGAATCTCGGCCTCCCCTGCAAAAGCTCAAATCCTTCGTTCCTATGTCTCTGAAGCGGTGTACCTACCGCTGATGGACTGAAATCGATTCTGGCTTCATACCAAACATCACTCGGCCGGATTTCTCTAATAGAGCCGGTGCTGATCAGTTCCCTGAAATACATCTCCGTATAAGGAAGCATAGTTGTATCCAGCTCACATATATCAGGTAAAAATGCCTGCCCATAGAAACTGTTCAATCCAACCTTATGAAGCATGAAATGGTTCATTGTTGAATCTGAAAATCCGAGAAAAATTTTTTTTGAGACCGCATTTCTAAGTTCGCCGTGATCAAACAAATATGGCAGCAGCCTATAAGTATCTTCTCCTCCAATAGCACAAAGAATCATGTCAATATCCGGATCTTGGAAAGCCTGGAGCAAATCCTGAGCCCGTTTTTCTGGATGATTCCTGATATATTCAATTCCATTAAGCGCGTGGGGAAGCATTTTTACGTTAGCCCCAAATTCCTTTAGACGCTTCAGTCCGATTTTCACTTCATGCTCTGCGAATTCTTCCCCCATCGCTCCTGAAGAAAGACTTACTATTCCTATTGTTTTTACCATATCAATTATTATTCCACTCCATCACACTTAAAAAACTCTGAAGAAGCTCTAATGGATTACCACATATATTTGGAAGATGTAATTAAACCTCTCGGTTTAACAGTAAATGATGCTCATTCGCAGTAAAGACTTATATAAACCTCAAAGCGAGGCAGGGTAAAAGTCAGAATCCCCCTGGTATCACCAGACACTATACCAGAGGCAATCAGCCTTCTCCTATAAATATTCATATACTGCGATGAGACTCCAAGCTCATTCCTGATTTCACCCACCTTAGTCTTACCTGAAGCGATAATCTGTGCTACTTTTTTATCATTTGGCGACAGCTCTGCCCAGATCTTGTCATAGGCATACTCAGCCAGATCTGCGTCATAATCAGGAATCAGCTTTTTCAACGGCTGCCTCTTCTCCCACCTCAGGTAACCAAGTATCTGAAATGCAAAAGAATACCCCTTGGTAGCCTTTGCCATCTCTGCTGCTTCCTTAACGTCTATTTCAAATATCTCCTGATATCTGGCCGAAATCGCTGGGACACTTAGTGGTTTCAGGACTATCTTAGTTGCTCTATACAAAAAGGTAAGAGTCTTCTCATTCTGGATATTGCTGATATTCTCATAAAGTCCTGCCATTAACAGGTACACAGGCCGTTCCTCGCGAAGCCATATCTGAAACTGTCCGGCAAATACTCTGATGTACTCATTGCTGACTATTTCATCGATGATAAAAAGGACCCGTCTCCCGCGTTTGTCTATTTCATCCAGAAGGATTTTCATCTTCGAGGTATCATTCAATTCTTTTCCTGCGTTTTTAATAGTCACAGAACCGGCTGCTGGGATATTGATATTCGCGGAAATGTCCAGTCTCTTTGAAGAGCTCATCCTGTTTATCTCAGATATCGAGTCAGCCATCATGTCGCTGTCTGGATTGAGATTAATTACGATCCAGTCATCCCTCGTACTGAAATGCTCTGAAATTTCCGAGAGTGAAACCGTCTTGCCAGCGCCGCGAACCCCTGCTATCATGAAGACATGATTTGTCGGAGACTCCATCTCAAATGTATCTGTAATCTGCCTGAGCTGATTTTTTCTGGAAATCATCTCCATCGGCTTCTGGCCGAAAGTCAGAGAAAAAGGATTTTCCATCCTGACACACCTCCGGAATAAATGTATTTATATTTTTATTGATAATTACTCACCAGCATTATATCACAGGGGATTTATTTGTTCTATATATTTTTATTTGTTTTTTTATGTTTGTTTATGTTTTTGTTTATTTTTATGCTTTTTGCAAAAATATCACGAATCGCCATAGTATTAAGCCTCCTGATCTGACAGTGCTATTTAATGATCAGCTGCTGCCTGTTTCCGAATCCCTTCTTCTTCAGATCGGAGTCCAGGAAATCATAGACTTCCGGGGCAATCTTTATAAGGTTTATAGGTTGTGGCATTTTCTCCATCATATCAATTGGAAGCTTCTTGAAATTTACAAGCTTTAAGTACTCCTCGGACCACGGTTCTATGATCTCTGCAGTTCCTGTTACCTGCAGTCCCTCAAGATTTCCGAATCCGCCCTCAGAATAAATGGCCAGGCAGACATGCTTGTTGCTCTCAAGCGCCCGAAACTTCAGTCCGCCCTCAGAGAACAGATAGAACGCCCCATCCACATAATTGTACTCTATCGGAGTACATCTGACAAAATCGCCTGCTGCAGTTGCCAGTGCACAGACCTTGTGCCTGCCAAGAAACGCCTCGATCTCCGAAAGGAGCGCTTCACTGTCCATTTTTACAGAGTCCTTGTCCTTCTCAACCCAGAAATCAGCTGCCTTTTTGTAGTCCATTTTTATAACCTCCTCGAGTAAGCGATGTTTCAGTGTAGCTCTCTTATATTGTATCAGTTTTTCTTTGACATGGCATTGGTGTATTTAAGGAAGCATAATTGTATCAAAAGCCTTATAAATGTGGATGATAAGGCACTTAACGGCGGAATACCTTACTATGGTTTGCCACGTATCTATAGCCACGCTCAGCGGATCTCTTTATCAGATAATTACCATCAGTCAGACGCTTTATTGTATTCCGGCGGAAATAGGTTGAAGGACTAATGCCTATGTATTCAGCGATTTCTTCGACACTGCGTTCCTTATAATAGCAGAAACCAAGAATTTTCAGGTCATTTTTACCAGAAATGACTTCATTTACCGTCACATCCGCGGTTTCACTGTTCTCAGGCTCGATGCCGCCCGCGTATGTCAGATCAGGAAGAGTCAGAGTAAATGACGACGCATCTGAAGAGACGAAAGGCTTATGACTCTCATCAGCCATACTGTAATCATCTTCTATTTTGTCAAAGCCACTGCCCTTTTCCTCCATGTATCTGCACATTTCAAGCATTGCACAGATCACCTCATTGCGGCGCCGCGGAATTATCGAAGCAATATCAGTCTCGTGATCAAGCTTTCTTACGCCGAGCAGCGAGCCCGGCGAAGTGATCTCAAGTCTGTCCCGAAAAATATTCACTTCTATCTGCGCACCCTGAATAAAATAATTGCGGTGCCCTATGGCATTGACTATCCCTTCCATAACGGACCTGTCTGGATAAGACTTATATATCTCTCTGGAAGTGTTTGTTTTGATAAATCCATTAGCTGAATGATCATTCACGAAGTCAATTGCTTCCTGGATTTCCTCTATCAGATTTCCAGTCAATTCCTTATGTGCTAAAACCACATCACTTCCCTTATTAAAATCAGGCCAAAGGCTAAGTACAATCCTTGTCTCAGATTTATCGCAGTCATCAGCAAAAAGCTCAGCCCCTTTGGACAGCTTCCGATCAGAAGATATAAAGCCGATCGACATCAACGCTTTTTCTGTAGCTGCGACACCAGTCTTTGAAAAACAACCGAACAGCTTCGAAAAATCTTCTTTTTTATAATCTCTCTGCGTAAATGGCTGATCATATGGTATATTCTCACTCATAAGCACGAGATCTCTTATCTGCTCGGATGAAGCAATCTCCGTCTGACCGTAATTACGCACATAGATGCCAATCATGCCTTTACTGTGCACAGTTACAGGCAGATTCTCATTATGGCTGACTGATATGTGTACCACATAACGAATTGGACTGGTATCAGGTACAGGGATTGTGTCGATATTAAAGTTTATCTTTGGGTCGATTTTTTCCCGAATCTGATGGTGTATCATCCTTATCACCCTGTCAGTGGTTTTGTGGTCTAAGGCCAGAACCTTATGACTCTTGTCCTCGACACCTATATACATATCGCCGCCATCAGTATTCGCAAAGGCCGCAAGAGTTTTAAGCCAACTGATCTCTGAGTATGAACCATCTGAAAGTCTGCCGTCTTCTATAATACCCTTAAATTCGACTTTGTCACTTTCCAGATTTATTCCATTTACCAGTTCTTCTATCTGCATATAAACGCATCCTCACAGTAAAATTCATCTCCTCTGTACCCATTATATCAAAAAAAGTGTAAGCGAGTTATCATGGGGCGTCAGCCCCGCATAAAAATTCCACGTCCAGGAAGTGCATCCTAGATGGAGAAAACTTATAATTCACACAAGATTTTCAGAAGAATCCGGCTGGCAGGCTTTTATGG
>QOUV01000018.1 GCA_003862155.1 Lachnospiraceae bacterium
ACAGGACAGCTGATCTATGCAATATTATACTCAAGTGATACAGAAGAATATATTTAAAATATTTTAATCTATATCACTGCAACTTTTCATGAAAGATCTGTTTTTACAGAAAAAAATTCATACTCTCGCTGTATCAGAACTTAGGGGTTCAGCCCTTGTAAGCTACGCCGTTTACATAGAGGGTGTGGCCGTTTGTGTTGATCCTGCCGTGATTTGTGAGGCTTGTTACGTAGCTGTCACCTGTAAGAGTCCAGGTGCATCCTTTGTTTACAGTAACTTTTACAGTGCCTGTCTGCTTCTTGGAGTTTATTGTGCCCTTGAAGGTAGACTTGTTTGTAAGCTTAAGTGTAAGGGAAGAAACCTTGTCAACGGTGATCTTTCCGGAGAGCTTCTGCCTGTTTGCTGTAAATGTTACCTTGCCTCCATTGCTTCCGCTGTTGCCCCAGGAACCTGCGGCAACCTTTAAGAGGACATTGCCTTTGGCGGAGTTGGTGATCTTTACATGGTTTAAGCTGATGTTTGCAGTGGTATTTGTTACATAGAATACGCTGCCGTGCTTATTGGTGATAGATCCGCCAGTTGCGCTGAACTTTGCAGTTCCGTTTTCAGAGTCACCTGACATCGACTGGTAGAGCATTACTGACTGATAGGTCTTTGCCTGGCCGTTAAGTTTGGTGTTATTTGCAGTAAGGGAAGTGTTAGTAAGCTTTACTGAGTTTTTGCCTTCGATTACGATACCTTCTGATGCCTTTGAAACTAGTTTGGCATTCTTTACGGCTGTATCGCTGGTGCAGTAGATGGCTGGTGAGCCGACACCTGTAGTGGTATAGGTTCCTTTGTTTACTCTGACTGTGCCGCCGCCTCTGTCTGATCTGATGGCTGCTGATGAAGTTCCGGAAGTGTGGACTGTGAGGTTAGTAGCGTATGTTTTGCCGCCACCTGCAGTCATGATGCCTCCGGCGTTATTTCCGGTAGTTGTGATCTTTGAGTTCGAGATCTTTATTGTAGATCCGTTGCCCTTTGAGCTGCCGCCGCCATAGGCGAAGGTTCCGTTTGCTCCATTGGCTGTCGCCTTTATAGTTGAGTTCTTTATAGTAAGAACTGCGCCGCTCTTTGCGAGAGCTGCTGAGTTGGTACCGTAGAAGTTATCGGAGTCACCGCCGCTTGAGCTTCCAGACTTTTTTATAGTCGCATTTTTAAGTGTGACTTTTACTTTCTTGCCAGTAGCTGTCACTGCGTTCTGGCCTGACTTCTTTGAAGTGTAGGTTTTGCCCTTCGTAGTTGCGGACTTTTTAAATGTAGTGGCTGACTTGTAGGTTACCTTTGTCTGGCTTCCTCCCGGCTGACTGCCGCCATTGCCTCCCGGCTGGTTTCCGTTGCCCTGAGGTGGCTGAGATGGCTGTCCGTTGCTGTTCGAGTTGCTGCTGTTCGAGTTGCTGCTGTTTGAGCTATTGCTATTCTGGCTTCCCGGAGCAGAATTGTCTCCGCTCGGCTTCTCAGGAGGGGTCTGGCCGTTACCCTGAGGCGGCTGTCCCGGCTGGCTGTTATTGCCTGAATTGAATTTGCCGGAACTGCTCTTATTTGAATTCGAGTCGTTCTTGCCTGCAGCTGACTTCTTATTTGACTTTGAGGTGGTAGTTGTTGCAGTTTCTGCCTTTGCGGCATTTGATACGGCCGGGATAGAAACACCAGCTGTAACGACTGCTGCGGATGCTATAGCTACTGCTAAGATTTTCTTATAATTCTTCATATGAGACTCCTTTCTGTGCTCGTTTTGTTTTCCTTTGATGGTTCATATGATAACAGGCAAAGTTTAAATGAAGTTTAGAAAATCCGGTTGAAAAAAATCTTTCCAAAACTTATACTTATAAAGATGGCTTTAAAGGAAACTGATTATTTTTTTGATAAAGGAGATACATTAAAATATGGCTGAAGAGACTATGAAGGATTACGAGAAAGAGATAAATGAGTCGCTCGAGAATTTTAAGAAGCAGGAGAGCGAGGAGGACTTCAACTGGGACAAGCTGAAGGCTGAGATGGCTTCCTCTACTCCTATAGAAGTAGAGATAATTGAGGCTGTTAAGGGCGGCTGTGTGGCTTACGCTGAAGGGATCAGGGGATTTATCCCTGCATCGAGGCTTTCAGGCCACTACGTGAAGGACCTGGACAGCTTCGTTGGGAAGAAGATAAATGTCCTGGTCACAGAGGCCGATCAGGAGAACGACAGGCTTATTCTTTCAGCCAGAGAGCTGATAAGGGAGCAGGAAGCTGAAGAGAGAAACAAGAGGATAGAAACTCTTACCCCTGGCACCATAGTCGATGGAAAAGTCGAGTCGATAATGCCGTACGGCGCTTTTGTCAATTTGGGAGATGGCATCTCGGGACTCGTCCATATTTCAGAGTTTGTTGAGAGAAGGATCTCAAGCCCTCATGAGATAGTAAAAGAGGGACAGGATGTAAGAGTAAAGGTAAAGAACATAAAAGACGGCAAGATCTCACTTACCATGAAGGGCCTTATCGACGATCCCAAGGGAGGGAAAGCGGTTAAGACAAAAGAGGAGTCAGATGAGCACGAGTACTCTTCAGGACAGGAAGCTACTACAAGCCTCGGAAGCCTTCTCGCTGGAATTAAACTTGATAAATAATGAATAGATTTCTTATAGTAGACGGTTCTTCGATGCTTGTCACTTCCTACTATGGACTTCTTCCAAAGCAGATCCTCTTTGAAAAGGATGAGGAGAAGAAGAAAAAGTACTACGACAAGATAATGCAGTACAATGGCCTCTATACGAACGCCATGTACGCGATGACGAAGACCCTTAAAAAAATTGAAAAAGAACAGCAGATTACACATATGGTTATCTGCTTTGATATGTCGCGTGATACCTTCAGAAGAAAACAGTACGAAGGCTATAAGGCACAGAGATCTGCGACTCCGGAGCCTCTTAAATCTCAGTTTGTGCAGATGGAGGATATGTTAAAAGAGATCGGATACGCCGTGGAATTCTGTGAGGACTACGAGGCCGATGATCTGGCGGGAAGTGCGGCAGCGCTCTATTCGAAGGAGATGCCGACATATATTATTACAAAAGATCACGATTATCTGCAGCTTGTGGATAAAAGCTGCACTCTGTGGCTTCTGCAGACAAATCAGGATAAGGCAGATGCTGTAAACAACAGGTATTCAGCTCTTTTTTCAGATGGAAAGGGATTTTTAGTTCCCGACAAGGCTGCCCAGATCACACCAGCGGTATGCAGGGCAGAGTTTGGTGTAGCCCCAGAGCAGATCCCGGATCTCAAAGGTATTGTTGGAGACACTTCCGATAATATCCCGGGAGTAAAGGGCGTAAGTTCTGCCGCTGTTCCGCTTCTTCGCGAATACTCTACTCTTTCCGCAATCTATGATGCGATTGATTCGTGTCCCGACGAGAAGAGCGAAAAGAAGCTCTCCGCATTCTGGAAGGAAAAGCTGGGCGTAAAGAGAAGCCCTCTTAAGGCTTTAAAGCAGTACAGAGAGGAAGCTTTTATGAGTGAGGATCTTGCCACTATAAGAAGAGACGTAAAGCTTCGACACGATTTAGATCAGATGTCGCTTGAGAGACTGGACGATAAAAAGCGCAGAGAGCAGTATCAGAAATACGGATTCAGGTCATTGTGAGGAGGAATATGTATGGAGAGCGCACCGGATTTATTCGGAAACAAGACACTTCTGAACAGTCTTTTTCAGGCGTTTACTGTCTCTGATGACGGCAGATACTTATTTGTACTAAATGAGAATACCGGAGACATCAGATGGTGCCACACCGCAGTTGACTTTTTCGGACTTTCCGGAGAGCAGATCCAGCACGGGGATCAGGACTTTCTTCTGAGAATCCATCCTGAGGACAGGCCCGAATACGAAGACCAGTTTGAAGCGATCCGTGCACGTGTTTCGTCAAAGGTCGATGTTAAATGCAGGATCAAAGATAAAAACGGAAGTTATGTAAATTGTGAGGTCACTGCCTCATATTTAAATATGAGCGGGGCGGCTTCTTCATATATTGCCGGAACTGTTATAAATTTCGGTATTCAGAACCGGATAGATACTGTGACCTCCCTTCCGAATCTATACGCATTTTTTAATGATATAAAAGAGGGCAGGGAAAGTGGCGAGAGGGGCACGGTACTTCTTATCGGTGCCACCCGCTTTTCTGAGATAAACGAAGTTTATGGTTACTCGTTTGGAAATCAGGTCCTTATAGCCTTTACTGACCTGCTTCGCAGTTATGTAGGCGGCGAATGCGAACTCTACAGGATGGAGGGCGCAAAATTTGCTGTCAAATCAAATTCTATAAATAAAATTGATCTCGAAGCTATCTACCAGAAGATCCGCCTCGAATGTAAGCAGGGCATTGAAGTAGAGCACACAAGAGTGCATATCTTCCTTGCGTGCGGTGCTATGGAGCTTGGAGATAATAAGATAAGCTCACATACGCTCTATTCCTGCCTTCTCTATGCCTATGCAGATTCGAAGGACAGGCATCAGGGTGAACTCATCTTCTTCCACAATCATATTTCAAATAAAAATAAACAGTGGCTCGAAGAGCTTAACGTTATAAGAGAAAGCGTAATAGACGGCTGCAGGGGATTTTTCCTATGCTACCAGCCAATTATAAGAGTTGCAGACGGTACGTTTTCGGGCATGGAGGCTCTTATCCGCTGGAAAAACGAAAAGTACGGAGTCGTAAGTCCGGACGAGTTCATCTCGATCCTTGAAAAAGACACTGTTTTCCCGGAGCTTGGCAATTTTATAATGCGCCAGGCCTGCATCGATGCGAAGTCATTTGTGGACAAGGATCCGGATTTCATTGTAAATGTAAACCTCTCCTATGCGCAGATCGAGAAATCGGACTTTGCCGATTCTGTAATAAATATACTCGAAGAGACAAACTTCCCGGCGAAAAATTTGTGCCTTGAGCTTACCGAGAGATGCCGTGTCATGGATGAAAATATGCTTCGGGACAAGGTCGTTTCGCTTCACGCGCAGGGAATAAAGTTCGCTCTTGACGACTTCGGGACCGGATACTCGTCTCTAAATCTCCTTAGGAAAATGCCTATCGACGAGGTGAAGATCGACAGGCAGTTTATCAAGGATATCTTTGAAAACAGGATCGACCAGAATATTATTAATGGACTTACACATTCTGTCACAGACAGTGGCAAATCGATCTGTATCGAAGGTATCGAAAATGAGGATCTTCAGACTTTCCTGCAGAGATATCCGGTGACATATTTTCAGGGGTATCTGTATTCGAAGCCTGTGCCGATCGAGAAATTAAAGAGGATTAACTTCGAAAAACGCACCGGGCTTGGCCCGCAGCTTTCGAAGGAAGATCTTATCGCTGTAAATGAGCAGGTCGACAATGTGATAATCAGGTGCGCAAAGTACCTGCACAATGGAGACAGTTTAGATGATGCTGTCGCAAAAGTATTAGCTGAGATGGGAAATCTGATACATCCGGACAGGATATATTTTGGACAGATTGATAATGGGGAGATGAAGGCTGCCAAGGTGTGGAGCGCTCCGGGAGTTGAGCAGAGGGAATTTCCTGTCACAAGGGATCTGTACAATCTCAAATGGTGGGAAAGATACGCAAATAAGGACGATGTTATCATTGTATCTGATGTTAAGAGCATAATGAAGAATGCGCCGGATACTATTGTTGATCCCAGGTGCCACAACTTTATGGGAGTCATGTTAAAAGATAACAAACAGATAGTGGGATATATAGGCGTTGAAAACTATGTGAAGTCAGAAGTTTTAAATACAAAGAGCTTAATCCAGACGATATCGCTGTTTTTAACTGCTGAGCTTAAGAACCAGAAACTTATCGATCAGCTTACCAATCTTTCCAGAAAGGACCAGCTCGCCGGATGCTACAACAGAAATGCCTACGAGGAAGATATGATCGCGATCGAGAGGAAGCACGTTCCGCTTGGAATGATCTTTGCCGATCTGAATGGTCTTAAAGTAACAAATGATTCCTATGGCCATTCTAAGGGCGATGAGCTTATAATCAGGGCTGTGGAACTTCTGGAGGAAACGTACAGTACCGGTACTCTCTACAGGATAGGCGGAGACGAGTTTATCGTTACGTTTTTAGACGACGATGAGCCCCATTTTTATGAAATGATGAAGGAAAAGCTCGAGGAAGTAGATAAGAGCATGATAAGCATTTCAATAGGGTGGAGCTGGACAGATAACTCGGCGACGAGAGAGCGTGCGCAGCTTATCGCCGAGCAGATGATGTACAAGCGAAAAGCCGCCTACTACATGAGACATGACAGACGAAAAAGTGCCAGTAATTAAAAATCAGTCTTGAGAAGAGTCCAGTGCTTCGTGCTCTATCCGCGTCCATTTGCGGGTAGGTATGAAGCATGTTTTTATCGAGCAGAGCATATAGAAGAATAAAAACAGCGGGAATGTAAGAAGTGCTAAGATCCCGATCTTTCGCATCGGGATATGGTTGTACTTTGCCACTAAAAATACTCCTACAAACATAGCGATAAGTGAAAATGCCGCAAATCCTGCCGATGGCAGGAAGTAGAGAAGCGGCAGCTTGTACCAGATGATGATGTTATTGATATAGGAAATTATCGCGGAAATCCAGGAACACGGACCCATCAAAAGAAGCATGATGGCATCTACTCTCTGCATCTTCCTGACTGGCCTTGAGTGATCGAATACGAATGATTTGAAATCCTTTTTCAGGACTTCATAGCCTCCGGTGCACCATCTGCTCAGCTGTTTAAACATCACACCCAGCTGATGAGGCTGCTCGTCGTAACATACTGCCTTGATGCAGAATGATACCCGCTGTCCGCGGAGGACGTTGTCAAGAGAGAACTCGACATCCTCTGTGATCGTAGTAGTATTCCATCCGACTTCCCTTAAAAGGTCGCCGTCCACTGCGAAGCCGGTTCCGGTAAGGAAGGCCGACAGACCGACCTTTTCACGGGCATATGAGAAAAATATCGTGTAGCATGCCCAGTAGAGTGTGTACCATTTGGTGACTATTGAGCGGTAAGGCTGTCCGCCGAGACGGTTTCCCTGCACTATGCGGTTTCCGCGGCGGAGCTTGTCGTCTATCTTCTCAAGAAAATCAGGCTTTAGAACATTATCTGCGTCAAAGACTGCAAAAGCATCGAGCTTTTTGTCTTTATCTATTTCAAAAATGCGTGGAAGCGCCCACTTTAAGACGTCGCCCTTTCCGTTCTGCGGGCCGTCCTGACGCTCCAGGACAGTCACAAAAGGGTATGAACGCCCTATGTCGGCAGTTCTGTCGGTGCAGTGATCTGCGATAAGAAATACGTGTATTTTGTCAGAAGGGTAGTCTGATCCCTTTATACTGTCGAAAAGATGCGAAATAGAGGTCTCTTCGTTGCGGGCGCATACGATGATGCCGAAGTTATTCTGATCTTTTTTTATGTAGCCGGCTTTTTTACGCTTGTGCTTTATAAGTCCCCAGGCTGCGATGACTCCGATCCACAACATAACGATCATCGGGATCATCTGGAGAATCAGCAGAAAATTGGTGACATCTAATGTCTGCATCAGATCCATAGTATTTTTCCTTTTAAAGAATTTTAACTTCTATATTTTACCACACAATAGAATTACTACAACAAACTAAAATGACACTTAATGTTTTATTATAGGTGCAAAATCTGCAAAATAAAAGCCACGGAAAAAATCCGTGGCAAAAAGGGGAGAGTATGAAAAAAATTCGAATAGCATTTCTGCTATTACGTTAATTATTCTACATGGTATTTGTGAAAAAACTGTGTCTATTTTGTGAAAAATTGATTTGCTTTTTTTCAGAATTGTAATGTAAAAGTGCTGTTGAATTTATACTTAAGCTCACTTATAATAATAAAGTGTTTATATTTTCTGATATGCGTTGAATAATTATTAGTGGAAGGTAAAAGTGAAAAGATTTTTAATGGGAAATGAGGCCATGGGACTTGGCGCAATCCACGCCGGTGTAAATCTCGTGGCTGGTTATCCGGGGACTCCTTCGACAGAAATCCTCGAGACTGTAGCAAAAAACAACGACGGCTCGATCCATGTCGAGTGGTCTGTAAATGAGAAAGCGGCAATGGAGGTCGCTGCCGGTGCAGCGTACTCTGGAGCGAGGGCACTCGTTACTATGAAGCAGGTCGGATTAAACGTGGCGACTGACCCGCTGATGAGCCTCGCATATGTGGGCGTTAAGGGAGGCCTCGTAATCGTATCGGCTGATGACCCGGGCCCTATCTCGTCGCAGACAGAGCAGGATACGAGGACTTTTGCGATGTTTTCAAAGATCCCGGTCTTTGACCCGTCAGACCCGCAGGAGGCCTACGATATGATAAAGGATGCGTTCGAGCTCTCTGAAAAGATAGGAAGTCCAGTGCTTTTCAGGCCGACGACAAGAGTCTGCCACGGGTGTGCCTCAATCGATGTCGCAGACTCATATAAGAAAAATGTCCCGGAAGGGTTCGTAAAGGATACGATGCGATGGGTCATTTTCCCCCGCACTTCATTTTTAAATCACGAAAAGATTGAGAAGAGAAATCCGGCACTGGGAGAGGAGCTCTCTGACTATAAATTTAATTCCGTAGTAAAGCGGAATGGAAAAAAGGGTATAGCTTCAGGCGGTGTTTCATGGGCATATCTCAATGAGGCCGTCTCACAGCTTGGGGACGATAAGTTTAATGACACTTCGCTTTTCAGGGTCGCAACTCCGTTCCCATTTCCAGAGAAGGCAGCTCTTAAATTCTTAGACGGGCTCGACGAAGTCCTCTGCCTTGAGGAACTCGACCCGGTGATAGAGAGGGCGCTTATTTTTACAGCAGGAAAATATCACCTGAAGACGAAAATTTACGGAAAGCTCGACGGGACTACTGCCGCAGCCGGTGAAAATTCACCGGAGTCCGTGATCAGGTATGTCTCTTCATTTTTGGGAATAGAAAACCTTAAAGCGGGAGAGCTTCCGGAAAAGCCAAAGACTCCAGTGCGTCCGCCTGTTCTCTGTGCAGGCTGTCCGCACCGCGCATCGTTTTATGCGGTAAAGCAGGCTATGAAGGGCAGAAAGGCAGTTTTTTGCGGAGATATCGGCTGCTACACTTTGGGAAACGCCATGCCGCTTGATATGGTAGATACCTGTCTTTGTATGGGAGCTGATGTAACGATCGCTCAGGGCATCAGGGCAATTGATAAAGACACTACTGCTTTTTCATTCATTGGAGATTCTACATTCTTTGCATCGGGAATTACAGGTGTGATAAATGCGGTCTATAATCACAATGATATAGTGCTTATAGTCCTTGACAATTCGACGACCGCAATGACGGGCCATCAGCCGCATCCGGGCACCGGGATTACGATGATGGACTTTTTTGAGAAGAGAAAACAGGGGATTCGCGAGGATATCGCGAATGCAGTCTCTATTGAGAACATTCTCCGCGGGATCGGGCTCTCCTTCGTTGAGACAGTCGACCCGTTTGACCAGAAGAAGGCAATAGATACAGTTAAGAAAGCTGCCTGTGAGCCGGGGGTAAAGGCAGTTATTTTCAAAGCGCCCTGCATCGCGCTTGAGAAGCCTAAGAGGGCATATTCAGTCGATACAGATAAATGTATCGGATGCAGGAAGTGCATCACAGAGATTGGCTGCCCGGCTATTTCCATGAACGAAGGTAAGGCAGAGATCGAGAAGTCGCTCTGCTATGGATGCAGCCTCTGTGAGACGATCTGCCCTGTAGGCGCTATCGGAGTGAAAGGAGGAGCAGATGACTAAGAGTATTCTCCTATGCGGAGTCGGAGGCCAGGGAACAGTTAAGGCTTCAAGGATCATTGCACTCTCCGGTATGGAGGCAGGGCTTTACGCAAGAACAGCTGAGACCATTGGAATGGCCCAGAGAGGCGGCTCGGTAGTAAGCCATGTCAGGATTTCAGACAGTCCGATCGCATCTCCAATGATCCCGAAGCATACCGCCGATGTGCTTATTGCTTTCGAGCCTGGAGAGGCCGTAAGGTGTATAGATTATCTGAAAGACGACGGAGTCGTAATTGTAAATAACAAGGCAGTAAAGCCTGTTACTGCAAGCCTCAGCGGTTCTGACTACGACGGATCCGATGCGATAAAATATTTACAGGATAATTTTTCACATGTGAGTCTTATTGACGGTGATCTGATCTGTGAAAAATGCGGCTCGGATAAAGTCTTAAATATCGCTCTTCTCGCGGGCGCAGCCGCCTCGGGAGAACTCGGGATAACAGTTGAAGGGCTTAAATGTGCCATCAGAAAGCAGCTTCCGGAAAAGACTCACGAGATGAATTTCAAGGCAGTGGATTACGTTAACGGATTGCTTAAACAGGAGGCATAAAATGGAGATCAGTGCAGAACAGCTTGAACTCGTAAATGAGAGAATTCACGATCTGGAGAAGGCAGACAGTTTTTATGGAAAAAAGCTCGAAGAAGCTGGGATCCACGAAGTACATTCGGCGGACGATTTTAAAAAGCTTCCGTTCTCTGAGAAGAAGGATTTGAGGGACGCCTATCCGCTCGGACTTATGACAGCCCCTGAGGAAAAGATCGTTCGAATCCACTCATCTTCAGGAACGACAGGAAAACCTGTAATCATTCCCTACACCCAGAAGGATGTCGATGACTGGGCCACGATGTTTGCAAGATGCTACGAGGTCGCAGGTGTCACAAATAAAGACAGGGTGCAGATCACACCAGGATACGGCCTCTGGACCGCAGGAATCGGATTTCAGGCCGGATGCGAAAAGCTTGGAGCCATGGCTATTCCTATGGGACCGGGAAATACAAATAAGCAGATCGATATGATGATCGCCCTAAATTCTACAGTCCTCTGCGCTACTTCAAGCTATGCCCTCCTCCTTGCAGAGGAAGTCGAAAAGCGTGGCCTTGAGGATCAGGTTCATCTGAAGAAGGGCCTTATTGGCTCCGAGCGCTGGAGCGATAAGATGAGAAACAAGATCAAGGCGATCCTTGGAATTGAGCTCTACGATATATACGGCCTGACCGAGATCTACGGTCCGGGAATCGGCATAAGCTGTAAAGAAGAGTCCGGTATGCACTACTGGGATGACTACATCTATCTTGAGATAATAAATTCCAAGACAGGAGAGACGCTTCCGGATGGCGAGTGGGGTGAGATAGTTATTACCACCCTCAAAAAAGAGGGCGCCCCTCTTATCAGATACAGGACTCACGATATATCAAGGATAATTCCGGAACCTTGCAGCTGCGGACTCAAGTATCCGAGGATAGATATTATCCAGGGCAGGACAGATGATATGATGAAGATCCACGGAGTAAACGTCTTCCCGGCCCAGATCGAAGAGATCCTTGGAGAGTTCGACGAGACGACAAGCGAGTACCAGATCAGGATCTCGCATCTCGACGGAAAAGACACTATGCGTCTCTATATCGAGGCAGTTTCAGGAAAGGTCGATTTCGAGGGACTTGGCCTTAAAGTTGCCGAGAAGGTAAAGAGCAGGATCGGATTTACGCCTATCGTAAAAGTAGTCGAGAATGGACTTCTGCCTAGAAGCACAAAGAAGACCAAACGTGTTATTGATGAGAGATTTGAGTAAACATAAGACCTGGCCAGCTGGCCAGGTCTTTTTCTTCATAAATTCACATCTCGTTTTAAATTTATTGTACACTTTTGCACACAATTTGCAATGGGCTTTAGTGCTATAATGTTTTTAGCTTAAAGCGAAAATCTAGGATAAGGAATTTTTTTTAAAATGGCAAAGTTAAGATCAATAAGCAGTCAGTCTTTAGATGAAGATGAAGTGATTGAAGACAGAAAGCACTGCAGGAAGTACAGTGTCTGCGGTGTCGGAAACAAGGCGATATTTGTACCTGGAAAGATCAGAAACAGAGTCCGCTACATTCCGTTCTCCGCTGTTACACACGTTTTTAAACGAGTCGCCTACAGCAATGCAGATGGCAGGGGAATGCTTGCGCCGGTGCTCTACATGGTAATAAGATACGACGATGGCAGGGAGTGGCAGTATATTTTTAAAAATATGAATGAGGCCGACAGGATGTTAAAGGACATCTCAGAGGCTGCTCCGAATATCTATACGATGAGCCCTGCAGGAGTCGAGAAGGAGAAAAGAGAGGAAGAGCTCAGGAAGAAGATGGAATCGAAGGAGCTCTCTGAGAAGGCGCAGAAGGCGATCCGCGCACTGCAGCGCGATGAAGTCTGCCTTAAAAAGAGCCCTGGTCTCTATGAGAATCTCTCCGGCATGGCAAAGATAAAGCGTAAGCTTGACCTTATAAAGCCCCAGTATAAGGCAATCGCTTTTATCCTGCTTCTTGCGGGAATCGTTGGATTTGCAGTGTCCCTTGTCCTTCGCCTGATGGGCCTTATGGCATCGGGTCCTGCGGTAATCACAATGCTTGTGTGCGCTATGCTTATAATCCTTATGATAAACTCGAAGGTTTTGCCTGGTCCTGTAAAGAACAAAAGGAATGTGGACAGGGATTACAACAGGGCACTCCACGATATGGAGCATTTTCTCGGCGGCTTTGAAAGCTACCACCTGCCGGCCAGATACAGCCATCCTGTTGTTATTGAGATGTTAAAGCGCATTATAAGAGAGGAGAGGGCAGAGACAATTGACGAGGCCCTTGAAGTCTTAAAGGAGGACCTGAAGGCCTGCGACAGCACGAAAGTAGTGAGCAGGGAAGAGTATCAGGAGATTGTTACGGTAAAACCGATGTTTACAGTTGCTAATTATATGTGAATTTTGCACAAAAAATAATTGAAAAATAACCATGCGATTAGACATTGTGCCGTATTTTGTACATTTTTTGTGACCAAATTTGTTGAATTTAACTAAATGTAGCATTAAAATGTATTTGTGTAAAAAGGTTGGGTCTCCTGTATAGATGTTGCCACGATTACGCAGGGGGTCCGGGTTATAGAGTAGAAAGAAGGGAAATGTAATATGGCAACTTTTATAATTGGTTTGTGTATTCTGGTTGGCGGAGGCTATCTCTACGGACACTTTGTAGAGCGTGTCTTCGAACCAGACGACAGAGAGACACCGGCTTATTCAAAGCAGGATGGTGTCGACTATGTCCCGATGGCGACATGGAGGAACGCACTTATTAACCTGCTTAATATCGCAGGAACGGGACCTATCCTTGGACCTATTCAGGGTATCCTGTTCGGACCTCTGGCATTTATCGCAATGCCTCTCGGATGTGTTTTAGGCGGTTCGATGCACGATTACTTCTGTGGTATGATCTGCACCCGTGAAGGTGGAGAACAGATGCCACAGTTCGTTGGAAAGTACACGAACAAAGGTATCTACTACCTCTACAACGTATTCATCTGTATTCTTCTGATTCTCTGTGGAACAGTGTTTATCTACACTCCTGGTGATATCTTTGATACCCAGATCCTCGGACGCTCAGGTGCAGCTACAGATTACGTTACATGGATCGTTTACACCTGCATCTTCATTTACTACCTGATCGCTACGGTATTCCCTATTGATAAGATCATCGGACGTATCTATCCTATCTTCGGTGCTATTCTTCTTATCTCAGCAGTTGGTATCTTCATTGCCATCTTTGCCAAGGGATATCCTCTTACGAATGTATGGGGCAGCTGGGATACAGTTGGCAAGTTTGCATCCGATGGCGGTTTTAACTATGGCGCTTACTTTGGATCGAGTCCATTCGCAGCGAATGGTCACCACTTCATTCCTGTATTCTTCGTTACAGTAGCCTGCGGTATCCTTTCAGGATTCCATTCTACACAGACTTCTATCGTATCACGTACTATAAAGAGTGAGAAGAGCGGCCGTTTCGTATTCTACGATATGATGCTCACAGAAGGCTTCATCGCTATGTGCTGGGCAGCCGGTACAATGGCTATGATCAATCTTGGAGCCAAGGCTGGTGGCGTTACGATGACAAAGGATGGCCTCTTCCAGGCTATGCAGGCTGGAAAGCTTGTACAGGTCAACGCTACGACTGTTGTAGGTGTCCTCTGCAAGAACGCACTTGGACCTATAGGCGGTATGATCGCTATCATCGGTGTTATCGTACTTCCTATTACATCAGGTGATACAGCACTCAGATCTGTAAGACTTACTATCACAGATACCTTCCATCTGAAGCAGAATTCGAACGCAAAACGTCTTGGACTTGCAGCTCCTATCTTTGCAGTCGTATATGTTATCCTTATCTGGGCTAAGATGGATGCCAACGGATTCAATACTCTCTGGAGATACTTCGGCTGGTCCAACCAGATGATGACACTGTTCGCTCTGGCATCGGTTTGCATCTACCTGTACGCTCACGGCAAAGGCCGCTTCGCCTGGATGCCAATGATGATCGCATCCTTCTATTCATTCGTAACCTGCGCATTCATCATGAGCCAGCAGATCGGATTCAATCTTCCTTGGAACGTTTCGTATATCATTGCGATCGTCTGGACGATCTTCTATCTGTTTATCACGATTCACGCCGGAAAAAAGAGAGCAAATACAGCACCATCAGGACAGACAGTGGCAGCCTGAGATGGATTAGCTGATTTTTAGTAATTTAGTTTAGAAAAGCAGGTCACTGCGCGGGGGTTTTCCTGAGCGGTGGCCTGCTGTTTTTTAAGGAAATTTTATGAAAGACATTATCGAATTTTTAAAAAAAGAGGGAGTATCGGACCGCATTTTAAAAGATGTGGTAAACTTCAGGAACTACTACAAAGTTGACCCCGACCTTTCGGACAGGATTCCGGAGCCGCAGTACAACTACTATGGCACACAGGTCTGGGAACAGGCGCTTTCTACTCTTGCTGCCGGACAGAACCTGCTTCTCGTAGGACCGAAAGCCACTGGTAAAAATGTCCTGGCCGAGGGCCTGGCACTTGCGTTCTCCCGTCCGCAGTGGGATATTTCACTCTATATTAATACGGATGCGGCTTCGCTCATCGGTACAGATACATTTAAAGACGGAGAAGTATCGCTTCGAAAAGGACCTATCCTCCAATGCGCAGAAAACGGTGGTTTTGGCGTATTAGACGAAGTAAATATGGCAAAGAATGAGTCACTTGCAGTTTTGCATGCGACTCTTGATTTCAGGCGTGTTATAGATGTGCCTGGATACGAGAGGATTCATCTGAACGAGGCCACCCGTTTCATTGGTACAATGAACTATGGCTATGCCGGTACCCGTGAATTAAATGAGGCTTTGGCGTCGCGCTTTATGATAATCCAGATGCCTGTCATCGCAGAGGATAACTTGAAGAAGCTTATCTCAGCAAATTATCCGGACCTTAAAGACGATTTTGTGACGCAGTTTGCAGAACTTTTTTCAGAGATCAGAAAGAAATGCGAGGGCGGTGAGATTTCTTCGAAGGCACTCGACCTTCGAGGCCTGATGTCATCGATCGGTATGATAGACAAGGGACTCGGCGTAAACGATGCCCTTAAACTTGGCGTTGTTAACAAGTGCTTTGACGAATACGAGAGGCAGCTTGTAAACGATATTGTGACTGTCAGATTCCCTAAGACTTTGGACAGGGAAAGTATTTTTAAGAATTAATGGAAATAACAGATTTTGAAAAAAAACGCGCTTCAAATCTGATATGGAACGGAGCTCACGACTATTCGATAGAGACAGGATTTCGAGTCTATGATGAGGACGGACATGCTGACATATACTGGAACACGATGGTTGGCGTGATCCACAGAAGATACGACTGGGAAAAACTCCTTACTTACTATAACTCATTTCATGAGAAGATAAACCAGGGCGTCTATGAGAGCCTGTTCTGGATAGCAATGGAGAACGGGGCTTTTCAAAAAGAAGTGGATAAGAGGTATGCACTTTCTAACCTGAGAAAGGAGTATGCCGCAAGGGCCTTGGAAGAGACGAGGAACAATGTCAATTTTGAGGACTCTGCAGGTGAGAGGCTTATCGCAGTAACACACGGGCACCTGCACCATTGCCTCGGAGAAGATGCCCAGATCCCGGACATAGTCGACAGAAAACTCTTAGATGCAATTGAAATCCCTGGCGACCTTGATACCGACGGTGCGATAGAGCGGATAGATAGGGCCTTAAAGACTTATTTTCCATATACATCGGGCGCACATAAAAAAACATTTCTAGACAATTTTCACATTCATCTCTCTTCACCCATCGCTCTTATCAGAAGAAAGGTGAAACTCTCAAAGCAGGAGAGCGGGCCTGTAAGGCACATGTCATTCGGGTACGGAGAGCATACGAACGAGTACGGCGGAAGCGTCGTAGACCAGAGCCACCTGACGGTTTCCTTCGCAAAGTACACAGCTCAGACGGACGAAGGCTTAAAGAAATATATTTCAAATTATTTCGGAAATTCAGTCTGCAGCGAAAACGAGACAAAGAGGCTTCAAAAAGAGTACTGCTACGGAAATCACACCGATGTTAAGCTTCACTTTACAAGAGGCGACTACGACGAGAAGATGCTTGATGCCGGTTTTGCTGGTAAGATGCATAAACAGGCGATAGATCAGGCAAAGGACAACGAGAGAGCCTATAAAGACAACGAAGTCATTCACCGCGTCCAGATCGAGAAGCTGACTGAAAAGATCAGAAACTCGGTCTTAGTCAGGATGGAGGATCAGACGATAAGGTCCAAGTCCGGAAAAATTGTCCCGGCTAAGGTATGGAGAGCTCTGTATCTCGATGACGACAGGATTTTCAAAAAAACAATACCGGGTGACAATGGAAATATCTCCGTTGATCTGCTTCTCGACGCTTCGACTTCCGAGATACACAGGCAGGAGATCGTAGCCGCTCAGGGCTATATGATCGCAGAAGCGCTGACGAAATGCAATATCCCGGTCAGAGTCTATTCATTCTGCTCGATGACGGGATATACAGTAATTAACCTATACCGTGACTACAGCGAGAAGGACAGGAACAGGGAGATATTCCGGTATGCTACGACCGGGGCCAATAGAGACGGGATGGCTATTAGGATCGCAGCCGGGCTGATGTCTGAGACGAAACACTCAATTTTCGAGGAAAATCACGCTGACCACAAACTGCTTATCGTCTTATCAGACTGCACGCCAAACGACATGATAAAGGTGCGGACAGGCGACGGACGGTACAGAGACTATGCCGCAGAGGTTGGCGTTTTGGATACAGCAGCCGAGGTACACTCGGCCAGGATGAAGGGCATAAACGTGCTCTGCGTCTTTACAGGAAATGACAAATCCCTTCCGAACGTTCACAAGATCTACGGATCGGATTTTGCGAGGATAAGACAGCTTGATATGTTTGCAGACGCTGTCGGGACAATGCTTCAGACCAGGATTGAAAGAACATGAGGGACAATATAATACTGATCGGGAAAAATACGCAGATATCACTATAGACGAGGAAAAATTTGACATTCCAAACACGATAAAGGCAGTTATCGAAAAATTGAATTATAAGTGAAAATAATTCATCTTAAAAGTGAATATGATGCGCCGCACCTTACTTTGACCGGTTTTTTGTACAGATATCTTTACTTTTGCCGTTGAATTTTATTCACAATAGCATTAAAATATATTCAATTAACAAAGTAAAGGAGCTCCTGTCTATCTGTTGCCGTTTTATTCAGGAGGTCTGGGAAAAGTAGAAAGAAGGGAAAACAAACATGGCAACTTTTATTATCGGCCTTGTCATCTTAATCGGTGGTGGCGCTCTTTACGGACACTTCTGTGAGAGAGTTTTCGAACCGGATGACAGAGAGACACCTGCTTACGCTAAGCAGGATGGTGTGGATTACGTTCCGATGGCTACATGGAGGAACGCACTTATCAATCTTTTAAATATCGCAGGAACAGGACCTATCCTTGGACCTATTCAGGGTATTCTTTTCGGACCTGTCGCATTCCTCGCTATCCCGATCGGAAACGTTATCGGAGGTTCAATGCATGACTACTTCGCTGGTATGATCTGTACTCGTGAAGGCGGTATGCAGATGCCTCAGTTCGTAGAGAAGTACACAAACAGAGGTATCTACTATCTGTACGATGTTTTCATCTGTATCCTGCTTTTACTTGTAGGAGCCGTATTCATCTACACACCAGGAGATATCTTCAACACTCAGATCCTTGGTCGTTCTGGAGCTCCTTCAGATCCTGTTACATGGGTTATTTACACAGTTATCTTTGTTTACTACCTGATTGCAACAGTATTCCCTATCGATAAGATCATCGGACGTATTTATCCTATCTTCGGTGCCATACTTCTTATCTCAGCAGTAGGTATCTTTGTTGCAATCTTTGCTAAAGGATATCCTCTTACAGATATCTGGGCAAGCTGGAATACAGTTGGAGCTAACGGTGCCAACAGCGGCTTCAACTATGGCGCATACTTCGGTGCAGGTCCATTCGCAGACGGAGCCAAAGGAATTGGCGGACACTTCCTTCCTATATTCTTCGTAACAGTTGCCTGCGGTATCCTTTCAGGATTCCATACGACACAGACCGCCCTTGTATCACGTACTATTAAGAGCGAGAGAAAAGGACGTTTCGTATTCTACGATATGATGGTAACAGAGGGCTTCATCGCTATGTGCTGGGCAGCTGGTACTATGGCTATGATCAACCTTGGAGCTAAGGCCGGCGGTGTTACAATGCTCTTTGATCAGACTACAAAGGCATGGACATTCAACGCATTAGTAAATGGCAAGATGGCAGCCGTAAGTGCTACATCAGTCGTTGGTATCCTCTGCAAGAACGCACTTGGACCTGTAGGTGGTATGATCTCTATCATCGGTGTCATCGTACTTCCTATTACTTCAGGTGATACAGCTTTAAGATCATTAAGACTTACTCTTACTGATACATTCCACCTGAAGCAGGAAAAGAACTCACAGCGTCTTCTCCTTGCAGCACCTATCTTCGCCCTCGTATATGTAATCCTCGTTTGGGCTAAGCTCGATGCAAATGGATTCAACATCCTCTGGAGATACTTCGCATGGTCAAACCAGATGATCTCACTGTTCGCCCTTGCAGGTATCACGATCTACATGTTCGAGAACAACAAGGCTAGGTTCGCCTGGATGCCAATGATCGCCGGTACATTCTACTCATTTGTAACCTGCGCATTCATTGCACACGCACAGATCGGACTTAACCTTCCGTGGGTGGCAGCATACACTGTAGCCCTTGTTTGGACCGTATTCTATGATGGTATTACCATTCATGGTGGCGTGAAGAGAGCGAAAGCTATATCTTCATCCGGTGCCGATACCGTGGCAGCATAAGCATAAATAACTTCTTATTTCATAAAAAGAGCAGGCCGCCTAAGCGGCCTGCTTTTTTTATGCACAAATTTATACATTTACAGTGAGAGGATTTTTACTAAAAGCCCAGCAATGAATTCGTTACGGCTGACTACTGGAGTCTCGTCATCAGAAAAAATACTTCCGGCCTTATCCCTTATCTCGGCTGAGAAGTCGGTCGATTTCGTGTTGAAATTTATCCCGATACCTGTTATGTACCAGAGTGGTTTGCCGAGATCTACGTCGAAACCTGCTTCGGTAAGAATCCCACAGATTTTTTTCCCGTTCAAAATACAGGAATTGGGCTTTGAAAATTCTGCAGGTTTTTTACAGAGGGTATTTATTGTGTCAACAATGCATTTGGCGACGGAAGAGGTGAGCTTCTTCGGGTCCTTGAGCTTCATCTTATCAGGGAGCATTATGACGCTCAGATAGATCCCGCCATCGGGAGAGGCAAAGGCGTGTCCGGTGTGACCTTTTCCACCGGTCTGTGACTCTGCTGTTATTACGGTGCCGTGAGAGGCGCCGGTCGTTATACGCCGAAGCGCTTCCTTATTTGTCGAATCTATAGAGTCAAAGACGAAAACATCGTCGATATTTACTATTGACTTGTCATCATATTTTTCAAGAAAAGGGATCAGCCCCTCCTTCGAGAGCTTGTCCGACTTTTCAGAGAGGCAGTAGCCCTTGTGTGTGGCGGCCTGTATGTCGTAGCCCTTCTCCCGAAGCTGGTTTACAGCCCGCCAGACCGCGTTTCTTGAGATGCTAAGGTTTGACGCGAGCTCGGCGCCGGAGAACCAGACTCCCTTGTTCCTCTCGAGATGATCCAGTACTTTTTCTATAGTAGTCATATTTGTCACCTTAAAATGTTAATTGTCACTACATTATTATAGCTTTTTGAACATATTTTACAAGCATAAATGTCACGCATAAATTAAAATTATGTTGACAATTGTGACAAATTGGCTTAGAATTTCTATTGTTGTGTATTTTAAAAATAAGGAGTAATAAGCTGATGGATATCGAGAAACTTGCAGACGAGATCATCGCTGGGAAGAGACTTAAAAGAGGGGACGATCTGTCTTTTCTTATCACTGCAGATTTAGACCAGATGCGCGATGGCGCCGACAGGATCAGAAAAGCTCTCTGCGGTGACAAAGTGGACCTTTGCACTATTATAAGTGGACGTGGCGGAAGGTGTGGAGAGAACTGCAAATTTTGTGCGCAGTCGGCGCACAATCACACTCACTGTGACGAATTTGAGTTCAGAGATGAGAACGAGATCATAGAGGAAGCGAAGTCGAATCAGGAAGAGGGCGTCGACAGATTTGCTATCGTAGATTCCGGTTATGGCCCTTCGGATGCGGACTTTGAGAAGATCATCCATGTGATAGAGAGAATGCATAAGGAGCTAAAGATCGAGCTCTGCTGCTCGCTCGGATTTATGACGAGTGAACAGTTCCACAGGCTTCACATGGCTGGAGTTACCGGAATTCACAACAACATCGAGACTTCGAGGAGGTTTTTCCCTCATATCTGCACTACGCACACATTTGACGACAAGATCGCAAATATCAAGCGTGCCCAGAACGAGGGACTTGCGGTCTGCTCCGGTGGAATCATCGGTATGGGAGAGGACTGGGACGACAGGATCGACATGGCCATTACCTTAAATGAGCTTGGCATCAGATCAATCCCTGTAAACAGCCTTATGCCTATAAAGGGAACACCGCTCGAGGATCGCCCGAGACTTACTGAGGACGATATCCTGCGTACGATTGCGATCTTTCGGTTTATTAATCCTGAAGCTGATATCAGACTCGCCGGCGGAAGAGCCCTGATGGCGGACAACGGAAGATGTACATTCTCATCTGGCGCGAGCGCAAGCATCACTGGAAATATGCTTACGACTTCAGGTTCTACGATTAAGCAGGACAAAGAGATGCTTGCGGAGCTCGGAAGAGATACGACTCCGGACTGGGAGAGGCCTGAAGAGGATAGATGGGACTACAAATATAAATACAGAGAAGAGGCAGTATAATTTATGTCAGACAGCACTATTAACAGAATGAACCCAAACAACACAGATTCCAAAGTAAGATTCTTAACGACCACGGCTCTTATGACTGCAGTCATCTGCATTCTTGGACCTTTGTCACTTCCTATCGGGCCAGTGCCGATTTCACTTACAAATCTGGCACTCTATTTTACAATGTATATACTTGATACTAAGCGTGGAGTTACAGCTTATATCGTGTATCTTCTGATCGGACTCATTGGCCTGCCGGTTTTCTCAGGATTTCAGGGCGGACCGCAGAAGCTCGTAGGCCCTACAGGTGGTTACCTGATCGGCTTTATTCCTATGATACTTATTATCGGTCCTGTGATAAAGAGATTCTATAAGAAGAGAGTTCTATCTATTATTGTTATGGAGGCAGCGACCTGGGTTGCTTATCTCTTTGGTACGATATGGCTTAAGACTTCAGCCGGAATGACTTTTCAGGCTGCACTTGCCGCCGGCGTGCTTCCTTTCGTAATTGAGGACTTCGCGAAGATCGTGATCGCTGGTATTTTCGGGCCTGTATTAAGAGACAGGTTAAGGCCTTTTACAAGGGTAGAGTAATAGTAGTTGTGCCGGAGCAGCCGCAGCTGCTCCGGCGATTATTTTTCTTCGATATGATCTCTGCCGACGCCAAGTATTGAGTGGACATGCTCGTCGGCCAGGAAGTAGAAGATCTGCTTCCCGTCGCGGCGGGAGTCGATAAGTTTATTGGTCTTTAAAATTTTAAGCTGATGAGAGACGGCGGAGGTCGTCATGCTGAGAGCCTCTGCGATGTCGCTTACACTTCGCTCCTCGTCGTAGAGACAGAAGAGGATTCTTATTCTGGTCGAATCGCCGAACACTTTGAAAAGTTCGGCGAGATCGGCCATTTCATTTTCATCTGGAAGAACGCATTTATTTTTCATTTTTGTATCTGAGTGTCCTTGCTGAATTTGCTATGCAGATTATAAGTACGCCGGTGTCTCCGAAAACTGCAAGCCACATCGGGGCGAGGCCTAATGCTGCGAGTATTAGTATGGCCAGCTTTATAGTTATCGCGATAACGATGTTTTGTTTTGCGATTGAGAGAGTGTGTTTTGAAATATTTATGACTTTCGCAATCTTAGACGGCTTGTCGTCCATAAGGACTACGTCTGCGGCTTCGATCGCTGCATCGCTTCCTATAGCTCCCATCGCTATGCCGACATCGGCTCTCGCGAGAACAGGAGCATCGTTAATTCCGTCTCCTGCAAAGACAAGAGTTCCATCGGCTGGCTTTTCACTTAAGAGACTTTCGACCTTTGAAACTTTATCAGCTGGGAGAAGCTCTGCGCTGTACTCGTCGAGACCTAAATCTTTTGCAACTCGTTTGGCTTCTGACTCCCTGTCACCTGTAAGCATTACAGTTTTTCTGACACCGCAGGCCTTTAAGTCTGATACAGCCTGTTTTGAATCGGGCTTCTCGACATCTGAGATGTGGATGTGTCCGACGTAGTTTCCATCGACTGCGACATGGAGGACTGTGCCCGGATCGTCGCAGGTCCTGTACTTTGCTCCGACGGAGTCCATAAGCTTAGTATTTCCGACGCAGACAGTTCTGCCATTTACTATGGCTTTTACACCCTGCCCGGCGACTTCCTCGGCGCTTTCGACAACGCAGCCGTCGTTTTCATCTCCGAAAGCCGCCTTTATCGAAGCGGCGATCGGGTGAGTGGAGTAGCGCTCGACATGGGCTGCGAGATGAAGGAGTTCCTTCGCGTTGATGCAGTCAGGGTGAAGACTTGTGACTTCAAAAACTCCTTTCGTAAGAGTTCCTGTCTTATCAAAGACTACTGTATCTGCCTTAGAGAGGGAATCCATAAAGGCGGATCCTTTTACAAGAATTCCGTTCTTTGAAGCGGCACCGATTCCTCCGAAAAATGCGAGCGGCACTGAAACAACGAGTGCGCATGGGCAGGATACGATAAGAAATGTCAGTGCCCTTAAAAGCCAGTCTGCAAAAACTGCGGTAAAGCCGACACCAGTGACGGCACCTATTATGGCAGGCGGAACGAAGGATAAGACTACGGCAGCTAACACTACGACAGGAGTATAGACTCTGGCAAATTTTGTGATGAATTTCTCGCTCTTTGACTTGGCGTCGCTCGAGTGTTCAACGAGTTCTAAGATCTTCGATGCTGTGGATTCGCCGAAGGCTTTTCCGACTCTTACGCGAACGACTCCGGACTGGTTTACGCAGCCGGATAAGATCTGATCTCCGACCGTCACACTTCTCGGAGTGGATTCACCGGTCAGAGCCACTGTGTCGAGGCTTGTGGAACCTTCGATTATCGTGCCGTCCATCGGGACCTTCTCGCCCGGTTTTACGACGATGATCTCGCCGACTGCGACTTCCTCGGGAGAAACCGTAGTGACTTTTCCGTCGCGCTCGACGTTCGCGGTGTCTGGCCTTATGTCTAAGAGATGGGAGATGGCGCGGGACGAATTTCCCTCTGCGACTCCCTCAAAAAATTCTCCGACCTGAAAGAAGAGCATTACAAATACTGCTTCAGGATACATCGAAGAACCACCTGGCACGAATCCGATCAGCAGGGCACCGATAGTAGAGACTGTCATCAGGAAATCTTCGTTTAAGGCTTCGCCGTGAACGACAGCTTCTAAAGCTTCCTTTAACACATCAAATCCTGCTGAAAAATACGGGATCAGATAGATAAGAAGCTTCTGCCATTCTTTAAGGGATGGATCAGCTCTTACAATAAAATATGCTGCGATAAGAAATCCTGTCGAGATAAGGATCTGTATCAGCTTCTGTTTCGGCGGCATCTCGTCGTCATCATCGTCATCGTTTCCCTCTTCGCCTTTAGGCTTTGTGTTTTCTTTCATTTTTAACTCCTCGTCTGCCATATTAGATAATCCAGCTTTCGTATAAATTTGATTCGAAAAAATGAACATTTGAACAATCATTCAAATCATATTTGTATAATACTCTGTTTTATAAGTTCTGTCAATTACTTTTTGAAAATTAAAGGAATTTTTAAAGAAAAAAGAAGCCGGGAATAACCCGGCTCCTTAGCAGTATCTTATCTTTCGAATTTAAAATATACGATCAGCGAATCGTCAGCTCTGTGAATCCATACTGCTGGATCTTCGGATGAATCATCGCCCTTCAGATGGGTGATCTCATAGCGGCCGTATTCGTGACCTTCTCTCGGGGTTTTGCCATGCTCAGCAGCATTTCCATAATCTCCGTGCTGAAAGCGTCCGACGGCATCGATGATCTTTTGCATATCGTCGTCGCCCTCCATAAACTCTGCCCTGATACCGCGTGAAAGGTAAACAAAATCTCCGTTCACGTTCTCATATGGGACAGTTCCGTAACCTTTCTTTCTGACGTGATCCATTAATTCCTTCATCTTAGTCATGGTGAAACCCCCGTTTCTATTAATGCCGCGCCGGAACTTCCGGCGACTACTATTTATGTTTATTGTACCATAAATCGGACTTTTTGGGGCATTTTTTTGTGCAAAAATCTGTTTGATTTTTCTAAAATAAACTGGTAAAATAAAAAGGTTCTGTTGCACTCAGATAAGGAAAGGAGCAATGATGCAGGAAAACAAAATGGGCGTCATGCCCGTAAAAAAACTAATTGTCAATATGTCCGTGCCGATGATGATCTCTATGATGGTCCAGGCACTTTACAATGTAGTCGATTCGATCTTCGTATCTATGATCTCGGAGAACGCCCTGACTGCAGTTACGATTGCGTTTCCTATGCAGGATCTGATGATTTCTATAGCATCAGGTACTGGAGTAGGTATCAATGCGCTGCTTTCGCGTGCGCTTGGTGAGAAGGAATATGAGAAGTCCGACGAAGCGGCCAATACCGGTGTGCTCCTTGCACTTATAAGTGCAGCGGTATTTCTTATCATAGGACTGACCTGCACAGCTCCGTATGTAAACAGCCAGACAGCTGACCCTGAGATAAGGCAGCTGGACTACTCTTATGTCAGTATCGTTACTGTCATCAGCATCGGAATTTTCATGCAGATTACTTTCGAAAGACTTCTGCAGTCCACGGGACGCACGCTTCTTTCGATGGTATCGCAGCTTACAGGAGCTATTATAAATATAGTTTTTGACCCGATACTCATCTTTGGTATCGGACCGTTCCCGAAGATGGGAGTAGCAGGAGCAGCTTACGCCACAGTTATGGGACAGTGCATCGGCGCCTGCCTTGGACTATTTATGAACCTGCGGTTTAATAAGGAGATACATTTTTCTCTGAAAAAAATGCTGCACCCTCATCTTAAAGTGGTAGGCCGTATCTACGCAGTCGGTATCCCTACGATAATCATGATGGCTATTGGTTCTGTCATGACATACTGCATGAACCTGATCCTTAAAGCGTTTTCATCGACAGCTATAGCTGTATTCGGAGCTTATTTCAAGCTTCAGTCATTTTTCTTTATGCCTGTGTTCGGACTTAACAACGGAATGATCCCGGTACTTGCCTACAACCTCGGAGCAGAAAAGAAGGAGAGGATAGATGAGTCTTTAAAATTTGCGATGAAGCTTGCTATCTGTATCATGCTCTGTGGTACAGCAGTGTTTGAGCTTTTTCCAAATCAGCTTCTCTCACTTTTCTCACCTTCTAAAGAGATGCTTCGGATGGGCGTTCCGGCTCTTCGCACAATAGCTATACATTTCCCGGTAGCTGCGATGGGAATAGTTATGGGCTCTACTTTCCAGGCATTTTCGAGAAGTATCTATTCGCTCCTCGTATCTCTTGGAAGACAGCTTATAATCCTTATCCCTGCAGCCTGGCTTTTAGCACAGACCGGCAATGTAAACAATGTCTGGTGGAGCTTCCTTATCGCAGAGGGCGTTTCGTTTGTTCTCTCGCTTACCTTCTATAAAAAGGTCTACAGGGAAGAGATTACAGAGAGATTTGCAAAGGCCGATCAGAAAAATACAGCAGCACAAAAATAAAGTGCTTGCAATTAAACCACTTGTCGTGGTAGAATAACATTTGGCGTAATTTTTGTAGGCAGATTCAAATCGGGTCTTGCCTGGGGTCAAAACGGCCCGCAGAAAGGAGTTTTTACAATGGCATCACTTAATGCTAAAACACGTGACATGTCAAAGAAGGCTAAGGCACTTCGCCGTGAGGGACTTATTACCGCTTCTATGTGTGGTAAGGATCTTCCAGAGTCACTTTCACTTGTCATCGACGCAAACGAAGCTACACAGTTCATGAAGAATCATCACGTTGGTTCTGAGGCCACTCTCGTAGTAGATGGCAAAGAGTACGACACGATGATCAAGTCAGCAGATAAGGATCACCTTAATACTCACTATCTCGACATGACATTCCAGCACCTGCTCGCAGATGAGAAGGTTAAGGGTGCTGCAGAAATCATCCTTCTGAACGAGGACCGTACAAACGGCTTCATTACAAGAGATGTAAGCACGGTTGAGTACAAGGCATATCCTAAGGATATCATCGATAAGATCGAGATCGATGTTGCAAAGCTTCCTATCGGAACAGAGATCAAGGTTGCTGACCTCGATATCGCTAAGAATAACGACATCGAAGTTACTACACCTCTCGATTCTTCAGTTCTTCATATCGCTGAGCACCAGCATATGGACGCAGCAGCAGAGGCTGTTCTTGAGGCTGATGAAGCAGCAGAAGCTGAGAAGGCAGCAGAGACTGCAAAGTAATTTAATTTTACTTTTAAAGCAAAAAGCAGTTCGTGGAATTTTTCCACGGACTGTTTTTTTGTTTTTATAAAAAAATCAGGCGGCTTTTCTGGCCATTTTTTTAAAGATCTTAGGCTGGCGGTAAGCGAAGTAGATGAGTACAAAGACAGAAGTTATCACATAGCTTATCGGGTAGCAGTAGAGCAGATGGGCGGCTCCGGTGGATGCCATAAAGTGTACCCAGATAATTCGGAAGAGGCAGATACCGAGCAGGTTTGTGATTGTCGTTACCATTACATAGTTCTCGGCCCGAAGGGACGAAGATAGTATCTCCGATACGATAAAAGTCCAGTAAAACGGGGCGATCTCGTGAGAAATCGTCGCACCAATCTCGATTACTGACTTGGACTTTGTAAAAAATGACAGAAGAATCGGAGCTGCATTTACTACCAGGATTCCGATAGCAACGGCCAGCACTGCCTCCATTACGATAACTTCTGCGATTCCCTTTTTTATCCGGTCTGGTTTATCGGCACCGTAATTCTGCCCGACAAATGTAGTGATAGAGATGCAGAATGCCTGGTCTATCATCCACCAGAACGCGTCGATCCTGCCATAAGCGGTCCAGGCGGCGACTGTATTTGAACCCATGTGGTTTATCGCTGTCTGAAGTATCATGTTTGATATAGAAAACATCGAGCCGCTTATTGCAGTTGGAAGGCCGATCTGCAGGATTTTTTTAAGAATCGACTTATTCATATGAAGCCTGCGCAGAGACAGGGCCATTCCCGGAGTTTTTTTCATAAGAAGCCAGGTGATAAGGATGGCTGAAACGGTCTGCGAGATTACTGTTGCAAACCCGGCACCGAAAACGCCAAGGTGGAAAACTGCGACAAACAGCAGGTCGAGCACTATATTTAAGACGCAGCAGACGATAAGAATGTAGAGGGGGCGCCTTGAGTCACCGATCGCGCGAAGGATCGCAGAACCGACGTTGTAAATAAGCGTAAAGACAAGGCCTCCGAGAAGGAGCCTTACATAGATCTCTGACTGCACGAAAAGGTCTTTTGGCGTCTGAAGAAGCATCAGCAGCGGATCTGAAAAGATCACGCCTAAAACTCCTAAGACAATTCCGCCTGTCAGTGCGAAAGAGTAGGCAGTATGAAGGGCTTCGTCAACTCTCTTGTGGTCCTCGGCACCGTAAGCCTGTGCGATGACTACAGTGGCACCGGATGAGAGGCCCATAAAAAATGAGAAGATGAAATTTACAATCTGTCCCGATGATCCTCCGACGCTCGCGAGCGCAGTTTTACCGGAAAAACGGCCGACAACCACAGCATCTACAGTGTTGTAGAGAGTCTGGAACACAGCGCCGACTAATATAGGAAAGAAGAAGATAAGGATCTGCTTCCAGATGACTCCGTTTACAATCTGATTTTTATTCTCAGACGACTTTTCCATATATAAAAACCTCTATTTTGTAAGATTGCAGCAACCCTCTTATTCTAAAAGCAGCCGGGGAAAAAATCAATAAAACTCTTGTATTAAAGGGAATACCCATTTCTAAAATGTTAACAATCGCTTGCAAATGTTACAAAATTGTGTCATAATATAACATGTTGAAACATAAATGCAACCAGGAGGTTATATGAGAAAGAAGCTATACCTGGCTCTTGCAGTGACTATTGCTCTTACTTTGGCTCCGCCGATTACGGCAGCGGCTGAAGAAGCCCAGCCGACATCTGCTGTAAGTGTTGAACAGCCAGCTGATAACCAGACAGTGCAGAATACTGACAATAACGCAGCCGCGTCATCTACGACTACGCCTGCCACGAATCCTGCTACACCTGCAGCACCTTCTGATCAGGGGAACAGCTCGAACAAAGCCACTGATATTTCTAAGAAGAATAAAAGTACTACAAAGAAGACTACAAAGGAATCATCTAGGAAGACCACAAAGTCAAAAGCGAAGAGCACTTCAAAGAAAAAGTCCACCAAGTCAAAAGCGAAGAGCACTTCAAAGAAAAAGACTGCGAAGAAGTCAAAAAAGAAGACTAAGAAGAAGTATAAACCTGTCAATGCAAAGAAGCTTACGAAGAAGTACAAGTCAAAGCTTTCTAAAATGAGAGGTAAGTATATCTGGGTCAATAAAAAGAATTACAACGCCAGAGCGAAGTTTGAAAGCCAGGTTCTGATCGATATTTCCTACAAAGAACTTAAGAAATTATCCCAGGTAAAGATTACGAAAGGCGATTTTGACCTGATGTGCAGGGTCATTTCGGCCGAGGCAGGAGATGCTTCAAGCTACAAGGCCAAAGAGCTCGTGGCAGAGACAATTGTAAACAGGGCGAGGACCTTTGGCGGTTCTCATCCGCTTAAATCTGCGATCACGGCCAGGGGCGCGTTTTCAGTAGTAAGGAACGGCTCGATAAACAGAGTAAGGCTCTGTGGTGAGACCGTAAACGCAGCCAAAGATGCGCTTATAAAGAATTCTCATCCAAAGAACCTGCTCTTCTTCTCGGCAGGAAGATATTTCTCATGGGCCAGACCATATATGGCAGTAGGGGGCAATTACTTCTGCTTAAGCAGATGATTCGGAAAAATACAATTTTACGCCTTAAATTGTGATATACTTTTTTTATTCAAAAAGAGATACAAATTTAAAGGACAACGGAGTTCCAGAAATGGAACTCCGTTTTTTTATTGGAAGGAGGCTCATCTATGCAGCAGAAGAAATTAGGACTTTTCAGTGCCGTTGCGATCAACGTGGGACTTATAGTTGCGACAAGCTGTCTCGTATCTTTGGGAACAGGAATGGGTTCGATCGGAAGATGGTTTATAATCCCGCTTTTTCTGGTTGTGATCCTTAGCTCATTTGTCGGACTTTCATTTGCGGAACTAAACCAGCTGATGCCGGAAGTAGATGGAGGCACGGGGCAGTATCTTCTCGCTGGAATGGTGCCAAGAGTTTTTGCCAGGACAAATAAAAACGGCGCCGCATTTGTTGGCCTCGTTTTCCTTTCTGTTTCTGTTGGGATCCTCGTGGTATCAGGACTTGGAACAGCTTCGGCAGTAAGCTTCCTGATCCTTTCAGGTTCATGCTTCTGGCTCTTTACATATATCCTCGTTCATATTTCGGTTCTTATTTTAAGGAAAAAATACCCGGATCGGCCGAGAAAGTTTACAATGAAAGGGATCCCGCAGATCATAGGAATTATCGGAAATGTCTATATGATCGCCCATATAAGCTCCGGGGCAGACAGGATAAGGATCTATGAGCTCTGCGCTGTGCTCTTCGTAGTCCTTGTGACCTACTGTGCGATCTGGATCAAATTCGTGATGAAGGTAAAGCCGTTCACGCCGCTCGATATGGACGAAGTAAACAGAGAAGCTCTGAATTACGAAGAAGAAGAGGAGGGGCGTGCTTATGTATTCAATTCAACCGGATTGGGCGCTAAGCAGTGATATCTATAAAAAAAGAATCATAAACGACATGGGCATAGCACATTTTTACGAGTTCGAGGTGAAAAACCCCGGACTCGCTGTGCTGCCTTCTATTCCCGATGGCTGCATTGATCTGATCTTTGATATTTCATATGACGGGGACAGGGCGATAGCCGCCGGAACCGTCCTTGAGCGCACGAAGACCTGGATGGTCGAAGGGCACACCTACTTTGGAATGAGATTTCTGCCCGGTGTAAAGCCGGTATTTTTAGAGGGAAGCTTCGGAAGCTACAACCACGAACAGCTAGACCTCCCTATCTGTGGCGGAGATCAGTTCCTGACTGAAAAAATGTGCGAGCTTCCTGACTTTGACAGCCGCTGCAACTTCTTTTTAGATTTTTACAGGAAAAAACTGGGCTCGCTCGAGCTGCCGTACACCACCACTTCAGAGATTATGCGTTCGATAGTCTCTGAAATTTCCGACCTCCGCGGAAATGTCAGGATCGATTCGATAGCAGAAGAATCAGGCTACACATCCAGATACATTGAGAAAGTGTTTCGCGATGCGATGGGCCTCTCCCCGAAAAAATATGCCGGGATTTTAAAATTCCAGAGCGCTATAGATTTTATCGACAAAAACCCGACGTCAAATATCTGCGATGTTGCCACTTCCTTTGGATACTACGATCAGCCGGCCTTCGTCCGCACCTTCAAGAAGTTTACAGGCCTCACACCGAAAGAGTACAAAAACATAATTAAGAGTCAGGATTACATGAATAAGATCGTCCTGATGTAGGAGCTGATGCTTTTTTATCCTTGAAAAGATAAGTGCCTTAGCTTATATTATATTATATATGGAGGCACTTTTATGGCATGCATTTATTTTGTCCGCCATGGACAGACATATTGGAACGTTGAGGGAAAGGTCTGTGGAAGGACCGATATCGATCTTACTCCAACAGGGTACAGGCAGGCTGAAAGGACAGGACACCTGATCAGGGAAAAAATGGACAGTGGCGAAGTCAAGGCAGACGAGCTTCTCGCTTCTCCCCTCAGCCGCGCGAGGCACACTGCTGAGACCATCGCGAAAATCACCGGTCTTCCGATGAGCATAGAGCCACGTCTTATCGAGCAGAATTTTGGAAGATATGAGGGGACAGCAAGAGACGGAGCGGAATTCCAAAGAAGCAAGCAGAATTTCGCTGACTCGTACAGTGGCGGTGAATCGATGCTAAAGCTCGGACAGCGGATTTTCAATCTGCTCGACGACTTGAAGGAGAGAGAAGAGGCGACTGGAAAGACATATATCCTGGTCGCCCACAACGGAATCGCCAGAATGGTACAGGCATATTTTCATGATATGACAAACGAAGAATTTTCAAATTCGGGAATCGATAACTGCGAACTCGTAAGGTTTGACTTCAAGTGATCTGAAAATTCTCCATTGGTGTGATCATGAGCGATTCGGGATCACAACGAAGAGGATGGCATTTCTGTCGCTCAGATCGTCTTTTCCTATCATGTGTACATAGAACGTGACAGGAACTTTATTCATGATAAGCTGATATGATACGCCACGACCGGTGCTTATACTTTCACGTATGGCGTCAGCCGTTTCTTTTCCTGGGACATAAGTGTACTGATCGGTGGCACCTAAAGCTGAAAAATCATACCGGATATCTGAAAGATCTTTCTGTGCCTGTGTAAAGGCTGTATTGGCGCGGAGAATCAGAAGAGTTCCCTCCTTATCGTCCCACTGTGAGATTGCCGCAGGCAGAGAGTTCGTAAATCCTTCCACGAGGGAATCTTCAAAGCACGCAAGAGGCTTGTCGAGATTGAAACGGCTTACCTGATCATAGTAGGAGACGTGAGAGTGATCTTCAATTGTAAATCCCGGGTTATTGGTCTGCTTATCGATAATGTAGCTTAAAGGACTTGGTTTGCTGTAATAGTAGCCCTGGAGACGTCCACATCCCAGGCGGCGAAGTTCATTTCGCTGCTTCTCTGTCTCCACACCTTCAGCCAGCGTATCGATGCCCATCTGCGAAGCCATAGACAGAATTGAGCCGACAACGATCTCGGTCCTGCTGTCAAAATTTTTCATAAACCTCATATCGAGCTTTATAAGATCAAAAGAGGAGTCCTTAAGCAGGTTGAGAGAAGAGTATCCGCTTCCGAAATCGTCCATCCAGACATGAAAACCCGCCTTGTGGAAGCCGTCCATAGCCTGCATGATCTTCTTCGGATCGGCGGCGTAGGCGCTCTCAGTGATCTCGATGTCGATCAGATTATGCGGGCAGTTGGCAGCATCGACACGGCTTGTGACTTCTTTTACGACATCCAGTCCATAAAAATCATTTCTCGAAAGATTTATAGATACCGGAACGATACGCATTCCGCTCTCTTTTCTCGTCTTAAAATCCCTTAGCACCTGCTCCAGAACGTAAAAATCGACCTTGTACAAAAGAGCGTGTCTCTCGAGGATAGGAATAAAGGACGACGGCTGAAGCAGTCCATAAGTCGGATCTTCCCAGCGTGCAAGAGCTTCCTCATTGCAGATCTGATTCGTGGCCGCACGCGCGATCGGCTGATAGTAAACCTTGATATAGCCCTTCTGAACAGCCTCGTCGATGTGCTGGCGCACATAGGCACTGCTCTGGATATCGTGTGCGATGGATTCGTCATATATCATGAAATTGAATGGATTGTCAGCAGAGTAGTAATGGCAGGCGATACGCGCATTGTCACAGGCACTCTCCAGTGAAGAGCTGTCAGGAACAGCGCAGACACCGCACCGGATCGAAAGAGGCATAGTAATAGCTTCCTCCTCCTTGTTGATATCCGAGGTAAGTCCCGAAGTGGCTGTAAGATCTGTTATAATATGTCTTCCGTAACGCCTGATAATAAAGGCGTCAAGGTCTTTGATCAGATTTATCGTAGCGTTTTTCCACTCGTCATTTTTGGCAAGTACGACGAAGTGGTCTTCTCCGAAACGCGCGCAGAGCCTTGAAGGGTAGTTGTTCTGAAGAAAAATGGCGAACTTTTTCAGAAGGGTATCGCCGTCTCTGAAGCCGTGCTCCTGGTTAAAATCACGGATGTTGTTGAAATCATAGTAGATGATCGAATAGTCATACTTGATCCTGGCAGAGGAGAGCTCTTTTTTCGCAAGATAGAGAAAATACCTGCGATTGTACAGATTCGTCAGATGATCTGTCCTGTCACTCTTTAAAAATCTCACGTGATTTTTGATCTCATTCAGCCGTGATGAAAGAACGATGGAAAGGCAGATCAGTGTGTTCACATAACTCATCAGGATATGGCCTAAGTCGACCTGAAACAGATGAGGTGATTTGGCAATAAATGAGCAGCAGATAAATGATGTGTCCCAGATGGTCATAAACAAAATGACCCGCCACGGAATATCTATGATCAAAAGCGGCAGAACGGTAGCGTAGATCAGAAACGCAACTCCCTTGATATTGTGATTGATAAATGTGCTGCTGACTAAATTGAATACAAGCATCAGGCTCTCGTACAGATAAAGTTCTGAAGTCGCTTTTGGGGACTGCTTTACAGAATTCTGGCAGCAAAAACAGGCTATCGATATGATTATCTGAATGACAAGAAGAACCAGGTTACAAAGTAAGGCATTGTAAGAGCGCAGGTTAACCTGATTTAAGATATTGAGAAGAGTGACAATGACACCGGCCTGAGAAATCCTGTAAAGGCTTATCGCATTCCGTGAATTTATTTCACTCTGCATATCCTTAAGATCTGTAGAAAGTAACCATTTACTGAACTTATTTATCAAACTTTTCATAGGCCATCAAAAATAATGTAAATGGCGCAAAACCTTTTATCTCTATAGGTTTCGTGCGAGTCTAAAGGAATCACTTCTTATATGATATCAAAAAAATAAGAGACTGTGAAGTAGAATTTTCTTCACAATCCCTTGAAATTTTTTCTTACATATGGATTACGCCAAGTACATTGAGGACCGATGAGATCAGGATGATCCCTAGGAATGCGATAGCGAGATATTTCATAACGAAGTTGTAGACTTTTCTGTTGTGGAACTTTTCGCCGCAGGACGTAACTTCTTCTGCAACGCTGTCAAGTGTTACAGTGCGCAGTACGAGAACGCAGGTGGCGATAGCTGCGATTGGCATCATAATCGAATTCGAAAGGAAGTCGAAGAAATCGAGAAAATCCATTCCGAAGATCCTGACACCTGAGAGAATATTAAAACCGAAGCTCGAGAGTGAACCGAGCAGCAGCATGAGAGCACCGACTATAAATGTTGATTTTTTTCTGCTGATATGGCATTCATCCTGAACGGTCGAAACGCAGCTCTCAGCCAGAGAGACTGAGCTTGTAAGCGCTGCAAAGAAAACGAGCAGGAAAAATGCGATTCCTATTACGGTACCTATTCCCATGCTCTGAAAGATCTTTGGCATCGTAACAAACATCAGCGAAGGGCCAGTCTGCAGGTTTTTAGCGGCATCAGCGCCAGAAAATGCAAAAACGGCAGGTATTATCATAAGGCCGGCAAGAACTGCTACAAGTGTATCAAAGCATTCGACCTCAAACGTTGATTTTTCAATAGAGACGTCCTTTTTCATGTATGAACCGTAGGTGTATAAAATTCCCATCGCGATCGAGAGCGAGTAGAACATCTGCCCCATAGCGGAAACAACGGTCATCCATGAGAAACGCGAAAAATCCGGAACGAGCAGATACTTAACTCCGGCAGCGGCTCCAGGACGTGTCATCGAATATATAGCGATAATAATGGCTAAGATTATAAGGACAGGCATCATGATCTTAGATGCCCTCTCAACACCATTCTGAACGCCGAAGAGGATAACGGCGAGAGTGCAGATTGAAAAAACAAGGAACCAGCCCTCGACAGAAGCGGCATTTCCGATAAAATTCGAGAAGTAATTTTTACCGGCGAGCCTGTCTACTCCGCCAGCGACATATCCAGCGAGATACCTTAACACCCATCCGCCGATCACGCAGTAATACGGGCAGATGATCATAGGAATTATGGCGTTTATCCATCCTCCGAACGACGCTGACTTACTGCTGCTGAAGTGGTGGAAAGCACCGACCGGGCTCTTCTTTGACTTTCTTCCAAGCGCGGTTTCAGATGTCATCAGCGAATAGCCGAATGTTATGGCTAAAATGACATAGACTAAAAGAAAGATTCCCCCGCCGTACTTTGCAGCCAGATAGGGAAAACGCCAGATATTGCCAAGGCCAACGGCCGATCCTGCTGTAGCCAGCACATAGCCAAGTTTTCCAGAAAATGAAGCCCGGCTGTTCAAAGACTTATTTGACATGATAAAATTTACTCCTTCCAGATTCAATCTGAGCTCTGATACTTGAAATTCATTCACTTCAAGGTTGAATCATAACGACACATTATTCTATCACAATAAAAATAAAAATTCCAGATAAATCTAAAGTTAATGAAAATGTAGTACGATATATATAAGGGATAGAGTGTAAAGACAGGAAAAAGAGAAGGTTTACAACAGATGAAATCAGAAAAATATAATGAGTCTAAAGACAAAAAGTCTGTCTATAAAGATATCATTACAATTATTATCACGATAATAGTCTTGTATCTGGTTTTTGGCATTGGATTTGGTGTACTGGTAAGACAAAATTCAAAGAACCTCTACAATATCATTCTTAAGTCGGACAAAGATGTGTTAAAAACTGCTGTTGACAACAGACTCAGAAAAATTAACAGTAAGAGAAATCTCCTGAAAAAACAGGGGAAGACCAAAGATGAGATATACTCGGAAGTTTATGACAGTACATATGAAAAGGTCCATTCATTAAAATATCCGGGTGACGGATACATGTGGGTCAATGAGATAAAGGATTACAATGGAGGAGACGGGTATGCCGTCCGTCTGATGCATCCTAATCCAGCGTCTTCAGAAGGCCTTGTGCTCTCAACCAGGACAACAGATGCAGCCGGGAACAGACCATACCAGAAAGAGCTTGATATTGTAAAAAAATCCGGCAGTGGTTTTTACATGTATTATTATAAAGCATATAAGAATGACAAACCGGTGAAGAAGCTTACCTACTGCGCCCTGGACAAGGAATATAACTGGGTCATCTGTGTGGGCATGAATTTAAGCAGCATCAGGCAGTACGATGCGCTTCAGAGAAAGGCAATTAAGCCATATGTCGACCGCACATTAATTATACTGGTGATTGTCTGCATGTGCCTTACAATTATCATTGCACTGTATTTTTCTAAACAATACAATCGAAAACTTTTACAAAAGAACAAAAAGCTGGATGACCTGGCATATAAGGATCCGCTGACCGGCATTTACAACAGAGGTGGATTGAACCGACGGCTTGAGAGCCTTGTGAATGACGAAAAGGTAATAGAACTTACCGGAATTTTTATAGATCTCGATGATTTTAAACTGATAAATGATATATATGGACACGTCGCAGGTGATCTCGCACTTAAAAACCTTTCAGAGTTTCTCCGCAGGTCCTTCCCGGACGCTTTGATCGGAAGAACAGGAGGTGACGAGTTCTGCGTCATAATCAGCAATAAATCTCCGGAAGAGTGCGGGGAACTTTTCGAGAAAGTGATTCCGGGTGAAAAGACATTTTCATATGAAGATAAGAGCATCCGATATACGCTTTCCGGAGGGTATGCCTCTTACCCTTCGCAGGCCAGGGACAGTGCAGAATTTATTACGATGATGGATAACGCACTGTATGCAGCCAAACTTGGTGGAAAGCATACTGCAAAACATTATCAGGACTATATGTCAAATATCAGGAGGGATCAGCTCGGATTTAACGTGTCAAATATGGCCTACGGTATGCCTGGCGCCTTCCTTATCTATAAGGCCGATGAAAGTGAAAAAATCCTCTTTGCAAATGACCATTTGATAGATCTGTTTGAGTGTGACAACTACGACGATTTTCTTGACTACACACAGTCGAGTTTCCGCCGGATTGTCTATAATGAGGATCTGGACAAAGTAGAAAAGTCCATAAATGATCAGATCGAGCAGGGAAAAATAAACTCCCCTTCATCACAAAATAGTTATGAGGACTATGTCGCGTACCGGATCAGGACAAAGACAGGAAACGTTATTAATGTCATTGACTTTGGAAGACTGGTACACGACCAGCACTATGGTGATGTTTTCTATGTATTTATAGTGGATGTGGACAAGCTGAAGGGCAGGATCATTTTTCCAAAAAGCTGTTGAAATAAAATAATCCCTGTCATGATGGTCGTAATTATGTTAGAATTTAATCAGATATTGTTCATCTGAAAGGACGGCTGATATTGTGGAAAGACGGCTTCCGGTAGGAATGCAGAATTTTAAAGATATAAGGCAGAATAAAAAACAGTGGTTATCTGTATATCTGCGTTAAATCTATATGTCCTACTTTATCAGTCTCTGCTTCTGTAAATCCTGATCTTGAAAAAAAGACATACCTGTAGCAGTTTAATCCGAGAGTATGAATTTTTTTCTGTAAAAACAGATCTTTCATGAAAAGTTGCAGTGATATAGATTAAAATATTTTAAATATATTCTTCTGTATCACTTGAGTATAATATTGCATAGATCAGCTGTCCTGT
>QOUV01000019.1 GCA_003862155.1 Lachnospiraceae bacterium
GCTGTCCAGTCGGCGCAATCGAGTATGGCAAAAAGAGCATCGGAAAAACAAAGTATTATCTGGAAAAATAAACGTTTCCGACAAACCAGAAATCATATCCACCCCAGGTGCCTGGCACCTGGGGTTCAGGAAACAGTTTAATTTAAGCTGATTGGCTAAATTTGGAGAAATAGGACATGAAGGGATCAGAAGCACAATTATTGGGATTCATGGAGGGCGCGAATAACCGATACATCATTCCCGTTTATCAAAGGAAATACGACTGGAAAATTGATAACTGCCGCCAGCTGTATGAGGACTTGAAGAAAGTCTCACGAGATGGCAGAAGCAGCCACTTTTTTGGAAGTATTGTTTCACAGGTCGTTCCGGATGGCAGCAAGATTGAGTTCCACATAATAGATGGCCAGCAGCGTTTGACAACGGTCACGCTACTGTTACTTGCCATCTGTAACATGGTAAAAGCCGGCAGGGTGAAATCAGACGAAGAAGCTCTTGATGATCAGATTCTGGAGCGCTTTATCATTGCAAAGTGGGCTAAGGGAGACGACCGCATTAAACTGCGTCCGGTAAAAAATGACAGGAGTGCTCTGGAGAAACTTGTCGCCGGTGATCCAGTGGAATTTGAGCCTGCCTCAAATATGACAATCAACTATCGCTTTTTCTGTGATCAGCTTCTGAAAGAAGAAATATCTGTAGATGCTCTGTATGAAGCAATCGGAAAACTTCAGATTATAAGCATTACACTGGATGGTGATGACAAGGCACAGCTGATTTTTGAAAGTCTAAATTCCACTGGGTTGGCGCTTACAGAGGGCGACAAGATCCGAAATTATATTCTGATGGGGCTGGATCCTAAAAAACAAGATGAGATCTACGACAAATACTGGACGAAGATCGAGGAATGCACTGGAAACGACGTCAGTGCCTTCGTTCGTGACTATCTCAGTATCAAGCAGCAGGTGACGCCGACCATCAGCAATGTTTATCAATCATTCAAAAAGTATGTGGAGACCGAATGTATTCCCCTAAGTTCCCTTTTAGATGATATGCGTAAATATGCACGTATCTATAAGAAGCTAATGACGGGTAAGAGCGGTCTGAACAGCCAAGAACTGGACGACTGCATGTATCGGCTTAATCGGCTGGAAATTACTGTCACGGAGCCATTTTTTATGGAAATTCTCCGCCTGAACCAAGACGGTGAAAAGCTGTCGGTAGACGATCTGACGCAGATCTTCCTAATTACAGAAAATTATCTTTTCCGCAGAAACATCTGTGACGTGCCGACTAATGCATTAAATAAGATTTTTCTGAATCTTAATCGTGAGGTTATCCGGTACGACAATACTACAAATGATTATGTTCATAAATTCATTTATGCACTTCTTTCAAAGAAGGAGAGCGGTCGCTTCCCGGATGACGATGAATTTTCACAGGCTTTAGCAACCAAAGCAGTCTATCAGATGCGTGGCAAGTACAAAGCGTATCTGTTTGAACGATTTGAAAATTATGGAACTTTAGAGGCAAAGGACGTTTATACGCTGCTAGATAACGGCACTTATTCTATTGAGCATATTATGCCGCAGCATTTGACTCCGGCATGGATTCAGGAACTGGGGCCAGAGGCAGAAGAAATACATGCCACATGGCTTCATCGTCTTGGAAATCTAACGCTAACTGCTTATAACTCAAATATGAGTAATGCCACTTTTCAAGAGAAAAGAGATACCGAGCTCGGATATAAAAAGAGTGGGTTGCGCATGAATCAGCGCATTGCGACGATGGATCACTGGGGACCTGAAGAAATGCAGGAACGTAGTGATGGAATGGTGGATACTGCTACCAATAAGATATGGGTAATGCCGTCTACGACTTTTGTGCCGGTTGAAAAGGAATTTGATTCATGTGCACTTGATGATGAGGATTTTGATCTTAAAGGAAGAGACATCATTAAATACAGCTATCAGAATTCTGAAACACCTGTGTCCAGCTGGGCAGACATGTTCGAGCATGTAATAAAGTATCTGCATGCCGAAGATAAATCCATACTTTCGACACTCGCATACAGTACTAGCAGTGAAACAGAACTAAGCGGTTATTTCAGCAGCACCCCTGAAGAATTGCGTGTTCCATTAAAAATTGATGACGATGTCTATGTTGAGAAGAATACCAGCACGGCATTAAAAATATCTATTCTGCGAAGGATATTTGTCCTTTTTCATGCTGATCCGATGGATCTCGTATTCTATCTACGTGATTCGGAACAGGATAAGGCTGCCGACCAGAATCGCTTCGATCTCAGAAGAAGATATTGGACTTATGCGCTTCCAATCATACAGGAAGCAAATCGTGGAAATGGAAGCTTCAGGAATTGCAGTCCGAGTACGTCAAATACGATGAATGGTTATTTTGGGATCGGAGGATTTTGCGTCAGCTGTGCAGCCAATAGGGATGGCGCAAGAATTGACTTCTACCTTGGAAAAGGTAACACGGATGAAAACAAGAAGGCATTTGACTATTTGAAATCTCGTCAAGATGAAATCGAAGATGGAATCGGAGATGTGCTCTCTTGGAACAGGGCAGATGATTATAAGGCTTCGTGGATCTCATATTCGCTCAAGGATGTAAGTATAGCAAACGAGGCAGACTGGCCACGCATGGCAAAATTCATGGCCGAGTGGAGTAAGAAATACCTTGATGTAATTCTTCCGATTCTGGAAGAACGCTATGGCGGATATGATCCTGACGATCAGAAGAAGCAGACAATTTTTGATATGGCTACTAAATGGGTGCAGGCTAAAGCGGATGAAGGTCTGCTGGAGGCTGACTTCAAGCACAGCAGTCGAAGCGCTATTCGATTCAAAACGCAACAGATGTCAGTACTTTTTCCTGATACGGAGCAGATTAGCGACTGGGGTACACGGAACCACTATTTCTTTGAAATCCAGAATAAAACCGGGCACTCTGCGTATATTCAGATGTGCCTGAATTCCAAAAATCTGACCGCTGATGAGAAAGCCTTTTATGAGCGTGCTATCGAATGCTCTAATTCAAGAACTTCTGTCAATGGATGGGTTTGGAGGACTATCTTCCGCTCCGAGACTGTAGATTTTGAAGAAAATCTGTCAGAACAGGATGTCGCCGAAAAGCTTGATACTGCATTTGAAGACATCATTCAGAAGCAGGATGAGTTCCTGAAAAGAATGAAACTGTCAGATGATCTCCTACAGCAGATTAAAGCAATTAAGAACTGAGCGTGAATGAAATGAAACACAAGGTGAAAGTCGAGGTTCCGATTGAAAAACGTGGACTTCTAGGAATAATGAAAACAGTCACGGAAACTCGCACCATTGAAGTTGATGACAAGAATTATAAGAGGATGCAGCGGGAACAGAAAAGTCAGCCATACAGCATCGAAGAGATGATGTTGTATGATGATATCTTTTTCGACGACTAAACATTTTAAGGTTTTACACATTTTGATTTTTCCTGTTAGGGGTTTCGTTTTGATCGTGGAACCCTGATTGGAGACAACATGAACCTTGAGAGAAGAGCGCTTCGGCAGCGGGGTCTGCCAGCGATGAAAAGCCCAGAAATGGCGCAAAACTGCGCTGTTTCCGGCTTTTTACGTTCCGGAAAATTACATAGACATTGTATCAAAGAACTGAACTTGTTAGATCCTGCCTGCGGCAGTGGTAATTTCCTGACAGAGACATATCTGTCTCTGCGCCGCTTAGAGAATCGCGTTGTTCGTGACCTGACAGGTGGGCAGATGGTTTTTGATGAAGCAATCGACCCGATAAAGGTATCGATTACTCAGTTTTACGGAATCGAGATAAACGATTTTGCCGTGACGGTCGCCAAAACTGCACTCTGGATAGCGGAGAGTCAGATGATGAAAGAGACAGAAGAAATCATAGTTCAGCAGCTGGATTTCCTGCCACTTACTTCGAACGCAAATATAGTCGAGGCGAACGCACTACGAATAGACTGGAATGAGGTAGTGCCAGCAGAAAAGCTGGATTATATCATGGGAAATCCGCCGTTTGTGGGTGGAATGTATATGAACACCACTCAAAAAATGGAGATACGTACAATTTTTAACGGCGTAAATGGTGTCGGTGAAATGGATTATGTCTGCGCATGGTATAAACTTGCATGTCAGTATATGCGTGGTTCATATATCAAAGCTGCATTTGTATCGACTAACAGTATTTGTCAGGGTGAGCAGGTTACGACTTTTTGGAAATATCTCAGCTGTACTTATTCTGTTATAATAAATTTTGCATATACTACTTTTGTTTGGAATAGTGAAGCTAATGAAAAGGCGAAAGTTCATTGTGTTATTATTGGTTTTTCTATGGTAGATGATCAAAAACCTAAAAAAATAATAGACGCGAATGGTACAGTCGAGCAGGCTGAGATTATCAATCCATATTTGACATCGGGACCGATAGTATTTATTGAGGCTCATTCTACACCAATATGCGATGTTCCTAAAATGAGATTTGGGAGTATGCCTAGGGATGGTGGAGGATTTATACTCACTCCAGAAGAAAAAGCTGAACTAGAAAGAAAAGAGCCTATTTCAACAAAATGGATACATCCTTACATTGGTGCAACTGAATTTCTAAATAATAAAGAAAGCCTCCTGTATAATATAAAGTGTCAGGGGGTTGACATATAAAAATACCTCAAGTAGATTTGAATCATTACTGACCTGGACGTTAGTAAAATTCAAAAGAACAAGAGGTATCTACGATGAATTGTAAACAGAAAAGAATAGAAAATCAAGCACTTATCAACAGCACAGCAAAAAATGTGTTTTCAATGGAGGAAATCGAAAAGAGAATTACTGTCATCAAGGAAAATCTCAAGGCTTCCACGTGGAAGGAACTGGAGACTCAGGGCAAGTTCGATAAGAATGACAAGCTCTCATTCATAAGTGACAACATGCTTATAGTTGGATGCGATATAGGTAGTGAAACTCATTATGTGAGAGCTATAGATACCAGAGGACGCGAGCTGAGCAAAGAACCGTTTTCTTTCAGTAACAGCAAGGAAGGCTTTGAGAGTGCCAGGAGATGGATGCTCGAACTGGCTGCCATAAATAATAAAGACCAGATTGTGATGGGACTTGAGCCAACAGGTCATTACTGGTTCTGTATAGCGTGTTGGATGATATCTCATGGTATCAGCGTTGTCCAGGTAAATCCCTATGCAGTGAAGCAGACAAAGGAGATTGAGGACAACAGCCAGCGGAAGGACGACCGCAAGGATCCGAAGCCTATAGCGAACCTGGTGAAAGACGGGAATTTCGGAATCCCATATATACCTGAAGGGCTATACGCAGAGATAAGAGGTCTTTCTTCTCTCCGCGATCAGCTTATGGAAGGCAGGATACAGGCAGTAAACAGACTTCATAAGCAGCTCAAGGTTTATTTTCCCGAGTATAAGGATGCATTCGGAAAAATGGACGGAGCATTTACCCTTGAAGTTCTGATGAACGCGCCATTTCCTGCGGATATAATCAGGCTGGGAACTGAGGGAATAAAAGAACTGTGGCATAAGGCGAAGCTCCGTGGCGCAGGATACAGAAACGCTGAGCGGATTGTCAGCTATGCCGAAAACAGCGTCGGTCTTAAGGACGGAGACAAGGCTGCAAAGGAGGCGGTGAGATGGTTCACACAGCAGATAACAGAAATACAGAAGGAACTCAGCAAGATTGAGGACGAGCTTCACCAGAAGTGCCATGAGATCCCGAACGTTGAAAATGTTCTTGAAATCGAAGGCCTTGGGGAGAACATTCTGTCAGGCATCATTGCAGAAATGGGAGACATCTCCAGGTTCGATGATGTGAAGGAGATCCAGAAGATCAGCGGGCTCGGGCTTGTAGAATGCAGCTCAGGAAAACATAAGGGACAGACAAAGATCAGTCACAGAGGACGCAAGAAACTGAGAACATGGCTGTTCCAAGGAGCAAAATCTGTAGTAGTTCATTCAGAGGCGTTTAAGAGCCTTCACGAGCACTACACGACACGAGCGGAGAACCCGTTAAAGAAGATGCAGTCGTTGATCGTGATAGCCTGCAAGCTGCTCAGGGTCGTATATACGCTCCTGCTGACAGGACGTAAGTATGATTCGATGAGAATGCTCAGTGATATACATTATCCAGAGACTTCCAGAACAAAGGCAGCATAACTCAAACCGAAAAAATACATTGTATAACATTTCCAGAGCCTTGCCGAACATCTGGTAACACGGATGCTGGGCCAGGTTCTGGAACAAGGAACCTGTAAACGATGATGCTTCGGTATCATCAGCACCTACTATTGGATCAGGTGTGGCAGTTGAGCGTCCACTGAGTAAATCAGGACTGTCACAGGAATGTCCTAGCAGTAGAGATTCAAGAACAAATAGGAGCCGTAGCCAGCAGGAATTCACTCCGTGAGGCATGAACTCGTAAGAAAGCTTGGCTGGCACTCGGTGTATGGATAGGTGGGACGAAGGAGGTTGGGACACAGATCCCCATAGCCACGGAAGGTTCACTGCCATAGTTGATCTGAGGGAAAATGGCCTTGATAACAAAGGACATGTGGGACGTTTTGCGAACCATACCCAAAAATCGACTATTCAGCACTTGATGCAACGATATCCATCACCGTTGACTCTTATTTTTTGAGGTAACCTGTCAAAGGAATCCCTAAAAATCGTAATTTGGGGCTTGACATTATAGGAAGGTATTGCCTTTGGCTTGTAGGTGCTAATCCAGATGAGCTCGCAAAATGTCCTACTGTATTAAAAAGAATTGAAGCAGTCAGGGACTTTCGTGCATCAAGTAAAGCTGCGGGAACTAGAAAATCTGCAGCTACACCTACGCTATTTTGTCAAATTGCTCAACCAGATTCGGACTATATTATTGTTCCAAAAACATCTTCTGGAAAACGTAGATATTTGCCATTGGGTTTTATGTCAGCGGATGTTATTGCAAGTGATTCTGTTTTTTTAATTCCAAATGCGACAAAATATGAATTTGGAGTTTTAATGTCAAATGTTCATAATGCATGGTTGAGACAGGTTGCAGGCAGATTAAAAAGTGATTATAGATATTCGAAGGATATTGTTTATAATGACTTTCCGTGGCCATCTCCTTCGGATGAACAGAAGGCGCAGATTGAAACTACTGCAAAGTCTATTCTTGATGCAAGAAATTTATATCCACTGACTTCTCTTGCAAATCTGTATAATCCACTAACCATGCCGCCTGAACTGCGGAAGGCCCACACAGCAAATGACCGCGCAGTAATGGCAGCTTACGGATTTTCTACAAAGATGTCAGAATCCGACTGTGTCGCAGAGCTGATGAAGATGTACATGGAACTGACAGCAAACAAGTAAAAAGTAACGTATTCTGTAACTTATTTGCAAAATACTCATAAACCGACTATAATAAAATCACACTTTGAATTAGTCGGAGGATTGATATGGCTTATATAGAAAGAGCAATTTCTAAGGTCCTGAAAAACAGGGTAAGAAACAGTAAATGTACTTTAGTAGTTGGTGCAAGACAGGTTGGAAAATCCACTCTGATTCAACATGATTTTTCTGAATATCACAGAACCACTTTTGATGATCAGCTTACCAGGCTCCAGGCGAAGGAGGAGCCGAAGCTTTTCTTCCTTAACAATCCTTGTCCCCTTATCATTGATGAAGTGCAGAAAGAGCCTTCAGTTTTAGAGGAAATCAAGCAGATAGTAGACAATTCGCAGAATAGGGGACAGTTTATACTGACTGGTTCTGCAAAGCTGGAACTCATGAAAGGTGTAAGCGAGTCTCTGGCTGGCAGAGTTTCAATATGTGAGTTGGGTGGTTTGTCGCTCAGGGAGATATATCAGGTTCCTTTTAACGGACATTTTGTTCCTACAGAGCAATATATCTGTGAGCGTGAAAAGGAATTAAGGCATTATGAAGATATCTGGGAAATCATTCATAAGGGATCTTACCCTGAATTATATGATGTTGATCGTGACTGGTTGGATTTTTATTCTTCCTATGTCGCCACCTATCTCGAGAGAGATATCAATGGACTGATTTCAGCAGACAGCATTACATTTACGAAATTTCTGACTGCGGTTGCAGCAAGGACAGGTGAAATGCTTAATTATAATAATATAGCATCAGAAATCGGCGTAAGTGAGCCAACAGTCAAAAGCTGGATTTCTATATTGGAAAGAACAGGAATTATATATATTCTTCAGCCATATAGTGCAAGCACTTTGAATCGAGCCATAAAAACCCCAAAGATTTATTTTCGTGATACCGGGCTTGCCTGCTATCTTACGAAATGGCTTACAGCGGATGCACTGAAGAATTCAGCTGTCGCAGGCAGTATGTTTGAAACCTTTGTTGTTTCGGAAATTTTGAAATCCTATTCCAATGAAGGCAGGGATTATCAATTTCAGATTTTTTACTATAGAGGAAAAGATAAAAGTACAGCTGGTGAAAATGAGATAGATTTGATTATTGAAGAAAATGGTGTTTTATATCCTGTTGAAATTAAAATGACAGGTAATCCTAAGGCATCCATGGGTTCTGCTAATTCCATATTGGATAAGATACCTGGAAAGAAAAGAGGCATGGGCGTAATTTTATGCATGGTCAGCCAAAAAACATACCTTAGAGAAAATTTAGTAGCTCTTCCAATTGAATTCATTTAAAGAAAATGAGGCAATGAATATGGCTGACCCCAGGTGCCTGGCACCTGGTTTTTTTAAACTCAATGTCATGGAAAAAGAACAGTAACTATAAAAGCATTGACATGCATTTAATGCGCATATCATGTTGATGTTTTGCACTATTCATGCTATAATTCTTGCATAGGAGATGATAATTATGTCAAAAGTAAGTACAAATATTAGTCTAGATGCTGATTTAAAAAAAGCCAGTCAGGAACTTTATTCTGACCTGGGAATGGATCTTTCTACGGCAGTTACGATTTTCCTGAAGCAGTCTTTGCGTGTGCAAGGTATTCCTTTTACAGTCAGTAGGGAAAACCATAACGCAGAGACAGTTGCCGCGTTAAATGAATATTATGAGATGAAAGCACACCCTGAGAAGTATAAGCATTATTCATCCTTCAAAGATGCAATCAATGATGTACTAGGGGAATAAATATGCTTGACATCGTCCTTTCAAACCATTTTAAAAAAGATCTGAAGCAGATATCAAAGCGTGGATATAATCTTAATCTTCTCAACGATGTTGTTGAACAATTAGCAAGAATGAAAAAGCTTCCGGAGAAAAACCGTGATCACAATCTTACAGGTGATTTCATAGGTTTTCGTGAATGTCATATACAACCAGACTGGCTTCTTGTATACCGTGTAGATGAAGATGAGCTTATTCTTTTTTTGTCACGTACAGGAACTCATTCAGATTTATTTTAATTAGTGCTTTTGAAATCAATTTTAAAGAATACTAGGAAAAAACGGACTGGAATGGTAAAATAGATTCTGGTCCGTCATTTTTTGTCTGGATATGCTTTAATCCATGACAGAATGATGAAGGACACAATTCCATTCAGGAATATGCAACAAATGAAAAAACCTTTGATTCATCTGATCACTAAGATTATTTCAAGAAAAACAGTGAGGAACCCAATGAAGATTCGCAGAATGATAATACATCTGAAAGAGAGAATAGCTCTGAATAAAAAGGCGTTTATTCTCTACACGATACTAAGAGGCCTTGTGATTCTGACCGCTGTGCGGTGCTTCTTTGAGGCGAATTTCGAGGGGCTCGCGCTCTGTATCCTCTCGCTTTTACTTTTCTTAGTTCCTTCGCTTCTCGAGGAAAAAATGAAAATTGACCTGCCGCCGGTTTTCGAGTGCTTCATCTACGGCTTCATCTACGCGGCAGAGATTTTAGGAGAGGTGAATAAATACTACACGAGGATTCCGGGGTGGGATACGATGCTTCACACCTTAAACGGCTTCCTCTGTGCCGCGATAGGATTTTCGCTGGTGGACATCCTGAACAGAAAGAGTAAGAATATCAACCTCTCACCGTTCTATATGGCAGTCGTCGGCTTTTGTTTTTCGATGACAGTCGGAGTCATCTGGGAATTTTTCGAGTACACGATGGACAGCCTTTTTTTCCTCGATATGCAGAAGGATTTCATCGTGCAGAAAATCGGCACCGTAACCCTCGATACGACGCATACACAGACACCGGTCATAATTGATCACATAAAAAAGACGGTTATTTTTACCTCAACCGGGAAAAAATATACGATAAACGGCGGCTACTTAGACATCGGAATCAACGATACTATGAAGGATCTGCTTGTAAACTGCATTGGTGCGACAGTCTTTTCAGCCTTCGGCTATATCTATGAAAAGACGAAGTCACTGTCTAAAAAGGACAGGAATCCGGCTGCAAACCTCGCAGCCTCCCTTATGGTCACGACTCTTTCGGATGAAGACTTAAAGAAACAGGAAGAGGAGATTCTCGAAAGGCAGACTGCGATAGCAGAGGAAAAGCTCCGCAGAAAGCAGGAGAGGGAGCTTGAAAAAGGAAAATCCAGCGATTGAAAATCTGTTCGATTTGTGTTAGACTAATATCTAATATTGTGATTTGTATCTGCCTGAGCACAGTAAAAAGTGATAAACGACAGATGGTACGTTTATTTTTTGAGGAAAAAGCATGACTATAGAAGAGATATGCCAGAGAGCATACGAGAATAAATACATCACAGCGAAGCTTTCTACGACTCAGAAGGACGAGCTTATTAACCGTGCAGCAGATGACCTCGTTAAAAACACCACTCAGATTCTCGCAGCAAACGAGATTGATATGAAAAACGGTAAGGAGCGCGGGCTTTCGCAGGGACTACTAGACAGACTTAAGCTTACAGCCGAAAGAATTGAAGGAGTTGCAGACGGCATGAGACAGGTTGCAGCTCTCCCGGATCCTGTTGGAGAGGTAAGCCGGATGTGGACCCGTCCGAACGGACTTCGAATCGGAAAGAAGAGCGTGCCGATTGGTGTCATAGGAGTCATCTACGAGGCGAGACCGAATGTCACAGCCGATGTTTTTTCCCTCTGCTTTAAGACCGGAAATACAGTAATCCTCCGCGGAGGCTCGGCAGCTGCGAATACGAATATCGCGATGATCGATTCACTTCACGCATCTTTAAAGTCGCAGGGACTCCCTGAGGACTGCGTCCTCTATATAGAGGATACGACGCATGAGAGCGTAAACCGCTTCATGAAGATGGATAAGTACGTAGACCTTTTGATACCGAGAGGTGGCGCAGGACTTATCAGAAGTGTAGTAGAGAATTCTACGATTCCTGTCATAGAGACAGGTACAGGGAACTGCCACATCTATGTGGACGAGTATGCTGATATCGACATGGCGCTTCGTATTACTGACAACGCCAAGACGCAGAGAATCGGCGTCTGCAATGCAGCAGAGTCACTCGTAGTACATGAGAAGGTGGCACCGGTATTTTTACCAAGGCTTGCAGAGCTCTTTAAAGGAAGGGTAGAACTTTTCGCAGATCCTGCCGCGAGGAAATACCTGACAGACTCAGCAGAGGCGACTGACGAGGATTTCGGCAGAGAGTATCTCGACTATAAGATGTCAGTAAAGACAGTTCATGATATAGATGAGGCGATAAGCCACATCAATCACTATAACACCGGACATTCAGAGGCTATTATCACCGAGAGCTATACGAACGCTCAGAAGTTTTTAGATGAAATCGACGCAGCCTGTGTCTATGTGAACGCCTCTACCAGGTTTACAGATGGAAATGAATTCGGCTTTGGAGCCGAGATAGGAATAAGCACGCAGAAGCTTCATGCGAGAGGCCCTATGGGACTTGAGGCTCTGCTTTCAAGCAAGTATATCATTTATGGAAATGGACAGATCAGAGAATAATAAATACGAATACAAGGGGAGTCTTTCGGCGGCGGACACAGACATTCCGGTAACTGAGCCGGACCGCCAGTATTTTTTCATGGATAAAGTGAAAAAATTAACAGAAAAGAGAGTTCAGGAGCTGGGAAGGCCCCTGACTTTTCATGTAACGACATTCGGGTGCCAGATGAATGCCAGAGACTCAGAAAAGCTGCGCGGTATCCTGCTTAAATGCGGCTACACCGAGTCAGAGTCTGAGGACGCTGACCTCGTTTTGTACAATACCTGCACAGTCAGGGAAAATGCCGACAACAAAGTATTTGGAAGGCTCGGCGTCCTGCACGGCTACAAGAAGAAAAATAAAGAGATGATGATCGGCCTCTGCGGCTGCATGGCACAGGAGTCTCAGGTCGTAGAGAAGTTAAGAAAGAGTTACCCTTTCGTAGATATCATTTTCGGGACGCACAACGTGTACATGCTCGCCGAGATCCTCTATGAGAGGCTTTCCGAGCACAGAAAGATCATAGATGTAAGGGAAAAGGCCGACGGCATAGTTGAAAATCTTCCACTCGAGAGAAAATACTCATTCAAGTCCGGCATCAATATCATGTTCGGCTGCAACAATTTCTGTTCCTACTGCATCGTTCCATATGTCAGAGGACGGGAGAGAAGCAGAGAGCCTGAAGCTATCGTCTGTGAGATAAAAAAGCTCGTTGCAGACGGTGTAAAGGAAGTCATGCTCTTGGGCCAGAATGTCAATTCTTACGGAAAGACGCTCGATCATCCTGTAAGTTTTGCAGATCTGCTTCGAATGGTAAACGAGATAGACGGACTCGAGAGGATCCGCTTTATGACCTCTCACCCTAAGGACTTATCTGACGACCTTATCGATGCGATGGCTGAGTGTGATAAGGTCTGCAATCACCTGCACCTGCCTCTTCAGTCGGGAAGCGACAGACTGCTTGCGGATATGAACCGCCACTACACAAAGGAGAAGTACCTTTCGATAGTGGATAAGATACGGAATAAGATCCCTGACATCGCGCTTACTACAGACATTATCGTAGGCTATCCGGGCGAGACTGACGAGGATTTTGAAGAGACCATGGATGTAGTAAACCGCGTCAGATACGACTCGGCATTTACTTTTATCTACTCAAAGAGGTCTGGAACTCCAGCCGCCAGAAGAGATGACCAGGTGCCTGAGGACGTGGTAAAAGCCCGCTTCGACAGGCTGCTTACGACTGTAAGAAGTATTGGAGAGGAGAAGGCAAAGGCGCTTACCGGAAAGACACTTCCAGTCCTTGTCGAAGAGGTAAACAGGCAGGATCCGTCCCTTGTGACTGGCCGCCTCACGAACAACAGTGTCGTACACCTTAAGGGCGATAAGTCGCTTATTGGGCAGATACTTGATGTCCATCTCGACGAGTGCAGCGGATTTTACTATTACGGGACACCTGTCAGGTAATTTTATGCTGTCTTTACAGGGCGGACATTTATTGAAATCTTAAGACAGGAGATAAGATGATTTCATTTATAGACGGCTATATAGAGAGCGTGTCCGACGGGACTGTCGTTGTAGATCATGACGGAATGGGCTTTGAGATGCAGATGTCTGGAAACTCGATCTCGAGGCTTCCAATAGACCACAGCAGGATACGCGTATATACGCTTCTTGGCTTTAATGAAAATACCGGGTTCTCGCTCTACGGCTTTCTCGACAGCGAAGAGAGGGATTTTTTCAAGATGCTTACCGGGGTATCTAAGGTCGGCCCGAAGGCTGCTATGGGAGTGCTTTCAGTACTTACTCCAGACGAGCTGAGGCTTTCTATTATTGCCGGTGACAAAAAGTCGATCGCACGCGCTCCGGGAGTAGGAACAAAGATGGCAGAGAGGATAATCCTCGAACTAAAGGATAAGATCGATGCATCTGACCTCTCAAGTGAAAAGGATACTGATGAGGGAGGAGTGGCCTCTTCTGTCTCATCTGTTAAAAATGACGCACTCGTGGCGCTTACCGGAATGGGCTTTTCCGGAAGCGATGTGTTAAGCGCCATGAAAAAGATCGACGGAGCTGACGATTTGAGCCTCGAAGATCTTTTAAGCCAGACTCTTAGGGTATTAGGGAGCAATTGATGGAGAGAAGAGTTATCACAACTGAAAAACAGGAAGAGGATATAAAGCCTGAGAATTCCCTTAGACCTAAATACCTGTCTGAATACATCGGACAGTCGAAGATCAAGAAGAGTCTTGCCATCTATATCAAGGCTGCAAAAGACAGGGGGGAGCCCTTAGACCATGTGCTTTTTTACGGCCCTCCGGGACTTGGAAAGACTACGCTCTCCGGCATCATCGCAAATGAGATGAATGTTCGAGTAAAGATTACATCAGGCCCTGCGATCGCGACTCCGGGAGACATGGCGGCCATAATCATGGGGCTTAAGGAAAACGATATCCTCTTTATCGACGAGATCCACAGGTTAAACAGGCAGGTTGAAGAGGTCCTCTATCCTGCGATGGAAGATTTCGCTATAGATATAATGATAGGAAAGGGGCCAACGGCCAAGTCCACCCGTATCGCTGTGCCTCATTTTACACTTGTGGGAGCAACAACCCGGGCCGGACTTCTTTCCGCACCGCTGCGCGACAGATTCGGTGTCATTTTTCATATGGAGTACTATACGCCCGAGGAGCTTCAAGCTATAATTTTAGCTTCCGCGAGAAAGCTCGACGTGGATATCGATGAGAGTGGCGCCTACGAGATGGCAAAGAGGTCGAGAGGCACTCCGAGGCTTGCGAACAGGCTGCTGCGCCGTGTCAGGGATATCGCGCAGGTGCGCTTTGACGGAAAGATCAATGAGGAAGTCGCACGCAGGAGCCTTGACCTTTTAGATGTAGACTCTATGGGGCTCGACAAGTCCGACAGAAAGATCCTGACCTCTATCAGAGATGCTTTCGACGGAGGCCCGGTAGGGCTCGATACGCTATCCGCCTACGTTGGCGAAGACAAGGGAACGATAGAGGATGTCACAGAGCCGTATCTTGTCCAGACAGGTCTTATTATAAGGACGCCCAAGGGCAGAGAGCTCACCCGGAAGGCTCTCGATCATCTGAAGGGAGAGCTCTGATTTTTTCACATCTTGTAAATTGACCTGAAGATATTTATAATAAGGGGAGCAGTTTTTTATAAAAGGAGACACCGGATGTCTGCAAAAAAGAGTACAACAGTCGTTATAGGAGGAAGAGTCTTAACGCTCAGCGGTTATGAGGAGGAAGACTATCTTCAGCGGGTAGCGGCTTATATCAATGGCAAGATCGATGATTTCACGAAGCTCGACAGCTACCGGAAGATGAATGCGGACATGAAGTCCATTCTCCTGGAGCTGAATATCGCCGACGACTATTTTTCAATGAAGGACAAGGTCTCAGACCTCGAGAAGCAGATCAAGCAGAAGGACAGCGAGCTCTACAATTTAAAGCACGAGCTTATCACGAATCAGGCTGCAAAAAACGACATTTCAGAGCGCGAAGAGGCTTTAAAGAAGGAAAATGCAGAGCTTCGCACTATGAAGGAAAAGCTCGAGGCCTCACTCGCAGACGCCCTTTTAGGGCCTGTCGAGGAGGAGGGCGATTCTTCCAGGAAAAGCACTAAGAAATAAGCGTATGAACGAAAAGAGAAAGTTAGAAGTACTCGCACCGGCAGGGGACTTAAAGACCTTGAAGGCCGCCCTTGTGGCAGGAGCCGATGCAGTATATTTTGGCGGAGAGATGTTCGGGGCGAGAGCCTATGCTCACAATTTTTCACTTGCAGATGCCGAAGCGGGGATCAGTTTCGCCCATGCCCGCGGCAAACGCACTTATCTTACTGTAAACACCCTACTGAAAACCAAAGAGATCGAAGATAAGGTCTATGATTATCTGAAAGACTACTACAATGCCGGAATAGACGGCGTTTTAGTCCAGGATATCGGGCTGATGCAGCTTATCAGGGCTTATTTCCCAGAGCTGCGGCTTCATATCTCTACACAGGCGAGCGTCACATCCATCTACGGCGCCCGTTTCTTCAAGAACCTCGGTGCCAAAAGAATAGTTCTCGCAAGGGAGCTGTCTCTTTCTGAGATAAAAAATATCCACGATAACTGTGATATCGAGCTCGAGTGTTTCGCGCACGGAGCTCTGTGCATGTCTTACTCAGGCCAGTGCCTTATGAGTTCGATGATCGGTGGCCGAAGTGGAAACCGCGGCAGATGCGCTCAGCCGTGCAGGAAATGCTATGAACTCGAAGGAGCCGAAAACAGCCTCAATGGAGATTACCCTCTAAGTCTTAAAGACCTCTGTACGATCGAAGATGTAAAGGCGCTCTACGATGCAGGAGCCATGTCTTTAAAGATCGAGGGCCGTATGAAGTCACCTGAGTATGTCGCAATGGCTTCATCTATGTACAGATGGGCCGCAGATTACGCGGAGTCAGGCTGCCTTCCAGAAAAAAAGGAACTCTCAGCCGTTAAGACTAAGCTTATTGCTGCAGGAACCCGCGGAGGAAGTACCGATAAATACCTCTATTCTCACAACGACTCCGATATGGTAAGCATTACGGATTCATCTTTCAGATCATCCCAGGTGCCTGATACGCTCCCGAAAGAAAAGACCAGAGAGGTCATCGGAGTTCTCACCGCCAGAATCGGTAAGCCGATCAGACTCACCATAGAAAACGATGAAAGTAAAGTAACCGTGGCTGGTCCTGTCACAGAACGGGCCAGAAAGCCAAAAGACATAGCCGAAGAACTTACAGAAAAAATAAGCCGTACCGGAGATGGCAGGATCGACATAGGTAATGTAATCCTCGATATAGATAAAGATGCCTTCATTCCGGTAGGTGTCGTAAAAGACCTGAGAAGAAAGGCTGTCTTTGAATTTTTAGGCGGTGTAAATGTAAAACGTGGCGAATGCCTCCCGTTTAAGCCACTTGAAGACAGATATCATAAAAATAGGGAATCGGATCAGATCCTTATTACCTGTATCAGTAAGGAGCAGCTTGAAGCCGTTGGTGATTTTGACGCCGGAGATTTTTCTGTTATAATTGCTATAAACTATGAGCTCTACAGACGCCTTCCAGCCAGATATTTCAAAGGAAAAGGCTTTTGGCTCTGCCTGCCGGATATTTTGAGATTCGATAGGGATTTTTCAATCGATGACGACGAAGTAAGGCGCATCTTTGATGGAGTGATCGTACAGACTTACGACGAGATAGAGTACGTAAAAGAGCGCCTTTCCGGTATGCCTTTTATCACCGATACAAGGATATACTCCTGGTCCGACAGAAGCAGGAAATCTATTATGTCAGACGGGCCAGAGTTTATCTCAGCTCCTATAGAGCTGAACCAGAAGGAGCTAAAGCACTTAGACAACAGCTCATCTATATTAAGCATTTACGGCAGGACTCCAGTCATGTACACATCTGCCTGCCAGCACAAAAATGCCGACGGCTGCGACAGAAGACAGACTTTGCTTTTCCTTAAAGACGAGAGAAAAGCCGGGTTTCCTGTAATAAACTACTGCAGTTTCTGTACGAACGTAGTGTACAACAGCGTACCGACTTCCCTTCTGCCTTATGTGCATGACATTTTATCCATGGGATTTGCAGGAGTGCGGTTCGATTTTACGACAGAAAACGCGAAACAGGTTAAAGAAGTTTTAAACATTTTTATAAAAAATATTTACGAAAGTGCCAGAGCAGACGTCTCATATGACGTCACGAGAGGGCATTTTCACAGAGGAGCAGAGTAGTGCTGCATTTAGTTACAGAAATATCCAGACTGACATTTATCGTCATTTTTGCGGTCTATACATACGACTGTTTTGCCGCATTAAAGCGCCATACATCTGAGAAAAGAGAAAAAAGGCTTTACTCTCAGCAGACATCGATGATCTATCTTTTCCTGATAAACGGGAATCTGCTGCTGTTTTTTAACAACAGTGATACGAAGATATTTGCGATGGGCCTGGCGGAGATTGTCTTTGTAACGATCGCCATGATAATCTACAAGAAGATCTACGAGATGGCTTCCCCGGCAGTCGTAAACAACATGTGCATGCTTTTATCGATTGGATTTATCATGCTTACAAGGCTGAACCAGGCTAAGGCACTTCGGCAGCTTCTGTTTGCCTGCATCGCCCTTATAATAACCTGCTTTGTACCGCTTTTTCTTGGAAATGTAAAGCTGATAAAAAGCTTAAAGCTCTTTTACATAGTTGCAGGCATCCTGCTGTTAGCGGTCGTTGCAGCTGTCGGAGCTACCACTTACGGTGCAAAGATAAATATCCAGATCGGAAGCATTGCTATCCAGCCATCCGAATTCGTAAAGATACTGATGGTCCTTTTTATAGCATGCATGCTGACGAACGATATCTCTAGAAAGCAGGTATTTAAGACAGTAGTTCTCTGCTGCCTTATGATCTTAATCCTGGCCTACTCTAAGGACCTGGGAAACGCGATGATATTTTTCCTTACGCTCCTTGTTATGATATACGCTGCAACGCAGAAGCCTTCGTACCTGCTCTATGGCGTTCTTCTTTTCGCAGCAGCGGCAGTTTTAGGATATTTTGCATTCAGCCATGTAAGGACAAGAGTCACAGCCTGGAAGGATCCGCTTTCTGTGGTAAATTCAGCAGGCTACCAGATCTGCCAGTCGCTTTTTGCTATAGGCTCCGGCGGATGGTTTGGAACAGGCCTCTACCAGGGAATGCCTAAGAGGATACCGGTAGTTGATACCGACTTTATTTTCTCGGCTATCTCAGAGGAGCTCGGCGGACTCTTTGCTCTGTGCCTTATATTTATATGCATAGCAAATTTCCTTATGATGTTTAATATAGCCTTAAAGATCAACAACAGATTCTACAAACTGATAGCCCTTGGGCTCGGTTCGCTCTACGCTTCGCAGGTGTTTACGACCTTAGGCGGAGTCACAAAGTTCATCCCATCGACAGGTGTAACACTGCCGCTTATCAGTTACGGCGGAAGCTCCCTGATGGCTACGATGCTTTTGTTTGCGATGGTTGAAGGACTTTATCAGTACAGAGGAGTCAAAGAAGAGACAGATGAGACACAAAACTACGAGGACACATACAGACGGCAGATGGAAAACGAACGCAGCGGGCAGGATGGAAGCTGGCGCAGGTGATAACAAAAATAAGCGCCATACCTTAAATGTCGAGACTTCGGTCATTGCATACGTTTTTCTGGCACTTTTTCTGGCGCTGACCGCCTATTTCGTATATTTTATGGTGTTTAAGAGCGAGGACTTCATAAATAATCCCGCAAACCCGAGAGTAAAAGGCTTTGAAAAGCTCGTAACAAGAGGAGAGATAAAAGCCGCCGACGGGACGATCCTGGCACAGACTGTAACAAGCAACGGAAAGGAAGTCAGACAGTACCCGAAGGGCCGGGAATATGCCCATGTCGTGGGATACAATACAAACGGCATGAGCGGAATCGAATCCGACGCAAGCTTCTATATGCTTCGTACCCACTCATTTCTTTTGAACCGGGTAGTAAATGACCTCAAGGGTGAGAAAAATCCCGGAGACAATGTAGTGACTACGATCGATTCGAAGCTTCAGAGCAGGGCATACTACGGAATGGGCCAATACCACGGCGCTGTCGTTGCGATAGACTGCAATACAGGCGGCATCCTCTCAATGGTATCAAAGCCTGATTTTGAACCGGGATCTGTCACAGCGAACTGGAAGAGCCTGACCACAAGTCAGGATTCTGTCCTTATAAACCGTGCGACTCAGGGACTTTACCCGCCCGGATCTACTTTTAAAGTTATTACAGTGCTATCTTATTTAAAAAATGGCGGAAAGCTCACTGACACTTTCGACTGCCGCGGATCATACACCCAGGACGGGTACACGATCCACTGTTTCGACGGAGAAGTTCACGGGCACCAGACATTAAGCCAGGCATTTGCGAACTCCTGCAACGTGGCTTTTTCTCAGATCGGGCTTTCGCTTCCGAAAGGAGCCCTGAAGCGTACTGCCGAGCAGTTTTTGATAAATAAATCGATACCGTCCAAGATTTCAAATATAAATAAGAGCCGGTTCACATTGAAAAATTCTGACCCGAAGGCTCTTGTGATGCAGACCTCTATCGGTCAGGGAAATACCCTTGTAACCCCGCTTCAGATGGCTTCTATCTGTGAGGCTATAGCAAATAACGGGACTTTGAAAGCTCCTTTTGTTGTAGATCACATTGAAAATGACAGCGGAAGACTTGTTCGAAAGTTTGACACCCAGTCCCAGAAGCTCTGCAGTGCAAAAGATGCCTCCACACTTAAAAATCTGATGCGCTATGTGGTAACGAACGGCACCGGGCGCGTTGTGAATACATCTTCCTACACGGCATACGGAAAGACCGGAACGGCCGAGTTCTCTTCGAACAAGCGTGAGGCTCACTCCTGGTTTATCGGATTTGCACAAAAAGGCAGGAAAAAAATAGCTGTTGCTGTTATAATGGAGAAGGGCGGAGCAGGTTCTTCACACGCCGCTCCACTGGCAAAGAGTCTGTTTGACACATATTTAAGGTAAAAAATGGTATTTAAGATCATACTTACGATTCTGCTTGTAATCGCAGCTTTCTTAGTGTATCTTATATTTGTGCCGATAGCGTTCGGGGTCAGAGGAAGTTTTGACGACGAGTATTTCAAGGCCTTTCTCCACGATCCGCTTCGGTTGATAAATCTAAGATTTGACACCTCATCCGATCCCGGATTTTCCCTCCGTATCTTTTATTTTATAAAGATTGGGGGCAAAAAAGAGGAGAAGGAAGAGAAGTCTGAGAAGAAAAAGCAGAAGAAAGCGAAAGAAAAGCCACGGGACAGAAAGAAAAAGCTCCTGGACTTCATCAAAAAAAGAATTAAGGCCATAATCACAAACGCAGGAGCTCTGCTTAAGCACTGCCGCATCCACATAGACGACTGCGATGTGAGCTTTTCTACAGGAGAGCCCGATACGACCGCTATGATCTACGGAGTGCTTTCGGCGCTTCCGTTTATGTATGGCAAAAGTACGAAGTTAGATTGTGATCTGATGAGTGACGACGCCTTTTTAAGGGGACATATCGGCGCCAGAGGGCATGTAAATGTCCTCCTCGTGATTATTTACGTTCTTAAGATTGTTTTTGCGAAGTAAAGGCTGCCAGATTTTTTAAAGGAGAAGGAAAAATGACCAGAGACACTTTTGAAAACACAGTAAAATCTCTCCTCGATGGGATGAGTTCCAATTTTTCGTCAAAGTCTGTCGTAGGAGATCCTGTACAGGTCGGTGATACGACGATCATCCCGCTCGTAAATATTTCTATCGGTATGATAAGCGGATCATTCAACGGCGAGAAGAATTCAAACAGCGCCGGCGGAATCGGTGTCAAGGCTAAGCCTCAGTCAGTTCTTGTGATAAAGAACGGTTCTGTTCGAATGATGGATATCGGCACCAGAAGTGGAATGGAAAAGCTATTAGATCTTATCCCGGATTTTATCGACCTCTTCAAGGGAAAGAAGTCTGAGGATAAAGCTGAGGACAAGGAAGCCAGGGAAGCTGCGAAGGAAGAAGTGGAAGAGAGAGTTAAGAAGTCTGCCGAAGATGCCAACAACTAAAAATGAGCGGTGCTGTAAAACACCGCTCATTTATCACGTGTAAAGAGAAAGAGCTGTCCGAAGACAGCTCTTTATGCTTTAATTATGCTCTCTCAACAGCGCCTGAACGAAGACAGGAAGTGCAGACGTATAATCTCTTAGGAGTACCGTTAACGATACATTTAACTGACTTAACGTTTGATTTCCAAATCCTGTTAGCTCTTCTATGAGAATGGCTCACCTTGTTACCATAGTGAGCGCCTTTTCCGCAAATAGCACACTTTGCCATACCAAAGCACCTCCTATCTCTAATAGAATAATCTGAACAAATGCCTTTTCACGACACAACTATTGTATTTTACCAAAACATTATATAAAATGCAAGCTTTTTTTCTGTTGTATTTTATTTTATTTTTAGGTATAATTAAGACAAATTGCTAAGAAACCATGTATTTTTTTTATTAATAAATGGAGGATTTTATGCAGACACAGGGTCAGATGGAGAATGATCTCGGGAAGGTCATTATCGACACCGATGTCATTGCCACATACGCAGGATCCGTAGCCGTTGAGTGCTTCGGTATCGTAGGCATGGCAGCAGTGAATATGAAGGATGGTCTTGTCAAGCTTCTGAAGAAGGAGTATCTCGGCCACGGCATTCAGGTACACTACAATGATGACAGCAGCATTTCACTTGACTTTCACTGTATCGTAAGCTACGGCGTTTCTATTTCCGCAGTAGCATCGAATCTCAGGGAGACTGTGAAGTACAAGGTCGAAGAGTTCACAGGTTTGACAGTTGACAGTATAAATGTTTACGTCGAAGGCGTACGCGTCATTGACTAAGGAGGACACATTGGCAGTTAATTCTATAGATGCGGCCCTTATCTCCAAAATGTTTCTGGCAGGCGCCCGCTATCTTGAAAATCAGAAGGACCATATAAACGAACTTAACGTATTCCCGGTACCGGATGGTGATACCGGAACGAACATGACAGCGACTATCATGTCTGCAGCCAAGGCTGTAAGCGATTTAATAAAGCCTGACATGAAGAGTCTCTCCAAGGCCATGTCATCCGGCTCCCTGAGAGGTGCCAGAGGTAACTCAGGTGTCATCCTTTCCCAGCTTATCAGAGGCTTTACTAAGGTCATGAGAAATGTTGACGTTATCGACGCAGAGTCTCTGACCGAAGGATTGCAGAAGGCCACAGAGACCGCATACAGAGCAGTTATGAAGCCGAAGGAAGGCACTATTCTCACAGTTGCGAAGGCTGCAAGTGATGCCTGTGCCGACGCTGCTGTCGAGACAGATGACCTCATAGAGATCGGAGGAAAGGTTGTAGAAGCAGCTACAGCAGCTCTTGAATCCACACCTGAGCTCCTTCCTGTTTTAAAAGAGGCTGGAGTAGTAGATTCAGGTGGTTCAGGGCTTCTCGAAGTCTTAAAGGGTGCCTACGACTACCTCTGCGGCAAGGATATCGATATCACTATCGAAGAGGAGAAGCCTGACGAGGAAGAGATCGAAGAAGAGGAGAAAGTCAAATTCACTTACCGCGTTTCGTTCTCACTGAAAGCCCCGGAGAATTTTGCTACAGGAGTAGATGCTGACCTTACTGAGTACCTCTCTGGCATTGGTGACGATGTAAAGCTCTCAGCCGATTCCCGTACCATGCAGATCTCTCTTCTTACGAACGTACCGGGCAAGGCATTAAATCACTCCTTGAAGCTTGGTGACGCCTACGACATCCATATCACGAATATAAAGCTCGACGGAAAGGCTCCTGCAGCAGAAACAGCTGAGCCAGCTGCCACAGCTGAGAATTCTGATAAGCCGGCGAAAGAGCCAGCAGAGGAGGAAACTCCGTTAAAGGAGATCGGTTTCGTCGCCGTCTCCTCTGGTGAAGGACTTGACGAGATCTTTACAGGACTTGGCGCTGACGTAGTCATCAAGGGCGGCCAGACCATGAATCCTTCTACGAACGATATTTTAGAGGCCGCTGAGAAGGTAAATGCGAAGAACGTCTTCATCCTCCCGAATAATAAGAACATAGTTCTCGCCGCAAGCCAGGCAGCAGACATTCTTGAGGACAAGAAGGGCATCGTCATTCCGGCGAAGACCATCCCACAGGGCATCACAGCACTTGTGAACTTCATCCCTGACCAGTCCGTAGAGGAGAACCAGAAGCGGATGACCGAAGAGCTCTCCAAAGTCAAGAGCGGCGAAGTCACCTACGCTGTAAGGGATACCTCTGTAGATGGCAAGGCGATAAAAGCCGGTGACTACATGGGAATCACAGATCTCGGAATCAAGGCTGTAAATGAGTCTATCGTAGAGACTTTTAAAGAAATGCTTAATGACATGGTCGACGACGATTCTGCACTTATTACGATCTATACCGGTGCAGATGCCAGAGAAGCCGAGACTCACGAGATTACAGACATGATAAACCAGACATATCCGTCCATCGAGGTCGATGTCCAGAACGGTGGTCAGAACGTATATTATTACATCGTAAGCGTCGAATAATGAATCTGAACGACGATATCACAACCATAAAAGGAATAGGACCTAAAACTGCCGCCCCCTTCAGGAGGGCGGGCATTTTTTATGTCTACGATCTCCTGACATACTATCCGTCCACCTACAAGACGTACCCGGAAGTCTCGGCAGTCCTTACCGCCGAAGAGGGAGAAAGCGCTGCCATCTGCGCCCCTGTAAAAAATATCTACGAGCGCTGCGCTTACGGAAAGACCATAACGACAGCTGCGCTGAGTGTAATGGGTCTTTCTGTAAATCTTGTCTGGTTCAACCAGCGCTATCTGAAGAGATCATTAAAGCCGGGTATCCGCTATGTTTTCTATGGCAGAGTATCTTACAAAGGCAGGACTCCTGAACTCGTCCAGCCCCAGTATTTTACAATAGCCGATTACCAGAAGAAGGTCGGTGTAAAGCTCCCTGTCTATCCGAAAGTTTTCGGACTTACCGATAAGCTGATAGAAAAAGCAGTCCGCCAGGTTCTGTCCGAAGTAAATATCACTGAATATCTCTCAGATGATATCTTAGAAAAATATCAGCTGCTTGGCCTTCCCTCTGCATTTAACAATATTCATTTTCCTGAAAATTCAAAGATGCTCTCGAAGGCAAGAGAGAGGATAGCCTTCGATGAATTTTTCATGTTTCTGCTCTCACACAGACTGAGTGCCTTGGAAGAGGAGAAAGTTCCGAATACGCTTGGAAAGTTCGACACCTCGATCTGTGAGAAAATAAAGGCATCCCTTCCATACAAGCTGACAAAGGGGCAGGATGGCGCATTAAACGACCTTCTGCGCGATTTCAACGGAAAATATATAACTCAGCGTCTGATACAGGGAGACGTCGGGAGCGGAAAGACCATAGTCGCCTTCTGTTCTATGGCCGTGATGGCTTATAACGGCTACACTTCGGCAATAATGGCTCCTACTGAAGTCCTCGCAAACCAGCACTATCAGAAGCTTCTGTCACTTACTAAAAGATTGGGACTTGAAATACCAACTGTGCTGCTGACCGGCCATGTGAAGGGGAAGGCCAGAAGGGAAGCATTAGAGCAGACAGCATCCGGCGTACCGTCTTTTGTGGTCGGGACACATGCGCTTTTTCAGGAGAAGGTGCAGTTTAAAAACCTTGCCCTTGTAATAACAGATGAACAGCACCGTTTCGGTGTAAAACAGCGAAACGCCCTTATAGAAAAGGGCAGGAGTGTCTTTTCAGTCGTAATGAGCGCGACACCTATTCCAAGAACACTTTCCCTTATCCTGTATCAGGGCATGAATATTTCTACGATCACAGAGAAGCCTTCTGTCAGAAAGCCGCTGAAAAACGCCGTGATCGACCCATCGCTTCGAAAAAATGCCTACGCGCTGTTTGTAAGAGAAGTCCGCGCCGGCCACCAGGGGATTATAATCTGTCCTCTTGTCGAGCCATCTGAAAATGCCGAAGGAGAAAACGTAGAAGAGTACTATGAGAAATTAAAAAATACCCTGCCTTCAGATATCACGATCGGCAAGCTTTATGGTCCGATGTCATCTGAAAAGAAGGATGCGGTAATGTCTGATTTTGCCTCCGGAAAGACCGATATCCTGGTATCTACCACAGTCATAGAAGTTGGCGTCGACGTACCGAATGCGACTGTTATCATGATAGAAGATGCCCAGAAATTCGGTCTCGCCCAGCTGCATCAGCTGCGCGGCAGGGTAGGCCGCGGCGATGCCCAGGCTTACTGTATGTTTGTAGACACCAGCGGCTCGAAGACCCCTTCAAAGCGGCTTGAAGTCTTAAAGGCGTCAAACGACGGCTTTTATATTGCAAACGCCGACTTGAAGATGCGCGGCCCTGGGGATGCCTTCGGAGTAAGGCAGTCCGGAGACATAGCTTTTAAGATTGCAGATATCTACAATGATTCTGCGCTGCTTGCAAAGGCATCTGAGTGTGTGGAAAAACTATTGTCCGAAGACCCGGAGCTTAAGTCAATGCCCGAATTAAAGAAATTTTTAACTGAAGAGTCAGAGAGGTCATACTCAAATCTTTAAAAAAAAGGTGTTGTGTCAGTTATTGGCACAACATCTTTTTTTAAAGGACTTTTGAAAGAAATAGTTTTGTACGTTCATTCTGCGGGTTGTCGAAAAGTTCATCAGGCGTATTTTCTTCGACGATCCTTCCCTGGTCTAAGAATAATACACGTGAGGCGACATCCCTCGCAAATCTCATCTCGTGAGTTACAACAGCCATCGTCATGCCCTCATCTGCGAGTTCTCTCATTACTGATAAAACTTCACCGACCATCTCTGGATCTAAGGCAGAAGTAGGCTCGTCAAAAAGCATCATTGAAGGATGCATCGCAAGGGAGCGGACAATTGCAATACGCTGAGCCTGGCCACCGGAGAGGGAAGAGGGGTACGCGTCTGCCTTTTCTTTAAGACCAACGCGGTCAAGAAGTGCCATGGCCTCTTCATTTGCCTCATCCTGGGACTTTAGTTTTAGAAGGACAGGTGCAAGCGTTATGTTTTCACGTACTGTCATATTCGGGAACAGATTAAAGTGCTGAAAAACCATGCCCATCTTCGAACGGACCTTATCGATATTCACATTCGAAGATGTAATGTCTTCCCCGTCGAAAATTATCTGTCCTTCAGTCGGCTTTTCAAGTAAATTCAGACAGCGGAGAAAAGTGGATTTGCCGGATCCGGAAGGCCCGATGATAACAACCTTCTCCCCATCACTTATATCTACATCGATACCTTTTAAAATATCGGCTCTGCCTTTTAGCGTATGAAAAGATTTATGGAGATTTTTAACGGATATCACTTCGAGCCATCCTCCTTTCGAGAATATTGAGTACCTGAGTCAGACCAATGACGATGACTAAGTAAATGAGCGCCACCGCAAGCAGTGGCGGGAAGGCGTCATATGTCTGTGATCTGATTATATCGCCACCCTTGGTCAGATCCTGAATTCCAACGTAACCGGCAACAGAGGTCTCCTTGACTAATGAGATAAACTCGTTAAATATTGCAGGAGCCACATTTTTGAATGCCTGCGGCAGAACGATCTTCTGAAGAGTCATTCTCTCACTAAGTCCTAAAGACCTGCCGGCCTCTGTCTGTCCGATGTCTACTGACTGTATACCTGAACGGATAATCTCCGCTACATAAGCACCTGAGTTGATACCGAATGCCACGATAGCAACCTGTATCGGCTGCCCGGATTTCCAGATAGCAAAAGTAAGTATCATAAGCTGCACGATAGTAGGTGTACCTCTGATCACAGTCAGATAAAAATTCACTATCACATTTAATATAAAAAGAACCGGTCCTGTTTTTTCCGAACTGTTCTTTTTATTCTGATGCTGCACTCTGATGATCGCAGCGATAACACCGAGAATAATTCCAAGGATCAGCGCTCCAGCAGTAATGATCACAGTGTTTTTCAGACCATCGACGAGATACATGTATCTCTTTTCAGCAATGAAATCCTGAAATAAATGCTCTGACAAAGACATTTGACGCCCTCCATTCCATTGTCAGCGGTAAATTACTTTTCGCTGATATATTCATCCATTATCTTCTGAAGCTTGCCTGAGTCCTTTAAATCTTTAAGAACCTTGTTTATCTCAGCAGTGAGATCAGATCCCTTAGGGCAGGCAATAGCATAAGATTCACTTGTAAGTGAGTCAGAAAGGAGAGCTATCTTATCAGAGTTCTGCTCTACGAGTTTCTTGGCCGGGTAGTTATCGATTACAACTGCGTTGATTCTTCCGGAGATCAGGTCTGCGACAGCATCCATTCCCTTGTTGTAACGTCTTACTTCCTTTACTTTGATATCTGATTTGCCATCCTGGTTAGTGCAGTATGTATCACCTGTTGTACCTGTCTGAACACCGACTACCTTTCCGTTCAGATCGGTTCTATTCTTTATATCACTGCCTTTAGTAACGATAATGGTCTGAGATGCATTAAAGTATGTATCTGAAAAATCAACATTTTTCTTTCTGTCTTCAGTGACGGTAATTCCTGCAGCAGCCATATCAGCTTTTCCCGCCTGAAGAGAAGGGATAAGCGAATCAAATGCAATATCAGAAATCTTAAGCTTTACACCCAGATCGTCAGCTATCGCCTTCGATATCTCGACATCTATTCCCTTGATATCGTTTCCTTTTTTGAACTCGAACGGCTTAAATTCAGCGTTGGTACACATTGTAAGTGTTCCGGACTTTTTGATGTCTGCGACAGCACTCTTCTCTGATGCAGTACTTGATGCAGCAGAAGCAGAGCTTGATTTTGCCGAGCTGCTTTCTGATGATTTTCCTCCGCAGGCTGCCATCGAGAGAACCATTCCTGCTGTCAGACTGGCGACAAGTAAAGATTTAAAAACGTTTTTCATAATGTGACTCCTTTCATGTGTAATAGAACTGTAAAAAAGAGTAAAAAAACGGAGACAGGTCGTCCGATCTGTCTCCGTTGACTCTTTTTATTTGATTTTCTCCTAGCATAATCCGGGAAGACGGGAAGGTCAATGGATATTTTACTAAATTCGAAGCCTAAATTTATAAAATTTACAAGAATCGGGGATTGAAAAAATCGGACTTTTAATGTATGATTAATAAAAATTTAATACGAATGGCTTAAAGGCGAGCAGTAAATTTACTGCCCGTCTTTTTTCTTTCAGGGGGTGAACCTCAATGGGCTTTAAAGTAAAAGATATCGTACGTCTTACAGTTTGTAAGGATTTCAAACTCGTTGCCGGAAAAAACGGCCTGTCACACAATATAAAGCATGTAAATCTTATGGATTCAGAATATGATTCCGAAACTCCGGCAGGAGAAGAAGCGGACAATCTGTTTGATAAGGATGCAATCGTAATTACGAGCTTTCTGTTTTCGAGAAAGGCGAAGGAAAAGATTCTTCCGGTCATAAAGCAGCTTTATCTGGACGGTGTCAGTGCGCTTGCCATACAGATGGTATGTTTTGAACACCTGCCAGATGATGTTATGGAGTTTGCAGACACTCATAAGATTCCGATCTTTCTTTTTCCAAAAAGGGATATCTATCTCGAAAATGTAGTTGTAGGCATTGCTTCAGCCATTGAAAAATCTGATGACATGCACTATCTGGAGGAGAGACTGTCATTTTTCCTGGAGCCCCATCTGGGACAGATGAACCGGGATGCCGTAGCAGATGAATTATTTCCTGACAGGAGAAAACCGTACCGCTGTTTTTATTTTCTCTTGAAGCAACCGACAGGAGAGTACGCATTCTACCACAGAGTTGAGATTATAAACGAGCATTCCCCTGAAAATGTCAGAATTATCCCATACAGATACGGTGTTATTGCTGCTGTATTTGGAGAGCCTTCGATCACTGTCGAGAAATTAGAGACTTCCCTTGGCATAAGCACCACTGAGGCGGTTCTTGGAGTAAGCCGTGAGAGCTCTATGAGAGAGTGCCTCTCCCATAAGATAAGAGAGTGTATCTATGCCGCGCGCTACGGAGCGAGACTCAAAAAAAACGTGACACTTTTTGAAAATCTCGGAATTCAGCAGATAATGCTTCCAAACAGAGACAATTTCTGGCTCAAGTCGTACTGCTCGTCGATATTTGATAGTCTTAAGAATTATGACACAAACGACGAGTCCGAGCTTCTTAACACTGTAATAAATTACGTCAGAAATGATCTCTCGATCGCGAAGACCGCTGAATGTATGGGGCTTCATCAGAATTCCGTCAGATACAGAATCTCGAAAGCGTGTGAGGTGTTGGGGCTTGAAAACAGACCTGTGGAATTTCAGGGAGCTATCATAATTGCCGTGTATTTCAATCAGGCTGGCGAGATTTCGTAATAAGTATTTTTGATAAAATCACAAATATTTCCGGCAAACATTGTAATTATTACATTGCAATGACGAAAGGGAACGTAATATACTTGTCCTATCAAAGCAACGAGGCTTTAAAAAGCCCGTTGCTTTTTTTTATACGAATGAGAGGTAAAGCATATGTACGTTAAAGATGGAGTAAGCACATTACACCGGGTACTGTTGTCCCCACCGGATTTTCTGGAAGCCGCACCGATCAATGAGATTGCTGTGAAGTGGCAGGATACGTCCCTTGATAAGAAATTGATGGCGGAGGAATTTAAGAGTGTTGTAGATGCCTATCACAAGGCAGGAGTTGAAACGGAATTCCTCGAATCTGACAAAAAACGTCCGAATTCCGTATTCGCAAGGGACTTCGGCGGATGCGTCCGCGAGGGCTATATTCTTGGCAGATTCAGGCTCGATATGAGAAGAAAAGAGCATGACGATTACAAGAAGAAGATGGAAAGCATGGGAATCCCTTGTATTGCTGAGGTGAAGGATGGCATCTTTGAGGGAGGAGATTTCGTATTTCTTAGAGAAAATCTTATAGCGCTTGGAATGGCTGACAGAACAAATGCAAAAGGTGCCGAGGAAGTAAAGCAGGCATTAGAGAAATACGGTTATGAAGTGATAAGTGTCCCATTAAAGAGAGAATATCTCCATATGGACATGTGTTTTAACCTCGTTGACGAGAATCTGGCGGTAACTTACTATGACGGCCTTCCGGATGATTTTAAAAAGCTTCTCGCAAAGCTTGATATCGACATCATTGATGTTCCGGAAGAGGCAATTTACCTCCACGGGTGCAATCTCGAGGCACTAGGCGACCACAGAGTCTTATCCCTTGCGAGAAATCACGAAGTAAACGAAGCTCTCTTACGCCATGGAATGGATGTAATAGAGCTTCCCGTAACAGAAATCCTCAAAGCAGGCGGAGGGCCGCACTGCATGACTTTTCCTCTAGAGAGAGGCTGATTTTTTTAAGGAGGCTTAGTATGAGTTATTTTCTTTTAGATGAATTTAAAAATTCTACACCTTACCAACCTGGTGAAATGCCAAATGACAGAGACTATCTGAAGCTTAACGCAAACGAGTCGTCATACCCGCCATCTCCTAAGGTTCTTGACGCAATGACTGTTGCAGAAGTAAACAGCGTAACGCATTACTGCGATCCTCACTATGTATCTCTCAGAAAAGCTATCGGAAGCATCTATGACTTAAGCTACAAAAATATCTTTGTTGGAAACGGAGCAGATGAAGTACTTAGCTTTGCGATGATGAGCTTTTTCCGCCGTGGAATGAAGGTCTGTTTTCCGGACATCACCTATGATTTTTACCGCACTTACGCAGTTACATACGGACTTGATTACAAACAGTTCCCGCTGAAGGATGACTATAGCATCGATGTAAATGACTATATAAATACAGACAGGGATGTGATCCTCGCAAATCCAAATAACCCGACAGGCCAGGCGCTTTCAGTGAGTGATATTGAAAAGATCGTATCCGCCAATCCATATAGAATGGTACTCATAGATGAGGCATATGTGGATTACGGAAACGAGTCATGCGTGCCGCTTATAAGCAGATATTCGAATCTGATCATCGTGCAGACTTTCTCCAAATCCAGAAACATGCCAGGCGCAAGAATTGGTTTTGCAATTGCATCTTCTGACATAATAAAAGACATGGAAAGGGTGAAGTTTTCATTTAATCCATTTAATCTCAGCACCCTGGCGATAGCCGGCGGTACGGCTGCAGCTCTTGATGAGGAATATATGTCACTCTGCGTTGGAAAGATCAAATATACCAGAGAGTGGTTTGAAGATGAGCTTGAAAAGCTCGGCTTTAATGTTTACCGGACGGAGACTAATTTTGTATTCTTCCAGCCGAAGGGGATAAGTGCAGCTGATCTTACTGCCCAGCTTAAGGCGAACGGGATCCTGGTAAGGTACTACGACGAAAAGCGACTCGATACTTTTGTCAGGATCACGATTGGTACAGAGGCAGAAATGGAACGCGTTCTCGTCACCATCAGAAAGATCATCGGAGTATCGAATGCAGCGTGAGGAGGAGACAATGGTTTATGCTAATGAGGCGAAAAGGATTGAAGACCTGACAAAAGATCTCGTCAGAGTAAAGAGCATTAACGGCACAGAGGGTGAAAAGGACATCGGCCTTTTCCTTGAAAAACGTCTTCGAGAGATACCATATTTTAAGGATAGACCGAATCAGGTGATAACAAAGGTCATCGATAACGACCCTCTTTGTAGACGATCTGTTTTTGCACTTCTTAAGGGGCATGGAGGTTCAAAAAAGACTGTAATCCTCCATGGGCACACCGATACTGTGGGGCTTTCCGGTTATGGAAAGCTTGCTGACTTCGCCTGTGACCCTGACAGACTCCAAGAAGAGATGGCACGGCTTGACAAACTTGGAATGCTCGACCTCTCAGACGAAGTCAGAGCAGATCTTAAGTCAGCTGACTACATGTTTGGACGGGGCAGCAGCGACATGAAGAGCGGGGATGCGGTCTTTATAATACTTCTGGAAGAGCTGTCAGCGTCTGATACGCTCAATGGAAATCTGCTTCTGATGCTAAATCCTGTCGAGGAAAATCTTCACACTGGAGTCATCGATTCGATCGATGTACTTCTGGATCTGAAGGAAAAATACAATCTCGACTATGTCCTTGCTATAAACAATGACTTCACCTGCCCGTCGTCTCCTGACGACAGATTTTTACATATATATACTGGTGTAGGTGGAAAGATCCTGCCGTCATTTTATATCCATGGCAGAGAAACCCATGTAGGGCAGTGTTTTGAAGGACTTGACGCATCAGCCGTAGCAGCCGCGATTCTTGAAAGAATTCAGCTGTCACGGGATTTCTGCGACACGGAAGGAAGCGAGCCCACATTTCCCCCTTCAGTGCTTAAGATCAAGGATTTAAAGAAATGGTATAATGTCCAGACAGCAGCTGAAGCGCTGGTGTATTTTAACTACTATGTCCATGAGGAGTCGATGGATTCCATCACGAAAAAGCTTTTACACGCTGCAGAAGAAGCTTATGATACTGTAGAAAGTCATCTGAATGCCGAGGCTCAGTGGTTTTTTAAGATGAGAAATGAGCCATATAAGAGCGTCCACTACAAAAAGCAGATTCTGACTTACGATGATCTCTATAAGCTCACCTGCGAGAGATGTCCTGGTACAGATATCCCCTCGGAGCTCGAAAAGATATGTGAAAATGAGCTCTCGAATGGAACTGACTTAAGGGAGATACCAGTTGCTATGATAAGATACCTGATCGAGACAGCCGGTATTACGGAGCCAGCCGTTGTTTTGTACTATGCCGCGCCTTACTGTCCGCACAATACCTTTACTGAAAAAGACGGGAAACTTATGGATATCATACGGGAATCCGCTTCAGAGGTCGGGAAAAAATACAGTGTCAGCTACAAGATACACCCATATTATCCTTCTCTCTCAGACAGCAGCTATCTTAGGATCGATGATGACGACAGCTCAGTAGCAGCGTTAAGGGACAATTTCCCGGCCATGAATAAATTATATCCGATTCCAGTAGATAAGATAAAGAAGCTTAACATCCCGGCTGTAAATCTCGGCACCTATGGAAAAGATGCTCATAAGTGGACAGAGCGTGTCAATCTGCCCGTTACCATGCATATTCTCCCGGATCTGATCCGCGAAGTACTAAGACACGTTTTCACTGTAAAGTAGTATAAGTATTAAACGCACCTGCCATTCTGGCAGGTGTTTTGCTGTCTCACTGAAAAGTGAGGCATTTTTTATGTCAACTACAACACAACTGAAATCGGTATAGTCAAATTTATGATGCAAAAATATAGAAAAAAACGATAAATGTGTTATAATCATCTGGAATTAATCAGTGTAAGGATACTCTGGAGAAAAGGAAAAGTGAAAATGAACATGAATTATTTTCGGGATGAAGAAAAACGAAAGTCCTTAGTTGGAAAAATTTCAGCTGCATTACTGGCAGCTTTACTTTCTTTCACATTTGTAATACCACCGGCGCTTCCGGCAGCGGCAGCACAATCCAGGAAGACCGGTGCTGTAATGAGGATGGTTACCCGCAAGGGCAGGAAATATCTGATCAGTAAGTCCGGGACATCTCTCAGAGGCTGGCAGACATATGGAGGACATCTCTACTATTTCAGCAAAAAGAATGGTTCCATGCAGCATGATAAGACAATAGACAAGATAATGCTTGCTGACAATGGACGCGCGGTAATGACGCTCGACGCTTCAGTGAAATACAAAGCGATCAACATGCTTGACAAATCATCATCACGCACTGCTTCAAAGAGCGATCGTCTGCTTGCAGCATATAATTACCTGAGTTCGAAAAATAATTTCGGATATGATCTGGTATACCCGAATTTGAATGACAAATCCTGGATCAAAAAATATGCGAATCAGATGCTTAGCACGAGAAAGGGAAACTGCTATGGCTTCGCATGCACATTTGCAGCATTGGCCGATGCTCTCGGATATAAGCCTGAAGTTATAACAACACGTGTCAGGGGAAGAAGGGATCATCAGAGCGACGGTTTCACTCGTCATGCTATCGTCAGGATAAACGGCCTCTACTACGATCCTGAGCTGAAATGGGCTGGAACTAAGATCAACCTCTTTGCCACCAGTTATTATCCGCTCACTCATAAAGAAATGCAGACATGGAGTTTTTCCAGCAGCAATGGGCAGATCTCTGGAGACAGCTGGATTACACATAGAAATGTAACATCTAAAAATGTACTGGTCCACAGTGGTGGAAAATACTATTATTTCGATAAGAATAAAAAGAAGCTTAAAGGTCTCTATTACATCAGTGGTAAGCTCTATAATTTCAATAAATCTGGTTTTATGACGAATAAAGCTTACAAAGCACTGCAGAAAGCAACGAAAAGTGGTACTCCGTGGTCTGCTCTTCAAAAAATTATTGGAAATCCCAAGCAGAAAAAAAATAGGGGAAGCAGCTGCTACGGTAAAGTCAGCGGCAAGGATTGGCAGTACATATATAAGAATGCAATAGTAAACATTTTCGTTGCAAATGAGGAGAGTAAACCAGATGTAAACGGCGGCACAGACAATAATGTCACAAGTCCTGATGCAAACGGCGGCACAGACAATAATGTCACAAATCCTGATGCAAACGGCGGCACAGACAATAATGTCATAAATCCTGACGCAAACGGTGGAACAGCGAATGAAGACAGCAAAGCTGACGCGAATGATAATGCAGACAAAAAAGACAGCAAACCTGTTCCTGTTGTAACTGGTGTAGCAGCTAACAGAACAAGTCAAAAGAAAACAGCTTCCAAGAAGAAAACCACCCAGAAGAAGACTGTAAAGAAAAAGACTGTCAAAAAGAAGACTACTAAGAAGACTGCCAAGAAAAAATCTACAAAGAAAAAGACTACCAAAAAGAAGACTACAAAGAAAAAAACACCTCAGAATGGTTTCGTGAAAAAAAGCGGCAAATGGTCATATTATCAAAAAGGGAAAAAGGTTGCCGGATTAAAGAAAATCAGCGGGAAATACTATTATTTTGATAAGAAAGGTACCATGCAGAGTGGCTCAAAGGTAAATGGTAAATAACCCGTCACCTTCCTTGTTCCGGATCTCTTTGTTAGAATAACTTTAAAAACTCAGAAAACCTTTTCTCAGTTTTTCAAGTTATCAAACATTTTCACGGGAGGTACAGGCATGGATGTTAATCCAAACGAAGTTGTAAAACAGGTTCGCCTCAAAGATTGGTCAAACATAATT
>QOUV01000020.1 GCA_003862155.1 Lachnospiraceae bacterium
GTGGCCGGTCACCCTCTCAGGTCGGCTACTGATCGTCGGTTTGGTGGGCCTTTACCCCGCCAACTGCCTAATCAGACGCGGATCCATCATACACCGCCGGAGCTTTGGCTGCAGGACCATGCGGTCCCACAGTTTTATGCGGTATTAGCAGCTGTTTCCAGCTGTTATCCCTCAGTATATGGCAGGTTATCCACGCGTTACTCACCCGTCCGCCACTCGCTTTACGGCCGTCACCCCGAAGGGATCGTGGCCATAAAGCTCGTTCGACTTGCATGTGTTAAGCACGCCGCCAGCGTTCATCCTGAGCCAGGATCGAACTCTCATGTTAAAATAATTGTCCGAACTGTCAAGATAAAAGCTTAGCTTTTCTTCTTTACTGTTCTTAAAAGGTTTCGAGTTTACTCGAATGATTTAAATTCTCTTAGAAATCTTTCAAGGTTGTTTCACTGTTCAGTTATCAAGGTTCTTCGTCTTGCTCTCTCGCGCGACGACTTAACAATCATATCACAATCATCGGCGCTTGTCAAGAACTTTTTTCAATTTCTTGAAAAACTTTTTTCGCATCGCTCTTGCAATTCCTTGTCTTTTGCGGTGCGGATAGTATAATACCAAAATTATCGTGTCTTGTCAATACTAATTTTGAATTTTTTTATTTTTTTTGAAAAATTTATTGTATTGTACTATTTCTTGTGTTTCATTCTCTGTTGATACACAAGTTCAAGCATATTCTGTTCGTATTTTTCATCCGAATGGGCGTCTATCTCCTTTAAGTATCTGCCCCTTTCAGCCCTCAGTTCGGCCAGTTCCTCTTCTTTTTCTTTTATCTGGCGCTGAAGCTCGTTAGCTTTTATCCGCAATTCTTCTACCAGGTCCTGATCATCTCTGTTCATTATATTTCCTCCTTTTATGCCTCAAGCTTTTATACTTCTATATTAAGTTTTCTTCCCGTCCTTATATATTTTCTCAGCTTAACGCCTGCTGCATTCAGCATAGCCTTTGAAGCAATGGTGGAGGGCTCGTCCCTGTATTTGTCACTGTCATAGACTATTTCCCTTATACCCGCCTGGATAATAGCCTTTGCACATTCATTGCATGGAAATAGTGTCACATAAAGCGATGACCCCTCGAGACTTCCACCCCTGTAATTTAAAATGGCATTCAGCTCGCTATGAGTCGTATAAAAATATTTATTTTCAAGTGGTGGTCCCTCTCTCTTCCATGGAAAATCATCATCCGAGCATCCCCTCGGAAGTCCATTGTATCCCATAGAGAGAATCTTATGATCTTCACTTACGATGCAACAGCCAACCTGGGTATGCGGATCCTTCGATCTCATTGCCGAGAGTTCTGCAACTCCCATGAAATACTCATCCCAACTGATGTAATCTTTCCTCTTATCGCTCATTTTCAATCTCCTTTAACTTCTCAGGGAGTTTCTTGAGCGTAGACCCCAGTGCCTCAAGGCAGATACCGTACACCTGCAGGCTTCCGCCATATGGATCCATAATCTCAAGTTCCTCTCCGACAAATGATGATAAAACGAACGTATTCCTCTCATTTGCTCCGCTGTATTCTGCTATAATCCGCTTTTGGTCGGACTCCTTCATAGTAAAAATGAGCGTACCAGGCTTTATATCCTTTTCACTTAGCTGTTGTGAAATAAAGCCAGTCGTATCCAGTCCTTTTCCAACCATAACAGCCTCAGCTTTTTGATTTAGCGGCTCGCCAAATGACACAACGAGTCCTCTGGCCATAGCTTCTATTCCAGAATCTTCATACATTTTTTTGTAGAGAGCACAGGCCATTGCTGACCTTGCATTGCCCTTCTTGTCAACGAAAATAAGCCGTACGACTCTCATACCTCGATCACCTGATGAGCAGCTGCCTTCAGAAGTCTGTTCATTATAGCATTTCCAATCTTCGGAGTAGAAAATTCCTCTGAATAGATAACTTCAGCTCCAATCTCATCCATTCGTCTTAAAACATCAAACAGATTGTGAGCTATCTGGTACTCATCTGTTCTATCGCCAATACTGATAACTGTGCCATTGTGGTAGAGCCCTTTCGTCTCCTCGGTAGCAATAATTCCTACCTTCTTCCCCGCCTCTGCCCCTTCTCTGGCAAGTTCATTTATTTTTGCAATAACTTTGTCATCTTCTCCGCTTACAATCTTAAGGTCACCTTTAGGTGCATAGTGCTTATAGCGCATACCAGGTGCCTTAGGACGGACGTGAACATTTTCCGTGCCTAAAATACCCGGGTCAACTTTTACTTCACCTACAACAGATTCGAGCATCTGCTTATTAATGTACCCCGGCCTTAAAATCGTAGGAACTTCCTCTGTCAAATCAACTATCGTAGACTCGAGGCCTATCTGAACCGGGCCGCCATCTATAATAGCGTCAATTTTACCATTAAGATCATGAATAACATGCTCAGCCTTCGTTGGTGACGGTCTTCCAGAAGTATTAGCGCTTGGAGCAGCTATCATACATCCGGATTCTCTGATAAGAGCATTTGCGACCGGGTGACTTGGAAAACGGACTGCAACCGTATCTAACCCGCCAGTCGTCTCGTGCGGGATAACTTCATTTTTGTTTACAATTAGTGTCATAGGTCCCGGCCAAAAAGCATCTGAAAGCTTTTTAGCCTCAGGTGGCAGATTCTTTGAGATATGCTCCAGCTGCGAGTAATCACAGATGTGGACAATAAGGGGATTGTCGGAAGGCCTTCCCTTTGCAGCGTAAATAGCCTTCGAGGCACCTGAATCTTCTGCATTTCCACCCAGGCCATAGACTGTCTCTGTAGGAAAAGCTACAAGACCACCATTTTTTAAAATATCTGCTGCAATACGTATCTTCTCAATTTCCGGATGTTTTGGATCAACTTTTAAAATTTGTGTATTCATTTCGTGTAATTCCCTATAACGTTCCAAATACTGCTGTCTTCAAATCCTTCTTTCCAGAAGGCAACTCCTGCGAGGTCATTTGATTTCATTACCTGAAGCTTCAAAGAGAGAGATTTCTCATCTTCAGACCAGAGCTGAATTTTAGCGCCACCTTTAGAAAATTCCGCATAGTTTTGTCCTGTCGAATCATCCCAGGTCTCCTGAACATTGTTTTCCTTCAGGTATGAGCTTATGTTCTTCATTGCAATCGACTTTACAGTCATAGCATCATTTTTAGTTGTCCATACTTTAGCATAGAAAGGCAGCGCCAGTATCAGTCTGCTCTTTGGTACTTCCTTCAATGTATTTTTTACTGCTTTCTTTACAAAATCGAGTGAAGAATTGCTTCCTGGTCCATTTGTCTGATAGTGCTCGTCGTAGGCCATAACAATGCAATAGTCCGCATACTGCGCCTGTACCTTGCGGTTGTAGTGTGCGCTTGAGTTTGTCGGAGGATAATTGTCTACCGAAAGCACAATATCGTTTTTCTTACACTTGAGTGAAAGTTCCTTGATAAATTCCGAATATCCGTCCTTCGCATCCGTCTGGATCTGCTCAAAATCAACATTTATTCCATCCAGATCATATGAAATGGCTTTACCAATCAGATTATTTATAAGATTATCCCTCGAGGATGTCTTATTTAACAGCAGCGTCGAATCTATTCCTTTGTTTTCAAAATTACTTACAAGTCCCCAGACCTGAACACCTTTATCGTGAGCAGCCTTTACGTAGTCGAGACTCGCTATATCTGAAATACTGCCTTTGTTATCCGAGACTCTGAACCATGTCGGACTGATGACATTTACACCCTTTGCATTACTCAGCACATGATTTACAGAGGTGTTTGCTGTTCTGTTGGTCACCTGATGCCAGAGGATGTTTACCTTTCCATCCATCTTTATATGCTTGAAAGAACGCTCAGGCAACGAATTTGCTACGGTCGCAGGCTTTGCAACATCAATCGTCGAACTCATCACGCAGCCTTCTATACCGTCAGCTGTCAAAATCTTGACCCATTTGCCATAGGATTCAATAACTGTAGCTTCCGTACCTCTCTTCACATCTGCGAGGATCTTACTCTTCGGTCCGCCAAAGCGCCTTGCCTGTGTATTCTTTTTAAGCGTGGTGACCTTTTTCTTGTAACCGGCCTTCTCTACAACTATCCTCTCCGGATCCTTAGCTGTCTTTATTTTGATATCTGTGAATTTCTTAACGAAATCCACTGCAACGTAAGGTTTATCAGAAGTTCCAGTAATGATGATCTTCTCTTTAAGATCAGACTTCGTACGGCCCGAAGTATAATAAGTGTCACCCTTATTGACTGAAATAACCTCTTTGTCAGTCGTATACCTTAGAATCTGCTCTGTGCTGTCATAGACGTAACCATCATCTATACTCGATTTAAGAGACGACAGCTCAATGTAAAAGTGTCCATCGCTCACCTTTGCAGCGGCTTTGCCATCTTTTTTTATCTGCTTCCCGTTTACGAAAAGTGCCGCTCCATCTCCGGATATGCCATAGTATTCCTTAATACTCATTCTCTGACCAGTCGGAGCATACCTTACTCTCCATATAGAAAATGTTGCCAGGGCAAGTATAGCCACAACTACTGCCAGAATTATCAGCCACTTCGTATTATTAGAAACTTTTTTTGTATTTTTCATCAGGAAATTCCCTTCATTAGTCTTTAGCCCGATTATAAACCAAACCCGAATTTTTAACAACAACTAAAAAAGGAATCCCGTTATTCAGATTTCCTGTAACGGGATTCCAGTGTCTTTCAAAAATCATCCGGCCATTGCAGTGCATCTATCTCCATCTCATGGTAAAATACGGCCGGATCTCATTCAGATCTTGTTTCCGTTTTCCTCCTTTCGCAATATATCTTTCACACGATCTTTTCGACCTTTATCAGGTCTGTCTTCTCGAGTCTGTAGGGATCTTTAATAAAACCGGTCTCTATCACTGTGGTGCCGAATTCCTTCATCAGACGCGCTATGTCACACTTCCTTGCCGAAGCAGTATACAGCTGTTTCCCAGACTGCTGCTCTCCCTCTGCTTTATCAGTTATAAAATAACTGTTGTTCTTTCTGATGTCATAGTACTGCCAGGGTGAAATGTCCCCAAAAATCCTTATCTGATCAGCTTCCTTTTGAAGTTCTCTGTCAAAAGAAGCCGCGTATGAAGCCAGCACGAGTCTCTCATATGACCTGCATTTAATCTTCTTCAGATCATCGGATCCCCTGACACAGTAATATGTCAGATACTCATCCTTATATCCAGTCGGATCAACCGAGATACATTCCTTCTCTGACAGCATTCTAAGTACTGTTTCATCCTGGTCTGTCACCGCCAGAGCCGTTCGATATCCCTTCGCTGAGGCAAAATAGTTTGCGAGCGCAATAGATGCAGACATGATATCGTATCTCTCTGTCACCGATACCAGGCAATAGCACACAGTACTCTTAAATATATTCTTTTTCTTTAAGTTTTTTAAAAATGCTATCATATACTCTCTTTACTCTCCGATCCGGGTGCATGGGATTTTCCTGAAATGGCAGGCTTAACACCCTGTGTCCAGCTGATCTCGCCAGTGCTAAAGCCATGCCGGGATTAGCTGGTGTTATCAGAAGTACAGTGCTTTCACTATCGAGCTGTTCTCCCATAAGAATTCTGCTCTGCCATGGCCTGCTGCCTGCAACGTAAATAGTTAGATCAGCATCAGCTGCCATTGAAAAATCCGTCCCGCAGTCCATCACACTTATTTCGCTATTATGTTCAAAATCCTCTACCGCCGGACCAAAATCAGGTTTTGCACGAAACCATTTGTGGTATATGATGCCATTCTTCTGATAGAAGTCATTTGCCAGATTCTCTTCCATTCTGATCAGAAATGGCCGTCCGGTCATGTTCAAATAGCAGGCATTTCTTCCCGAATAGTTCAAATAGGATGTGACACTGAATGCAGTATGAGTAGTCCCGATTCCTCTTTCGTTTCCTACGACTGCGATTTTTTTAATAAGAAGCCCCCTTTTATTTCTCTCTGCGTCCTGATGTCTCTTAAGACAATCTCTCCATTCGGTCACAGATAAGTAACAGGCTGAATCGTCCCTGGCCCCCGCCTTTCGAATCGATGCCCTGAACCAGAACGGAATGTAAGTGGAACAATGCCCTGTAATCTCCCTCGCCATCGAGCTTAGTGCGCTTATATCATCTCTCCCGAGGCTTTCGGCACTCTCCCCTCTCAAATATGCTGCAATACCGTAGTCAATCAATACTAATTCGCCGTTCCTCAGTATGATGTGCTCAGTCTTTAAGTCCTGATGTCTGATCGGCGTATCCAGTCCATGAAGATATACCATAATATCTAGAATCCGGATCAGCATATCTAAAATGAACTTAAAATCCACCGGATCATTTCTCAGCAGATACTCCTGCAGTGAGATGCCCTGTATATACTCCTCTATGAGACAGATCTCATTCTGATCTTCCCAAAAATCGTAAATAACTGGAATACCATCGTGCTTAATCCCTGTCAAAATCTCTGCTTCTCTGTGCAGCTGGAATGCAGCTTTATCATACTCAGCATCTGTTCTCTTCTCTATTCTTTTCAGGATCCTCAATTCTTTAAGCCCGGTGTGCTCTGCTAATATCACATCCATACTCTTTGAATGGTGGAGCACTTTTACCGGCCTGTATTCTGCCTTTTCTTTTATAACTCTCTCCTTTCCGTTGGCTCTCTTATCACTTTCTTTTATACACTGATTTCTCTAGCCTGCCAATAGAAAACGCTCCGATTTAATTTATATTTCCGAAAGTTTATTCTCTCTTTATATTTCTAAACAAATAATAAACAGTTATAAACTCGTACAACGAATCCGAAGAATATATCACAGACGGTTTACAAAGTTGTTTTTCTGTTTTATTATGAAGGAACTAATTGTTAAGAGGTGATTTTATGACAATTAATAAAATAGACGAAAATACCATGGAGTGCGTTCTCACTCCTGAAGATTTGAAGAATCGTGGGCTTTCACTCGATACTGCCACCTATACATCACCTGTTATGCGTTCTCTTATTCATGACCTTGCGATATTTCTCGCAAAAAAATACAGCTTCGGCTCTAAAGAGTCGCCAGCTGTAGCCGTAGATGCCATTCCATTAAGCGATGGCTCCCTTACTATGATTTTTTCTACCGATTCGGCATCGGATGAATGTGATCCCCGTTATTCCAATTTTGCGGAACCTGATCAGAGTGTCGCAAATGAAGCAGCTGGCAGTGAAAGCAGTTCCAAAAATGATCTCGGTTATACCTTAGATGATTTATTAAACACTATATTAGCATCAAATTCCTCCGAACCTGAAGACAGATTTATACTGCACCACAGTGCAGATGAAGAATGCGGCAAATCCTGGTCTGAATCTATCTTTGAATTTGAAAATATCTCAGATGCCTTAAAAGTGCTTCACACTTTAGACGGGAGCCTTAATATATATGTCAGCCTGTATCTTTCTCCGTCCGGCACATGTATCGTACCTGTCAGTTTCTTAAAATTTTCCGACGAAGATATCAGAAAGGTTTTTGATATTTTCTGTGAATTCGGCGACCCGCGTGAGATTTCATCAGGTACTCTTTTTTATATCAGAGAGCACTGTAAACTGCTTATCTCATTTGCTATGCTCAGTGTCTTGAAAGTTTATTTGTAATAAAAAAGATTCCCCATTCGGGGAACCCTTAACCCAGCTTTACTCAGCTGCCTGAGCTTCGCTGTTTTCCTTTGCGAGAAATTTATTAATCTCGGTCACAAGGTCCTCTGGATTGATTCCATGAACCATGGCTGCTTCTTCGATCGTCTCCATCTGTGAAGCCGGGCATCCGAGACAATGCATTCCGATTCCGAAGAGGATCGGAGCGATGTTCTGGTCGATCTCGAGTAACTCGCCTATCATAGTGTCCTTTTCTACCTGTGGTGCGTCCATATTTGCTCCTTTCTTTACTTTCACAGCTCTGTCATTTTCTGTAAATCATAGTATCAGCTTCATGAAAAATAGTCTGTTATAAATCCAACATAAATAGTTTTATTGGTAGTTTGAGTATATACTCTTTTTTAAGAGTCCGCAAGTGTTAGATTGCATACAATTTATTCATCATTATTAACAAAGTTTTAGATTTAGTACTTGTAGTTTTGTGTAACCTGTTGTATATTACATTTAGAAAAGCTGTTGAAGAACAGCGAAAAGTATGGATGCAAAGTATGTAGAATATGGAGGAAAGAATTATGGCATACGTTATTTCAGATGCATGTGTTTCATGTGGTACATGTGAGCCAGAGTGCCCAGTAGGAGCTATTTCACAGGGAGATACACAGTATAACATCGATCCAGATAAGTGCATCGATTGTGGTACTTGCGCAGGTGTTTGCCCTACAGGCTCTATCAGCCAGGGCTGATAGCTTTTTAAGCACGACTTATTTAGGGATGTCCGAAAGGGCATTCCTTTTTTATTATAAAAATGCCGCAGGACCTTTTCCTGCGGCATTTGTTCACTGATTTTTCTTCTTCCGGTGCTCTTTGTTTGCGAACTTTGTAAGTTCAGGCAGCCAGACAAGTTCTACTGTTCCGACAGGACCATTACGCTGTTTAGCGATGATGATCTCGGAAATTCCCTTTCTGTCGGTATCCTTATTGTAATAGTCATCTCTGTAGATAAACATTACTACATCTGCATCCTGCTCGATAGCTCCGGAATCACGCAGATCTGAAAGCATAGGACGCTTGTCGTCTCTCTGTTCTACACCTCTGTTCAGCTGCGATAGTGCAATTACCGGCACATTGAGTTCCCTGGCAAGTGACTTAAGTGATCTAGAAATATCTGAGATCTCATTCTGTCTCGATTCACTTTTCTTACTCGTAGTCATCAGCTGCAGATAGTCAATGATAACAATACTAAGCTCGTGCTCCTGCTTGTATTTACGGCATTTGCTGCGAAGCTCAGACACTGAGATAGCCGGTGTATCATCTATGATCAGTGGCGCATTCGCCAGTTTGTCACCAGCTTCCAGCAGATCTCCCCACTCTGTGTCGGAAAGATTTCCTGTGCGGAGCTTCTGCGCGTCTACCCTCGACTCTAATGCCAGGAGCCTGTTCATAAGCTGTACTTTAGACATCTCGAGTGAAAATATTGCCACCCACTTCTTCTCATGGACTGCAATATGGTGTGCTATATTTAAAGCAAAGGCCGTTTTTCCCATTGAAGGTCGGGCTGCTATTAGTATCAGATCCGACTTCTGCAGTCCTGCTGTCTGATAATCCAGATCCAGAAATCCCGTGGAAAGTCCGGTGACATTTCCCTCAAGTTTAGAAGCTTCCTCTATACGGTCCAGTGCCTCATCTACAACATCCTCAATAGGCTCTGCATCGCTTACTCCTCTTTTTTGAAGAAGATTTAAGAACTTGGCTTCTGTTGAATCGAGAATGTCCTCAACTGATTTCTCGCCTGAATAACAGTCATTTTCAATATCCTCGTTTACAGAAATAATCTGCCTGAGCAGTGATTTTTTCTTTACGATCTCGCAGTAACTCCTGATATTCGTAGCCAGAGGCACTGCATTCATAAGTCCGCTGATAAAACCCGGCTCTGTATACTCCTGTGAAACACCCTTTTCGCGCAGCTGATTAATAACTGTGACTGGATCTACTGAATTGTTCTGATTGTAGAGATCTACTATTGTTACAAAAATTGTGCCATAAAGCTGATGATAAAAATCCGCTTCAGTAATGATCTCTGTCGCGACTGGAATCGTCTGCGGATCCATAAGCATCGCACCTACAACGCACTGTTCTGCCTCAAGGCTCCGTGGTGCCTGGCGTTTAAACGATGTACTATCTGAAGTCTGGCTGATGCTGTCTTCTTCCGGCGGAATGAAATCATCATCCTCTGGCGGCGCGTATATTTCTTCTGGATTGTCCATCAGTTAGTTTTCTCTCCTACATGAACTCTGAGTGTTGCTGTAACCTGTGGGTGGAGCTTTAAAGTTACCTCGTGAACTCCAAGTGACCTGATTGGTTCAGGAAGGTGTATCTTTTTCTTGTCAATTTTCTCGTGATACTGCTTCTCAATAGCTTCTGCTATCTCTTTTGCTGAAACTGAACCAAAGGTACGGCCACCCTCGCCTGATTTAAGAGTTGTCTCTACCTTCCAGTCTTTAACTCTTTTGGCCATTTCCTTTGCAGCCTCAAGATTCTCCTCTGCCACTTTTTCAGCGTGTTTATTATGAAGCTTTAAGTTGTTGATATTTACTGGTGTGGCTTCCACTGCTAGTTTTTTCTTAATAAGTGCATTTCTGCCGTAACCGTCGGAAACTTCTACTATATCTCCCTTTTTCCCCTGTGATCTGACATCTGCTAACAGTATTACTTTCATTCTCTGATTTCTCCTTCCTCGATCATAGCATCAAGAATATCCTTTATCTTGCGCTTGACCTCATCTACTGTTGCTCCGGAAAGCTGTGCTCCTGCGACATTAAGGTGTCCACCACCTCCGAGACGCTCCATAATAAGCTGTACATCTATCTCATCGATTGAGCGGGCACTTACGTAAATTTTTCCCTTGTATTCGGTAATTACAAAGCTTGCCTTTATTCCAACGATATTTAACAGCTCGTTTGATGCCTGAGCTCCAACTATAGTCGGACTCTCTACTTCGTCTGTCTGGCAGACTGAGATTGCAAATGACCCTCTGTAAACTTCAGCATGTCTTACAACTTCGGCACGTGCTTTGTATGTGGCCATATCTTCGCGGAGAAGTTTTCTTACTCTCGTAACCTCAGCTCCACTTCTCTTCAAATATGCAGCCGCTTCAAAAGTTCTGACTCCTGTCTTTGTCATGAAGTTATTCGTATCGATAAGGATGCCTGCGTAAATGCAGTCAGCCTCCTGCGGCGCCAGCTGCATCCTTTCTGAAAAATACTGCAGTGTCTCCGCAATCATCTCACAGGCGCTCGATGCATATGGCTCTATATATGAAAGAAGGGGATTCTCAATTCTCTCGCTCCCCTGCCTGTGGTGGTCAAAAACTACTATACTCTGGCTTCTCTCGAGAAGCTCCGGACATTCAGTGTATGACGGACGGTTTGTATCCACTACCATGACAAGAGTGTTGTCATTTACCAGCTCGATAGCTCTCTCGCTGTTTATAAACATATCCTCAGGATAACCCTCCGCCGGCGTGAACTTATCGACAAGCGGTCTAAGCGAAGTAGTAATGGTATTTAAAACAATCTGGCATTTTTTCCCGAGCTCTCTGGCTGCGCAATATACGCCGACAGCGGCCCCCAGCGCATCAACATCTGTAATCTGATGTCCCATTACAATTACAGAGTCCTTCGTCTCCATCATCTCACGGAGAGCCTGCGCCTTTACACGGGCCTTGACTCTAGTAGTCTTTTCAACTTCTTTGCCCCGGACTCCATAGTACGAGACATGGTTTCTGCTCTTTACAACAACCTGTGATCCGCCACGGCCTAAGGCTAGATCAATTGCAGCCCTTGCGTATTCCGCACTCTGGGAGTACGTTCTGGCATCTTTTCCCAGTCCAATCGAAAGAGTGACTTCCTGGTCATTTCCGACCTTTGTGTTCTTGACATCTTCGAGCACTGAAAATTTATTCTCTTCGAGCTTTTTTAAATATTTCTGCTGGAAAATAATAAAGTACTTGTCTGTATCGGTTTTTCTAATTATCGCATCAGCCTGACGGAAATACTTTGCGATTTTTCTATCGATTATAGCAATTATCAGCGATTTCTTAACATCGTCATCGAGTGAATCTATCGCTTCGTCATAGTTATCAATGTAAATAAGTCCCGAGATCAGCTTCTGATCGTTAAACGACTCTTTAAGCTTCTCATACTCAGTCTCATCGAAGAGCATCACAGAGAATAGTGTTCCACCGAGCATAATTGAAAAATCGCTGTTATTTTTTTCTGTCTCTGGCTTAAACTCCATCTTCTGAAGTACCGCATCATAGACATGGTCTCCATGGTTTACCCTGATAGAGACTGGCTCACTTTCTATCTTCTCCAAAGCTTCACGACTGAGTTCTGGAAAAATGTTTGCTATAGACTTTTTGTAAGAAGGATCTTCCTGAGTACTCCTGGAAAAGGATTCATTCATCCACATAAATCTTCCATTTTCGTCAAGTACGGCATAAGGCAGCTGAAAGTTTTTGAGAAGCTGCTTCTGAACTGTTCCATATTCAGCGGCAAATTCAATGATCTCATCTGTAATCTTTTTCTTTTCGGACAGATAAGCTATCGTAACAACAGCCGAATAGCAGATTGTCACGATCAGCATAACATTTCCTGACTTAATGCCTGCATTTACATACAAAACTATCGTTGCGACTATAAACAGAGGTATCAAGTATATAGGTATCATCAGATATGTCCTGATGTAACCTTTCTTCATTGGATCCATTTTCCCTCCTTTGTCCCCTCTATGGGTTCGATTGGATAGTTTATTATAGCATTTCATGAAAATATTTTCTACCTGCCATTCTGTCGCCCGCCATATTCTTAGTTATTCTGACGAAAAACTCAAAAAATCTTTGGTCATTCTGCCGTTGTAACAAAATCATCTTTTCAGTAAAATGATAATCGTAAAAAAGATAACGACATTTTCCAAAAAAAGAAAAGAGGATATTTCAATGGCTAGTGTTTCACTTCACAATATCTGCAAGGTTTATCCTAACGGATTTCAGGCCGTTAAAGATTTTAATATCGATATAGCAGATAAGGAATTCATTATTTTCGTAGGACCTTCAGGATGCGGAAAATCGACCACTCTTCGTATGATCGCTGGTCTCGAGGACATCACTTCCGGTGAGCTTCTTATCGATGGCAAGCTTATGAACTCGGTAGAGCCTAAGGACCGTGATATCGCAATGGTATTCCAGAACTACGCTCTTTACCCTCATATGACGGTCTTCGACAACATGGCATTCGGTCTCAAGATCAGAAAAGTCGACAAGGCTGAGATTCAGAAGCGTGTTATGGAAGCTGCAAAAATCCTCGACCTCGATAAGCTTCTTGATCGTAAGCCAAAGGCTCTTTCAGGTGGACAAAGACAGCGTGTTGCCATGGGTCGTGCAATCGTTCGTAATCCTAAGGTATTCCTTATGGATGAGCCTCTTTCAAACCTCGATGCCAAGCTTCGTGTTCAGATGCGTATTGAGATTTCAAAGCTTCACGAAAGACTCGGTGCTACGATCATTTACGTAACACATGATCAGACCGAGGCTATGACACTTGGAACCAGAATTGTTGTTATGAAGGACGGAGTTGTTCAGCAGATTGATTCTCCTCAGACTCTGTACGCTCATCCGAAGAACCTCTTTGTTGCAGGTTTCATCGGTTCTCCTCAGATGAACTTCCTCGATGCAAAGATTGACAAAGTTGGCGACGACGTTATCGCTACAGTTGGCGACGCAAAGCTCAAAGTTCCGGCTGATAAGGCAAAGGTTCTTATTGACAAGGGTTACAACGGTAAAACCGTTATTCTTGGTATCAGACCAGAGGATATCTATGATCCGGAAGCAGGTGCATCAGAAGTCGAGCTCGGAAATTCACTCGATGCTACAATTCGTGTTTACGAGCTTCTCGGTGCAGAGGTATTCCTGTATTTCGACTATGCCGGCACTCAGGTTATTGCCAGAGTCGATCCACGTACCAAGGCTAAGACAGGCGATAAGATGACATTCCATCTCGATATGTCAAGAACTCACTATTTTGACAAAGAGACGGAACTCACTATCACAGATTGATATATCTTTCCTAGAAAAAAGGCTCCGGAAGCCGTCTTCCGGAGTCTCTTTTTATGTAAAAAATTCCATTATTTTTTCAGATAATCATTTATCATAAGTGCGATCCGCATTATCATAGCATCGTCAAATTTTCTGATATCAAGTCCGCACTGTTTTTCCAGCTTTTCAATCCTGTAAACTAAAGTATTTCTGTGGATAAATCGTGCTCTAGCCGTTTCCGCAAGTGAAAGCCCGCTGTCGAAGAATACTTTTATAGTATTCTTCGTCTCCTGGTCCAGCTGCGAAAGGTCAAAATCCCCAAGATTGTCTTTTAAAAACTGCTCACAAGTCTCCCTGGGTAATGTATAGATCAGTTTTCCCAAGCCGAGATTGTGGTAGCCATAGACATCATCTTCAGAAAAAAGATTTCCGATAATCTCTGCGCTGCATACTTTTCTATATGACTGCGGCAGTTTTCTCAGATCGGTACAGCACTCGTCGTATGCAGCTTTTAATGAGATCATAGCCTCGGTATTCAAAGTGTCTACTATTGCCTGTGCCATTTCTTTAAGCTCGTCTTCAGGAGTCTCTTTTTTAAGTTGCCGGACTAGCACCAGGTGTTTCGGATCCATCTCCACCGCGTGGTCAGCACCCGGCCTGTAGAGTGAGGAAATCATCCTGAGCATGTATGGCTCATATTTCTGCTTAAAGCTAAGCAGTATCACTGCCCAATATGAATCAATATCAAAATGGTAAACAATGGCTTTTTTTTCTGCTTCCTCCCCGGATATCTCTCCAAGCAGAAACTGCTTCAAAAAGTACCCGGCTTTTTGAGTACCCTTGTATCTCTGCAAAAGGTCAGACAGAATTTTTACAGTCTTCTCTGGTTCTTCTCCGTCATATTTCAGCGAAAACTTAAGCCCTGTCTCCTTATTAAGTTCATCCAGCAGATTCTCAATATTCTTCTCTTTTTTCATTCTTTGTGAACTGCGTCAGGTGCTACTTGTCTCATAGCATCTATAAAATCATCTTCCAAATCCATCAGTACTATATTTTCAGAGTTATTTCCAGAGTGATTGCGGAATACGATCTCAAAAGTCTTCACCTGCGGATTTCTGGCGCTTGCATCGATGGTCCTTATTCCACGTCCCTGATATGCCTTAAGATATTCGCTTCCAACCGGAGCAGCTGCCACCACATCTTTCATTTCAAACGTCAGGAATTCTTTTCTCGAGCTCTTGTTAAAGACCTTTGCTATATCGATAGTTCCATCTGTATATGCGTAATCGAAATCAAGCTCTCTTTTTGTACTTACATACCATGCGAGCAGTGCAAACACCACTACACCGAAGTAAAATACCGGAAAACCCATTCCTATAATAAGACTCGCCAGTGTCAGCACTATAAATACACCCATCAGTATGTACATCCCGATGTTTTTTCCACGGCTGGCAAAATTTTCAATATGTACGTCCTGTAAATACATAAGCCACTTCCTTCTCAAACACTTTTTACCATTCTAATAGTATATCAGATTCCCTTGAACCAGAAAGAAAATTCCAGCGGTTTGCTGTTGTCTATTATATACTGCGGCAGCGGACGTGCGCCCCAGGTATCATCGCCGCCTATTCCCTCTTGAAATTTATCCACTCTGATAAATGTAGACTGTATCGGCGGCAGCTCATTCGGATGATCCGCACAGTCTATCTGATCCGGACTCCATGGGAGTGCTGATATATTAAGATCGTCACCTTCGAATCTGAGACCTCTTCCCTGATTATCTGTGACTTCAGCCCAGCGAACCCTGGTGTGATTTCCCGATTCCTGAGGTCGTAAATATTCAGCCATATTGTCTTTGACTTTATTTTCCCATACGCCGAGCCTTCCTCCAGTCTCACGATCAGCGTATGTATCTTCTGGCCCATTACCGTACCACCTGAGATTTTCAAAATCGGCATTCATTGTAAATAGAACTCCGTATGACGGGAGTTCTCCGATATTATCGGATTTATTCATAATAACGCTGGTTTTTACCGCCCCATCCGGAAATACACGGTAAGTTTGTCGAACTTCGATTTCAGGTGTTGTTGGAAGATAATAGGTAAATGTCACTGTTACAGTTTTTTCATCTTCCTTCACATCGTAATTTGACACTCGTCTTCCATCATTGATGCTCAGGTAAGTTGAAGCAGCTTTCCACTGAGCTGCTCTGAATGCCATATGATTTCCGATATCATTCTCGCTGAGAGGTCTCCAGAAGTTAGGTCTCGGCGACTTCTTAATCAGTTCAACACCTGCTTTCTTGTAAGAGACAAGCCCTCCATACAGATTTGAGAATAAAATGCTGAAATCTGATCCGAACACTCCTGTGTTAAGCCACCCATGTGCTACTCTGATCTCACCCTTGCTGTGATCGGCCTGCTGCCTCTCTCCGACTATCTTCTGCCCAAAAGCAATCTCATGTCCTCTTTCAGCCCATTTTTCGTCATTTTTCAGTGAAAGTGAGACTGTGATAACACATTCCCTGTCTTTCTGATATTTTACATCCATAGGAAATACCGCCGACTTACCCGGCTCTGCTTCAACTGCAGTCTTACGAATGTCAAGTATCCTATCTTCGCAGCTGCTTGTTATCGTGCAGATGTAGTCGCTTAAGTTCTTAAAGAGATTGTTGTTTCTTATTATAACTCTTTCTTCGTCGATAGTTATATCAACTGGGGAATAAACTGCCTTTACTTCCTGCATTTTAGGCGTTGGCCGCCTGTCGGATGCATAACAGATTCCGTCTCCCGAAAAACTCCCATCATTCGGCCTGTCGTCAAAATCTCCGCCATATCCATAGTATGTATTTCCATAGCGATCTTTTGTCTCGATAGCCTGATCAATATAATCCCAGATGAAGCCACCCTGGTACAGCCTGTTTCTCTTCGCAAGATCTGTGTATTCTCTGATTCCTCCACAGGAATTTCCCATCGCGTGCGAATACTCGCAACTGATAAACGGCTTCTCTGGATGCTCCTTAAGATAATGTTCAATGGTCTTTACCGACCAGTACATCCCGCTCTTCATATCAGTAGAATCAGGATATCGGTCATCATTTACTACCCCTTCATAATGAACAAGGCGGGTATTATCTACATTTTTAAAGAAATCATGAATCTTTTGAACATTTATCCCACCGAATGATTCGTTGCCGCAGGACCAGATCAGCACGCTGGCGTGATTTTTATCTCTCTGGTACATGCTGTTAGCCCTGTCAAGAACCATATCCAGATATTCTGGTCTGTCACCTGGTACTGCAAAAGACTTGTCGAGTCCGTCTTTAACTATATGGTCCCACACTCCATGTGTCTCAAGGTTAGTCTCATCTATGATATACAGCCCCAATTCATCTGCCAGCCTGTAGAAATATGTCTGGTTTGGATAGTGGCTGGCTCTTATGGCATTGATGTTATTCTGCTTCATCGTCATCAGGTCGAAGCGTATTTCGTCATTCCCTATAGCTCTGCCCTTCTGAGCGGAGAATTCGTGACGGTCGACTCCGTTGAAAACTATCCTTTTGCCATTGATACACATTACACCATTCTTCATTTCGAAGCGGCGGAATCCAACTTTTTCTTTGATATACTCTGAAATATTTCCCAGTTTATCAAAGACAGTTATCTCCAGATCATAGAGATTAGGGAACTCAGCACTCCACTGATCGACCCCGCCTATTCTGTAAGTATTTTCGCTGTCCGACAGTTCGAGAGTCTTTTCAAATATCAGATGCTTCCGATTTTTATCGTACAGGGTAAGCTTTGCGGATCCAGTTGCTCCATGTGTGTCCATCTTCAGGCTAAAAACTCCGTCCTTATAATTGTCATCCAGATTGGCATTTACCTTCAAATCCCAGACATGAACGGCAGGCACTGTATAGAGATAAACCTCGCGAAAAATTCCGGAAAATCTGAAAAAATCCTGGTCTTCGCACCAGCTCCCAGCCGTATATCTGAAAACATCTATTGCAAGTCTGTTCTCACCATCTTTATCAATATAGGGAGTCAGATCAAATTCTGCCGGTGTAAAGCTGTCTTCGCTGTAGCCAACATAAGCTCCGTTCATCCAAAGAGCAAAACCGCTTTCTACTCCCTGAAATGAAATGTAGACCGGGCCATTTTTCATAAAATCTGGCAGAGTGAACTTCTTCACATACTGCCCTACAGGATTGTGTTTTGTCGGAATCTCACCTGGTTCTATTTCCTCAGAGCCATCCCACGGATATTCGATATTAACATACTGCGGCACACCATATCCCTGCATCTGAATATGGCCAGGAACCGTAATTATGTCCCAGCCATCAACATCAAAGTCATTTTTTTCAAATCCTCTGATAGCACTCTGAAAATTCTCGGCATAGTGAAACCTGAAGCTGCCGTTCAATGAATATTTGCAGTCACTTCTAACAGAGTTTTCATTTTCCCGGTTCAAATACCACTCGTGATCTGAATGTGCCGGTAATCTGTTTTCCTGAAAAATCCTTGGATTTTTTACAATATCAAAATTAAATTCCATACAATTCTCTATTCATTTCCCATTGTAAAGTTCACCTGATCCTGTGCGTTCTTTAGCGCCGACTTGACATCGGTTCCATCGAGAATATCGCTTATAGCTGAACTAACCTGTTTTACTGCTGTAGAGAAATAGTCACTCTGCTCAACCGGAGTGATCTTAGATCCCATTTCTACTATCTGCTTGTAAACCGGCTGGTTATTAAAGTACGGAACACCCTCATTATAAGCATCTGACTTACCACAGGTAATATTTGTGGTGATCACCCCACCATCTTTAAGGGCATTATCATAAGTCTCTTTTGCTCCATCTCCTCCACCAAATGTATAAGCGAGAAAGTCTTTTGCCAGAGAGATATTTTTGCAGTTGGAAGTGATGTAGAGTGATGAACCGCCATTTGACGCGTAGCCTTCTTTCCCCGAGAGAGTAGGAAGCGTAGTTATTTCCCACTTACCTGAATTTTTCTTTACATCTCTCATAGAGGACATGATCCAGTTCCCGTTAATAACACCAGCGACCATATCTCCACCGATAGAGCCCTTCGTATACCCCTTCCAGTCATCTGCAAGATAGAGAACATTATCCTGGACAAGCTTAACTATGACATTTACAATGTCGACCATTTTCTTATTATCTACAAAATATGGCTTTCCATCCTTGAATTCCGAAGCACCTTCCGCCTGCATCATTATGTATGGAAGATCGTTGCTGTCTCCATCAATCGATAAAAGATATTTCCCGGTATAGTCATAAACTTTCTTTCCAATCTCATCAAACTGCTCCCAGGTGATTCCGGTCAGATCATCGATTGTATAACCAGCAGCCTTTAGAAGATCTGTACGATACGCGCAGATTACTGTTCCATTGTCGACCGGCACCCCATAGTGCTTATTATCGATCGTAGAGTAAGAAATCTTTTCCTGGTTAAAATCCTTCCAGTTGATCTTTACATCGTTTATATCGTCCCACGCATCTTTGTAGTCATGCACATATCTGTTGATATAGTGGTCTTCAAAAAGAACTATATCCGGGAGTTTACTGTAATCATTTGCTGTACCTGCCTTCGAAATTACGTCAGCTACAGAAGTTGCCTGCGGAAGCCGAATAATTTTCAGTTTGAACTTAGGATTCTTTTTCTGATATGCTTTCTCGGCTGCCTTAAGTGCAGGTATGTTAAAATTCTTGTCCCAGGCATAGACCGAAAGTTCATTCGAATCTTCCTTTTTTGTATCTACTTCCTTAGCATTTCCTGATGCGTTACCCGATGCATTCCCCGATGCATTCCCCGATGCATTTCCCGATGCAGAATTGTTCGTTCTGCCACATCCTGCAAAAAGCGTTATCGAAGTCGTTACAGCCAGTAACAATGAAAAAAACTTTTTCATCATAAATAATTTCTCCTATCTGATAAGATTCGGCATTCAATGCAAACTGCTGACTCATTTTTATCTACTACTATTATTATATAATTTTCTAAGAGAAATGTCTCTAAAAAAAAAGCCTGCCACCGAGACAGATAAATCACTCTCGGCGGCAGGTCATCTTTTGTGATAATAAAATCCGAACCATTGACCTTTATTAGTCTGTTACGTAAGGCATCATTGCAAGGTGACGTGCACGCTTGACAGCTACTGTGATAGCTCTCTGATGCTTGGCGCAGTTTCCGGTGATACGACGTGGAAGAATCTTTCCTCTCTCTGAGACAAACTTCTTCAGCAGTGCGACGTTCTTGTAGTCAACAACATTATCATTTCCACAGAAGATGCAAACCTTTCTTCTTCTGCGAACCGGTTTTCCTCTAAAAGCCATGTTCATTACCTCCAATAATCTAGTTAAAAGGCAGCGACTCCTCGACGCTGTCCGGTACGTTCATAAAATCGTCCGGTGCAGGCTGCTTCTCTCCATCAGAGCCTTCCGAACCTGTTCCTGCAGGTGGCTGAGGTACTGGTGCTGAAGCATTCTGCTGACTAGCTGCCTTACTCTCTGCAAACTCGATACTGCTCACGATAACGCGGAAGCCATAAACCATCTGGCCCTGCTTGTTCGTGTAGTTATCATTCTGCATCTCACCCTCAATGACAACTTTCGTTCCCTTGTGGATGTACTTCTCTATAAATTCGGCCTGCTGTCTGAATGCTGTGCAGTTAAAGAAATCAGCGTCTGGCTGACCTTCCCTCTTGAATCTCCTGTCTACAGCGACGCTGAACCTCGCAATAGCAATGTTCTGAGCTCCGCCATATCTAACCTCAGGATCTCTTGTAAGCCTGCCCATCAGAAATATTCTATTCATATAGTTCCCCTTTCATTAAAAAGATGTTCAATCAATCCTCGTCTTTGCGAACTACCAGGAATCTGAGAACGTTCTCCATGATACGAACGTCTCTCTCAACGACTGCCGGTACTGTAGGCTCAGCATCGAATGGGATGAAGTAATAATATGCTTCGTTCATCTTCTGGATCTCATAAGCGAGCTTCTGCTTGCCCCAATCCTCTACTTCTCCGAGCTGACCACCTGCACGGGTGATGTAGTCCTTTGCTTTGTCGACTACTGCGGCTCTGGCATCATCATCGATCTTGGCACTAACGACGAGTGCTAATTCGTACTTGTTCATTAAGTTTCCTCCTTTTGGTCAACTGGCCCTCCTTCTTCAGAATACACTCCTTCAGGAGAGCAAGGATTTCATATACCACGGCGTTTATTTTATCACGGACACTTTTATATTGTCAAGCACTTCACCAATTTTTTCTTTTATTACGAGATCTGCTCCCTTATCTCTTCCTGTCGCCTGCATGTTTATAACGACTAAATGTTTCCCATTGAAGTAATCTATCAGCCCTGCTGCGGGATATACGACCAGAGACGTTCCTCCTATGATAAGCATGTCTGCATCAGAAATCGCTTTGACTGATTTTTCTATCGTTTCCATGTTTAGACTTTCTTCATAAAGTACGACGTCTGGCTTGATCGCTCCCCCGCACTTGTCACACCTCGGGTTGAGATTGCCCTTTTTCTTCTGTTCAAGCATATAGTCAATGCCATAAAACTGCCCGCACTTCTCGCAGTAATTTCTCAGAGTACTGCCGTGAAGTTCATAGACATTTTTACTGCCGGCTTTCTGGTGTAGTCCATCGATATTCTGAGTAACGACAGCAGTAAGTTTCCCAGCTTTTTCCAGCTCAGCAAGCTTGTAGTGAGCTTTGTTCGGCTCAACACCTTCTACTAACATCTTGTCATAGTAGAATCTGAAAAATTCTTCTCTGTTTTTCTCGTAAAAAGAGTGGCTTAAAATAGTCTCCGGTGGATACTTATAGTGCTGATGATAAAGACCATTCGTGCTCCTGAAATCCGGCACTCCGCTCTCGGTTGAAACCCCGGCACCTCCGAAGAATACTATTTTTTTAGATTCATCGACCATTTCCTGAAGTTTTTTTATTTTTTCTTCATCCATCTTTCTGCCTCCCAAAGAAAAATTTAATAGTTTATTTAGAAATTTTCAGCTCCTTATATATGTCCCGCTTCGAAACTCCACGTTCCTTTGCTACAGCTTTCATCGCCTCTTTCTCTGACATTCCCTGACCGGTAAAAATTTTCATATGGTCTTCAAGTGATATCTCTGAAAAAGCCTGCTGCTTATCCTTTTCAACCTCCTCTTTAGATCTGCCTTCTATGACAAGTACATATTCACCTCTCGGATCATTTTTGTCATAAAATTCCACAGCGTCTCCAAGATTCGTCTGAACTTTGTCCTCGAACTTCTTGGTAAGTTCTCTGCAGATTGTAAGCCTTCTGTCAGCGCCAAGCTCTTCTCTAAGCTCCGCAAGTGTCTTTTTCAGATGGTGTGGTGCTTCGTATATAATGATAGTCCTTGTTTCTTTTTTCAGCTCAGAAATTACTCTCTCGTGCTCTTTTTTATCTTTTGGTAAAAATGCCTCGAAAGCAAATCTCCGGCATGAAAGCCCTGATGACGTGACAGCAGCTATGCACGCTGCCGGTCCAGGAACTGAGTATACCGGAATCCCAGCTTCATAGCATTTTTTCACAAGCTCCTCGCCTGGATCTGATATCCCCGGAGTTCCTGCATCGGTGATGCAGGCGACATTTTTTCCAGACTGCATCTCAGAGATCAGATAGTCCGCCTTTTCGATCTTATTGAATTCGTGATAACTCGTCACCGGCGTATGTATTTCAAAATGATTTAATAAAACTCCGGATGTTCTCGTATCCTCTGCTGCTATTAAATCCGCCTCTTTTAGAATACGCACTGCCCGAAACGTGATATCTTCAAGATTTCCGATAGGTGTAGCCACCAGATACAGCGCTCCCTCAGAATCCATAATTTTCCCTCATTTCCCTGGTATAGGTTTTTCCATCACTTTCGTATAATATAAGCGGTGGCTCGACTTTGAGCTCGACTCCGCCATGCTTCTTCCCTTCGATAAGGGCCAGAATCGGCTCCTTGTTTATCTGCGAATATACCAGCCGAAGTCTCTTCGGTTCAAGCTGATTCTGCCTCATCGATGAAAATATGTCAACAAGTCTGAATGGCCTGTGAACAAAATAACACCTTCCACCTTCTATTAGAAGCGATGCAGTCTGCTCAATAACCTGATTCAAGCTTACAAGAACTTCATGCCTCGCGATCATCTTGGCGTCTGTCGGATTTTTAAGTCCGCTTCCCGCCTTCATATACGGTGGATTTGATACAACTACATCTGTGGAATTTTTTCCAAATATCTGTACTGCCTCTTTAATATCGCCTTCGACAAATCTTACCTTTTCTGTTCGATTCAGATCAGCACTTCTTCTTGCCATGTCAACATTTTCCGGCTGAATCTCCAATCCTGTAAAACTTTCCCCGTCGTATTTAGCCTCAAGGAGTATCGGAAGTATACCATTTCCGCTTCCCAGATCTATAGTCTTCTCCCCTCTTTTTACTTTTGCGAAACCGGAAAGCAGGACTGCGTCTATCCCAAAGCAGAAACGGGCGGGGTTCTGTATGATCACCCGCCCGTTTCTCTGGAGATCATCGATCCGTTCACCTGGTTTTAAAGTGACCTCGGCATTCATTCTTTCTTATCTCCACTATTTGATTTGTTCCCGTTTTTTGGATTGTTACTGCCTGCCTTGTTTTCAGTATTTGGCTTGCTCTCGCGGGCAAAGCTTGAGTAACCGCCATTCGTTATTTTCTTTGGACGGCGATCATTGTTTTTCTTTTGGCCACGATTGTCGTTATTCTTGTTCTTAGAGTTGTTGTGTCCCTTATTTGTTTTGCCGTTGTATTCGTTCCACTGCTCATCGCTTGAAGCATTGTTCTTGCGACGGTAATTATCATTCTTCTTGCGGTTTCCCTCGTAATTCTTTCCACCTTTGCGGCTGCCTTTTCTGTTGTCTCGTCTGCCGCCATTTTTGCCGTTTCTCTCTTTGCGCTTCTTCTCGCGTTCTTCTTTCTCAGCCTTCTCTTCAGTGTTTCGCTTTATGGCAGCTTTAATAGCTTCCTGATAATTGTCCTTAACTACCGGCTCTGCCTCGTCAGTCGAATCCTTCTTAGGCTTTGGAACAAGTTTTCTCGATCCCTTCGGAGCAAAATCCAGCTCGTCGGCATCGTAGACCTTTACCTCTCGGGTATCATTTTTTTCAAAAATGACCGCAACCCTCTGCCGCAGGATATTTACATTGTAGACTGTACCTTCTTCGCCATCTGGAGTAATAGCTGCATCTCCTCTGCGCGGCATAGTCTTATTTAAATACTCATAAGAATCCTCTTCATTTTTGAGACAGCACATCAGTCTGCCACATAGTCCTGAAATTTTTGTCGGATTGAGAGACAGATTCTGCTCTTTTGCCATTTTTATAGAGACCGGATTGATACTGTCTAAAAATGTGCTGCAGCAGAGTGGTCTCCCGCAAACTCCTATTCCGCCAAGGAGACGGGTCTCATCTCTGACTCCGATCTGCCGAAGCTCGATTCTGGTACGAAACTCTGATGCAAGATCTTTTACAAGAGCCCTGAAGTCGACCCTTCCATCAGCCGAAAAGAAAAATGTCAGTTTCCTTCTGTCGAAAGTGTAATCTGCCCTTATAAGCTTCATTTCGAGGCCATGTTCCTTAATCTTCTGCCGGCAGATTTCAAAAGCTTCTGTCTCTTTTGCCCTGTTTTCCTTCTGCTGCTCGAGGTCCTCTTTGGTGCATTTTCTCTCAATATGTTTAAGAGTTATGCTGGTCTTTTCATCGTCCAGTTCCATTACCGGAATCGACACCTCGCCCATCTCCAAACCGCGGTCCGTTTCCACGAGAACCTTATCGCCTATAGTAAGGTCGTAATCCTCAGCATCATAGTAATTGTTTTTTCCAGCTATTCTAAGCCTTACTGCTGTAACTCTTGGCATAAATCTATATTTCTCCTAATCTTCGTAATTCAGGCTTAATGTATTGAAAAGATTCTCGATGACGAGTGACGGCTTCACATTCGCCCTTATCTTCGTTTCAGCTTCCTTTATAGCTTCAACACAGTATTTCAGCCCTTCGTAATCGTACTCCCCGGCCTCTTCTCTTATCACACTCTCCTCATCTGCAAACATCAGCCTCTCGCGGCCGGCTCCGGACTTCATCATCAGAATATCTCTGTACCAGTCCATGAACATGCCCAGGTAAAATGGAATCTCTGACTTGTCTTTCGTTATCGTATCAATCCAGTCATTCCACTCATAGCATTCAGTTTTCACTACTCTTTTCATGATATCTGACGCGATATCCTTATTCTCGATAAATTTGTCATTTTCCGACATCTCTATCGCACGTCCGAGATTTCCCCTCGCGAATTTCACAATTGAGGAAGTCCGGTACTTAGGCATCCCGTAGTCTTTTATCAGCTTTTCTTCTATGATATCATCAGGCAGTGGAGCAAGCGGCAGTTTTATGCTTCTTGACAAGAGTGTCGGAAGCATTCTGTCGGCATTCGCGACCAGGAGAATGATCACAGCATATTCTGGTGGCTCTTCCAAAGTCTTAAGGGTCGCATTCTGGGCCTGTTCGTTCATCATTTCTGCATCTGGAACAATGTAGACCTTTTTTTCGCCCTGATACGGCTTTATCTCCACATCAGAAACAAGCTGTTCCCTGATTTCATCTACCGTAATAAGATTTGGTTTTTCATGCCTTATAAAAATACAGTCCGGATGGTTTCCGTCCTCCAGCTGATGACAGCTCTGGCATTTCCCACAGTGTTCGTATTCGCCAGGTTTTCTCTCTTCGCAGAGTATAGACTCAGCAAATGCCTTTGCAATAGTCTTTTTTCCCATACCTGTCTCACCGATTAACATATAGGCCTGAGAAATCTGATTTTTTATCAGAGCATTTTTTAAATGTGTAAGTGCTGCGGTCTGTCCCGCTATCTCATCTATTTTCATGCTGAAATGTCCAGTAGTAATCCGCGAATCTCATCGACCTTTCCAAGGATTGCGAGATGATCCTTCTCATCTGCAACCAGGTCCTGAGCAAGCTCATCTAGATTTTTATCTACAAGCTTCACCATACCATAAACCCTGTGCCTTCCACGTCTGTCGAGAAAATTTTCCCTCTCAAAGCTGTGTGAGCGGTTTACAACCTCATTTATAAAGCTTTTTACGAGGCTGCGGTATTTTTTCATATCGCGGATATCCATATGATCAGCGAGCTTCTTTCCCTGATCATCTATCTGCTTCATAAGGCCATTGAGCTTTTCCTGAAGTTCCTTGTCCTCAATCTTAGAGCTCAGAGTAAATTTGAAACTGCCATCTGATTTTGTAGTCTCCTGGGCATTCGCCGCTGGCTGCGTCTGGTTCAGTGGATTTACCTTATTAACGTCCATTTTTTTCACCTTTGATCATCGCCGCAATCTTCTCGGCAGTGCTTTTTGTGTCTATATTTTCGAAGCGACAGGAAATCCCGGCTTTTTTTATATTTTCCTCTGAAAAATCCTTCCGGTCCGCCAGAAACCTGCGGCAGAGCTCATCATACTTTGGCCTGCTCTGACATTTTTCTCGGTTTAGAGCTCTCTGTAGTCTCTCGCCATCATCCAACTCAATATATATCGGCACTATATTCTTATCTCCGAAGTACTTCCGGTAACTAATGACCGAATCAAGCGTTCCGACTATTATACTTGAATAATTTGAAAGGTCGATCTGTCCGTCATCGACTGTAAAATATGTCCAGTCACCAAATACTGTATTATAGGTGCGGTATTCAATGACCTTTCCCTCTTTCCGTAATCTGTCAAAATCACAGTCTGAAGAAAAATGGTAGTCAATTCCTTCCGTTTCACCATTTCTTATCGGACGAGTCGTATAAGTCACTATCGGATGAAGTTCAAGGCTTTTATCTGCTAAAAGTGCCTTCTCGATCGAGTCCTTACCGCATGCGCTCTTTCCGGTCAAAACATATAACCTGCCCATCATTTTTCCTTTACAATCAAGTATTTTCCGTTGAAATCTCCGTCCACTGTAAGCCCTGCAGCTTTTGCCGTCTTAAGATCAACAAGCACCTTATCGGTAAAGATTTCTCCAGGCACTATAAGTGGGATTCCCGGCGGGTAGACTGTGACAATTCCACCACTTACTTTTCCTTCCAGCTTATCTTTCTCCTGATAAATAATTTCAGATTTTTCAGCTATTCCGATATCATATCTTTTTTCCGGTGCCTGCTGATAGATGCCTGATGCCCTATTTAATGAGTTTTCATGAGATTTTTGAGGTACTACGCTATTTATTAATCTCTTTCCATAATCAGTTTCACTCTTGGATGCAGCTTGAAGCACACGAAACAGCCTTTCAAATCCCTGATCTGTATCCATTACTGAAGTCATTGCAAGACAGTATGAAAGTGATGTCATTTCTGGTTCTATTTTACCACGTCTTAAAATGTCTGCAAGTTCTGTTCCACTCTTGCCGTACATGCTGATAACAAGCTTCGACGGATCATAAGAGTAGTTTTCTGGTTCAAACAGCGAAATATTTTTTAATTTCTTTAGATTTTCCCGCAGGCTTTTTAGTTTTTTTTCATAATTTTCAAATGCGGCGGGACCTTTTTCTTTTAAAAATGTAATGCAGTTGTCGATTCCCGCCATAAGTACGTACGACGGCGAACTTGTCTCAAAGTAATCGAAATATTTTCTTATCCTCTCTGCACTGATCAGGCTGTCTTTGTTTCTTAAAAGACAGGCTGTCTGGGTTAGAGACGGCAGTGTCTTGTGCAGGCTTATAACGACTGCGTCCGCGCCCTGTTTTATCGGATTTACCGGAAAATTTCCAAATCCAAGATGTGCCCCATGTGCAGCATCTACAATCAGAGGTATTCCATATTCATGACAGATATCAGCAATCGATCTAACATCCGAAATAACCCCTTCATAAGTCGGAGATGTGACGACACAGGCACTTATATACTTTTCAGACTTTAATAATTTATTAACTTCTGACGGTTTTATCCCTCCCGGTATTCCCAGCTCAAGAATCTCCGGGAATAAGTATCTGACTTGCAGGTCTCTTAAAACGGCGGCATGATATACACTCTTATGGCAGTTTCTTGCAATTATAATTTTGTCTTCCGGTCTAGTCGCCGCGAAGATCGATGTAAGGATCATATCTGTTGATCCTCCGACAGACAAAAAAGCCTGGTCGGCTCCATATAATTCCGCAGTCTCTCTCGAAAGTTCCTTAATTATACCTTCCGGTCTGTGCAGATTATCATAACCATCTGTTTCTGTGATATCAATATCGTAGATATTTGGAAAATCGAGCCTTATTCGCTTGTGTCCCGGCATATGCATAGGATATGGATCATCCTGTTTTAATTCTTTTAATTTGTCGAGCAATTCCATTATTCCAAATACCTCCCGAGCTCAGGCATCCAGTCTCCAAAATAGAGACTGCCCTTTGTGATACTTGCCCAGACAGGTCCAATAAATTTTTTAAGCAAGTCCATCGTATCTTCCCAGGTCGGTTCCTTTATCTTATGCCTCCTTAAAAGGACTTTCCATTTTTTCTTCATAAATTTATTTTCAGAATATGTAGAAAAAATTTCGTATGTATGCCAGCTTAAACTCTTATCCGGATCGCGTTCCTCCTCTACTGCCTGGCATACATCTCTGGCAGAAAGCAGTGTACTTTTTAAAAACCAGTATAGATAAAGGTAAACCTCCATTTCATTTATCAGTTCGAGCTTTTCCATAATCTCTAAGATATAGTCAGCCGCCTGACTTTCTTTCGGATACACTCTCAGGTCAACATGATCTATCTCCGGGTCAAAAAATTTGTAGCTTGTCATTTCCGGATAAAAATCTGATTTTGGCCGAACTCTTATCTCTATCGGTACATACATGTCATCATAGTAAATTTCAGTCAGGCTCCCTCTCCCTGTCTTTATTATCAGGGGATAGTCTTCCTTCATTGCGTTTGACTGAATTTTTAATAGAAGTCTCGCCACAAAATCCCTAGAATAGGCGCAACCCGGCACAAATCCATCTCTTGGTTTAATCCTCTCATCTTCTACATAGTAGCAGGCTATCCCTTGCTCTAATATATGAAGATCCTGTTTCGGATCTAACGAGTACGGCTCTATCACCACAAGATTCTTATTAAATCCTGCTTTTTCAGTCAAATACATCAATAGTCCTACGACATACCATCCCAGTACCTGACTGAACGGGATATTATTCTCTTCCGAATATTTTTTCAGCTCCCTGCGTTTCATCATCAGAGCCACACCCCAATCATAGTTTTAACCTTATTTTTTACCTGTCTCTGTTCAGCATACTCCATCAGATGTTCTATATTTTTTCTGTCATCTCTGATGTAGTTAAAAACGCCTTCCTGAAACTCATCCTTAGAAATCTTCTCCTGGTATTTCAATACGTCACAGATCAGCCTGTCCCTGTCGTATATCTTCATTTCGAATCCAGGTTTCTTCAGTGTCTCGACTCCAATTTCCAGAACATTTGACTTAGTATAATACGGCTGCACTATAGGATAGTCGAGATTGAACCTCGACTTGCTTGCATTTTTGTCTATCGCTATCGACCATCCGAATGGCCTGTGTTTCAAATACCCCTGATAGAAAAGTGCGCTTTCCATTGTAATCACGCCATCGTTGTGGAACATCGCAAAGATCAGTCTCTCCTCTGAAATTTTACCTTTTTTTTCAGAGTAATACCCGTTCTTTATCTTTGTAAGTTCCCCATCGGCTACAAACTGCTGAAGCCTGCGGTAATCCACTCCGAGGTCTGTGATATCCTTTGTTTTTGCGAGTCCACCTGAGTCTTCAATAAGTGCTTCAATCCTCTCGAGATCGTAGGTTCTTTTTTCATCCCTGTACATAGGTATCTCTGTCTTCATCTATTCCTCTTTTTCTAAAAAATTGCCGAACCCCATACGACTATTTGGTAAAATTATACCATATATTTATTGTTACAGTGAAGAAATATTTTCTTAAAAGATTTTTTATATGATTGAAATATTATAAATTATGCATTATTATATTAAGGAAATTTTATTTGTTAACTGAGGTTTTTTATGCGTTTTTCATTATTTAAAAGAGTATGTGCTGCTGCCCTACTATCTTCTACAGTTTTCTGCAGCAGTATTTGTATTATAAGTCCGGTAAATGTACAAGCTGCTACCAGTAAAAGCAGTAAATGGCCTAAAGGCCCTGATGTAGAGTCCAAATCAGCAGTTCTTATGGATGTCGACAGCGGTACAGTACTTTATTCAAAAAAGCCGAATGACAAACATTTCCCTGCCAGTATAACTAAAGTCATGACCGCTCTTGTCGCTCTGGAACACAGTTCTCTTGATGAAACGGTTACATATTCCCGATTAGCTGTAGCTCAAAGTGCCGGCGGAACATCGAGTATTGCCAGAGATGTTGGTGAGAAGATGACTATGGAAGAGTCTCTTTACGGTATGATGCTTGAATCCGCCAACGAGTGCGCCTGGGCAATTGCGGAACACGTTGGCGGAACTGAAAAGAATTTCATCAAAATGATGAACGCAAAAGCCAAATCACTTGGTTGCACCCACACTCACTTTGACAATCCCAATGGTCTTCCAGATGACAAGCACTGGACCTCCGCTCTCGATATGGCAAAGATTTCACGGGCTGCTTATAAGAATCCAGTGTTTGCTAAGATTACAGGTACAAAACACATGGTGCTTCCACCCACAAACAAGCACAAAGATCCGACTCCTTTAAACAACCACCACTGTATGTTAAATTTTTTCCATACATCGAGATATCTTTATGACTACTGCGTTGGTGGAAAGACCGGCTATACCGTCGCGGCCAGGTCTACTCTTGTGACCTATGCCAAGAAAGATGGCAAAACTTTAGTTTGCGTAGTAATGTGTGCCGAAACTCCAAATCACTGGCTCGATACCAGAAAGCTAATGGATTGGGGCTTCGATAATTTTAAAAGAGTTAAAGTTTCCGATATAGAAAATATCACCCAGCATGTTTCGAAGCTAGGTAAATCCAATTATGGTGCAGATTCTTCTTTGATTTCTGTAGATGATTCTTCTACGATCATGATTCCTAAGTCTGCGTCAAAATCTGATGTTAAAATGTCACTTTCCAAATCCACTTCATCAAGTGATAATGTAATTGGATTAATGAATTTTAAATATGGTGACAAAACCGTTGGAAATTGTAATCTTCTCGCAAACAGTTCTGATGTAAAGAGTTATCCTTTCCATAATCTGTCTACAAAAAAAGGTGGCAGCTCAGTTTCAACCATTCAAATTAATGTATTTTTTATAGCTATTGTTTGCATCGTGGCTGTTGCCATTATTCTTGGGCTTGTATTTCTTCTTCGTCACATTTTCTGGTCAATATCAAAACGCAGAAGAGATGTTACATCCGAAAAAAAAGGTCATATTTCGTATAAAAAGATACGAGACAATGACCATCATTAATTCTTTTTAGAAAGCTATCCACATCTTGTCCACAAAATGTGGATAGCTTTTCTATATCTTGTATTAAATTTTCATTCAATTCACAAAATTCTTTTTAAAATCTTTTCATTACTGAT
>QOUV01000003.1 GCA_003862155.1 Lachnospiraceae bacterium
GAGAAAAGGTTCCAGGCGATGAACTTGAAAAACTCATGCCGTGGTCAGAATCAATACCGGAGATCTGCCGAAAGAAAAAATAAGCAAGAATAAACCAGCCCGAAAGGGCTGGAATTTTTGAAACTTATGGAACCTGAAGAAGGTCAAAGTTTAATAGTAACGCGTCAAGAATTTTTTTTGAAGGTGACGGGTTATCTACCATTTACGCTCAAAGCAGCTCAATGGTGTGACGTATTATTTCTCAAAAGCGAAAGATGGCAAAGCACCTGCGCTTGTAAATAAGACAAAAAAAGTCAGTGGTAAAACCCTGTATTTCTCGAATACTGGAAAAGGATTTATTTCCTGCGGTAACACAGAAGGCAATCAGGCAGTCGCTTCTGTGATCGAGGGTGCAAAGCTTAGTAATTCTATGACGCAGGATCAGAAACTTAGTGTGGTCTATAATTACATTCTCAATAAATATAACTATACGATTTCAGATCCAGCAGATCTGAGTTCGAATCAGTGGATCTATACCTGTGCTTATAACATGTTTAAATACGGTGACGCAAAATGTTACAACTACGCTGCCCTTACAGGACTCAGTGCAAATGCACTTGGATTTAATGTAAGATTTGAGACAGGAGTGGCAGCCCGTTCGGCCGGTGGAGAGAAAACTGAGCATGCGTGGGTTGTTGTAAATGACCAGTATGTTCTGGACAGCTGCTACGACGATGTCAATAATAAGAGCGGAAACCAGTATTTCTACAAGACTTATGATGAAATCCGGGATTCAGAGGGCTCAGAATACCAGGTAAATAAAACATTTACCTTATCAGATTAACTGTAACAGAGGAACTTAAAACTCATGGTCTTTAGTTCTGTACCTTTTTTATTCATATTTCTTCCAATCGTTCTGATCCTCTATTCCTGTATTCGGAATATCAAGGCTCAGAATGCATTGCTGATTTTAGCGAGTCTGTTTTTTTACGGATATGGTGAGCCGGTATTTGTTCTTGCGATGATTGCCTCGGTCTTTGTCAACTGGGTTCTTGCGGTATTTATCGCAGACTTTGAGAAGAATAAAAAAATATTTCTAGTAATAGCCGTAATTGCAAATCTGGCGTTTTTAGGTGTATTCAAATACGCTGGATTTGCGGTTAAAGTGATAGATCAGGTTACGGGAATGAATATTCCGGTGCCTGAAATTACACTTCCGATCGGAATATCATTTTTTACTTTCCAGGTTCTCTCATATGTTATCGACGTATACCGCGATCCATCGATGGTGCAGAGGCGGTTTACCAGGGTTCTGCTGTACGTTTCTTTTTTTCCACAGCTGATTGCAGGACCGATTGTAAAATACCACGATATTTATAAATATCTGGACAGCAGACACCAGACAGTAGCGGAAGTGGCGGGTGGAATTCGACGTTTTATTCTTGGACTGTCGAAGAAACTTTTTCTCGCAAACACTATGGGGCTTGTGGCTGATAAGGTTTTCGCCCTCCCGAAGTCAGACTTGTCCGCTCCAGCCGCATGGCTTGGAGCAGTAGCCTATCTGTTCCAGATCTTTTTCGATTTCTCGGGATACAGCGATATGGCGATCGGACTTGGGGCTATGTTTGGCTTCCCATTCTTAGAAAACTTCGATCATCCATATATTGCGACAAGCATAAAGGACTTCTGGCGCAGATGGCACATCTCTCTGTCCACCTGGTTCCGCGACTACCTCTATATTCCATTGGGAGGAAATCGCAAGGGAAAAGTCCGCACTGAAGTAAACAAGCTGATCGTATTCTTTTTTACTGGACTTTGGCATGGAGCCAGCTGGAATTTTGTCCTCTGGGGCATGATTCACGGTATCTCGCTTGTGGCGGAAGACTGTGTAAAGTATTTCCGCGAGAGAAATGGTAAAGTTACCAGGCGAAAGGGTCCGTTCAGTCGTTTTTTGGGATGGTTTTATACCATTATAATTGTAACTGTAGCGTTCGTTTTCTTCCGCGCTGACACGCTTTCAGATGGTGGTGTGATGATTGCCGCAATGTTTGCCGGCGGATCAGGAAATCTTACGACATATAATACATTGCATCAGATTTTAAGCCCTTATGTCATTACGATGATGGCAGCTTCGGTGGCTGCATGCTTCCCAATCCTAAAATCAATTGACAGCTGGGCTTTAAATGCCGGAGAGAAGCAGACAAGAGTTGTAAGAGGACTTTCCTATGTACTCAGTCTCATTCTTCTGGCAGGCTGTGTATTAAATATTGCGAACGCCTCTTACAATCCATTTATTTACTTCAGATTCTGATACGGGGAAAAATATGGAAATGAGAAAAAAAATAAGTAAAATTGTATATATAATCATTTTCATCGTCGTAATCCTGCTTCCTATCGTTTTGTTTCCTATAGGAGGAAGACAGAATGCGGAGAGTGAAGAGGCAATGGTTGCGATGCCATCTATCGTGACTTATAATGAGAAATCCATGAAAAACACGCTGAATATCCATTATTTCAGTCAGCTCGGTGATTATTTCACTTATAATTTTGCTTTTCGCCAGAATCTGGTCACAGCTGATGCGAAGATTAAAAGCGCATTATTTCACACGTCTTCCCAGTCCAATGTGGTACTTGGAAAAAACGGCTGGTTGTTCTACGGATCTTCGATGGACGATTACCTCGGAAAGAAGACTATGTCGGATTTACAGGTCAGAGAGGCAGTAGAGAACCTGGAATTGATGCAGAAGACGCTTAAGGCGGACAACAAGAAATTCGTATTTGCCATAGCTCCAAATAAAAACAGTCTCTATCAGCAGTATATGCCTTCCGGTTACAGGATAAAGCCGTCTGACAGAAACAGCACCAGAATGCGTGCACTTCTAGAGAAAAGTGATGTAAATTATGTGGATCTGTATCAGCTCTTTAAAAGTCAGAAGCAGGTACTATATCATAAGACAGATTCTCACTGGGACAACAGAGGAGCAGCAATGGTAAACAAAGCTCTTCTGTCGGCTGCCGGCAGAAAGAGCACGGACTATTCCAAATATTCCGTCGAAAAACGTCAGGATTTTCGTGGCGATCTGTACCATATGCTCTATCCGACTTCGGACTGGAGAGACCGCGAATATTACTACAGCAAAAAGCGCGATTATACATACGATAATAAAATAGACAGTACCTACGATTCGATCATTTCTACGACGAACCCGAAGAAAAATGGCTCAGTCGTAATGTTCCGCGACTCTTTTGGAAATTCGCTTCTTCCTTTTACAGCGGATGAGTACGGCAAGGGATACTTTTCCAGGCTGGTTCCGTATCAGGTCTTTAAAGCCTACGGAAAGCACAAGGCTGATACCGTTATAGTAGAGCTGGTTGAGAGAAATCTGAATCAGCTTCAGGAAAATGCGCCTGTGCTGGCCTCAAAAGACATAAGCAGTAAAGTTCTTCTGCCGGAAGACAGGGATAACAGTCTGAAACCCGCAGTGCATTTGGAGTCCGATGCTGAATCCGGCTATTTGAAAATAAAAGGAAGTCTGGATTCGAAGAATGCAAAGCGTGATCCCAAAATCTATATAAGCCTCTACAATAAAAAGGCTGGATTCGGCTATCTGTATGAAGCTTACCACGTGAGTGAAGGATCTAAAGATAAAAAACACCCGGAGGATGGATTTGCACTGTATGCAGACACGAAAGAAATCCCTTCTGGGGATTATCAGGTCTCGGCAGCACTTGACATGAATGATAAAATTTTCAGGTCTAAGGATTTGACGTCTGTAAAGATCGCATCATAGTAAAAACTAACATTACAAATGAAAGGATGAAAAAAATGAAACGACTTGCATTATTGGCATTGATTGGAGTTATGGCTTGCGGATTAGCTGCGTGCGGCAGTGGAACTAGTAAACAGGCCATGACGGCTTCATCTGAGGCTTCTTCCACAGCTAAAGATTCAGGAGCAGACGAGAGCACTTCTGCGTCCTCGGATTCTAAAGCAGACGAAAGCTCCGATACATCCAAAGATTCAGAAGAGAGCAAAGACTCTTCGTCAGACAAAGAAAAGACCGATGATAAAAAGTCTGATACGAAAGAGAATGACTCCAAAAAGGAAGCAAAAGCAGATAAGCCTAAAGCAGAGAAAAAGGAAACTCTTGAGGTAAAGCAGAAAGTAACCACATTGTCAAAAGCTGAATCCAATAAAAAAGCCGATGTGGAAGCCAAGAAGAAAGCGGCCGAAGAAGCTAAGAAGAAAGCCACCGAAGAGGCTAAGAAAAAAGCTGCCGCAGAAGCTAAGAAGAAAGCCGCCGCAGAAGCCAGAAAGAAAGCCGCCGAAGAGGCTAAGAAAAAAGCCGCTGCAGAAGCCAAAAAGAAGGCCGCTCAGAAAAATGAGGCAGAAAAAAAGACCAACTTAAAATCCGTTGCCCAGCAGTATATCGGAAAAGATGTACAGGGCCTGATCGCACAAATCGGACAGCCTGCGTCAACCGCTGTTTCAAGCAGCTGTGAGATAGAAGGTGGCGAAGAGAAAGTTTACCGCTGGAATGGCTTTTCAGTCTACACCCTTTGCCAGAAAAAGGGCAGCGCACCATATATCATCCAGAGAGTAAGATAATAAAGACAAGAATATGCCGGTGGAGGCGCCTGTATTAACAGAAGATATACAAAATTGTACTACTAATTGTATCTTTCGATATAATGCTGGTTTGCCTCCTGAATTTTCTTGTACTCGGTCATGAGATTGTAAAATGTAGCTTTTTTTAATCCAGATAGTTCTATGAATCGTTTGGATGTAATCTTTCTATCTGACTGCAAGCGGACAACGCGTGACTTTTTGCCTTTATATCGCATTATTAAAATATTAAAAATTCCCCGCAATTACGGGATTCTCAATATGGACTTCATCATTGCGAAACTTCACCAAACATCTTCAGCATCGTTATATTATAAAAATATTGATTTATCAACATGACTTCATATAAAACTAATTAGCTCCAAGGCCTTGGAGCTAATCAAAAAAATTTTGTTCTATGTTGAGACGCAAAAAATGAGATTTGGAGCAGATTGTGTAGCTTCTCACGCATATTGATAGTTCCAAAATTCGTTTGTCACATTTAGCTTCCTCCCCGATCCATGTTAAAGTTTTTTCGAAAGCCACTGTTCCAGATTGCCTGAAAATCACCCTATGTTGATAATCCACCGTAACGCGGAGCCGGAAGTTATTCCGATTTGGAGCTTAACGCCATAAGATCGCCGTATGTTAAAAATCAAGCAGCTCCGCGGAGCCGGAAGTTATTCCGATTTGGAGCTGAATGGCATAAGATCGTCGTATGTTAAAAATCAAGCAGCTCCGCGGAGCCGGAAGTTATTCCGATTTGGAGCTGAATGGCATAAGATCGTCGTATGTTAAAAATCAAGCAGCTCCGCAGATCTAAGAGGAAGCCGAGCACAGATGCTGGGTTAAAGAGGAAGCCGGGCGCAGATGCTTGATTAAGAGGAATCCGGGTACAGATACTGGGTTAAGAGGAAGCCGGGTGCAGATGAGACGAGCGGGCGACATTTAGAATTTTTCGCAGTGAGCGAGCGCGCTAGCTGCGGCCTGGGTGGCCACCCGCCAAAACCATAAACGCATCAAAACCATACATTGGCCAGAAGGCCGCAAATAGGCGCGCGCGAGAGAACAGAAAAATTCTAAGGAGCAGCTCGTCCATCTGCACCCGGCTTCTGACTTTCAGCAGCTCGTCCATCCGCGCCGCCAGACTACCGACTTTCACTCACACCTTCTTCACCCCGCTAACCTGCGGGTGCACAGTCATTGAAAAGTTCGTATGGTAGATCACGAACCCCGGCGCGCCCCCATTGGTCTTCTTTAGTTCCTTCCGCTTAACATAATCGACTTCCGTCTTTTCGTTGTCCCGGCCCTTGGAATAGTACGCGGCAATCTGTGCAGCTATAACAAAAACATCGTCAGGCAATTCTTTACCACCAGACTTCACAATGACATGAGAACCCGGAACTTTCTTCGCATGGAACCACCAGTCATCCGGATCAGCTTTCTTAAACGTCACGAATTCATTCTGGAAGTTATTTTTTCCAACAAAAATATCAAAACCATCCTCAGTCACAAAGTGCAGAGGTTCAGCCTTCAGGTCCTTTTCCTTCCTGGTACGGGAGGATTTGTGAATAAAGCCCGCATTCGAAAGCTCTGTCTTAATCTCAGAGAGGTCACCTTCATCCTCGGCGAGATCGAGGGAAGTCAGGATTGAGTCGAGCTGATCGATATTTTTCTTAGTTTCTTCGATCTGAACAGTTACGGCCTCTTTAGTACGCTTCAGCTTATTGTAGCGGTTGAAATATTTCTCAGCGCACTCCATCGCGGTCATTTCAGGATCGAGTGGGATAGTCAACGGCTCATTCGTGTAGTAATTTGTCACAACAGTCTCCTTTGCGCCCTCCGGGACTGAATAGCCGTAAGTGTGCAGAAGCTCACCGTAGAGCCTGTATTTATCCATTTTATCGGTGCCTTTCAGCTGCTTTTCCTGGATGTTAAGCTTTTTCGACTCGCGCTCGAGGAGATTTTTCACATTCTTCCTGAGGTCTGCGGAGCGCTGTTTCATATTCGAATAGGTATTCTTCGAAGCGTAAAAAGTGTAAAGCATTTCACTTACAGAAGAAAGCTTCCTGCAGTCTGAGTCTCTGTACGCCTCGAGTGGCCAGGCTGAAAATTCGAGAGGCTTTTTGTTTACCGGGTCAGAGTAGATGACAGGCTCTGCGGGTTTATTGTCGATCGTATCGAGAAGCGTCTTAAATCCCTGATACAGCCTGTCTCTGTCATCGTAGGTAAGTGCTGCCGTGGACTCTCCCGGGTCGACCGATGCCATAAGGCAGAGCTGGTTTGAGGTGACATAGGAAAAACCCACGACTCCGGAACTTATTGCTTTTGCACACTCCATCGGACGCTTTAAAATGTCCTCATAGAACATGGTCTCAGTGATCTCGAAAGGGCTGTACTTGTCCTTCTGCGCCGGAATAAAATAGTCCCTTCCCGGCAGGACTTCCCTGACACTCGACGTATTGGCGCCGACTCTTTTTATAGAGTCTAAAATCTTTCCATTGTCATCAGTAAATATGATGTTCGAGTATTTTCCCATGATCTCGATATAGAGATTCTTGTGAGCCTCATCGCCCATCTCGTCCAAATGCCTTATATGAATGCAGATCACCCTCTCAAGGCCTGGCTGGGAAACCTCTTCTATGATGCCGCTTCCTATATATTTGCGAAGGAGCATAAGAAAGCCAGGAGCCTTCAATGGAGAGACCTCATTTTTTTCAGTAAGATAGATAAGCGGCAGGGAAGCGTTCGCATTCATAAGAAGAAGGTACTTCGAGCCGTTATTCTTTACAGTTATAATAAGTTCTTCAGGCTGCGGCTGGGCGATCTTTACGATGCGGCCGTTCTGAAGTGCATGATTCAATTCTCTGGTCAATGCATGCACTGTAATTCCGTCAAATGACATATCAAAACTCCTTTTTACAGACTGCTTATTATTGTAAACGCTATCGCAAAAAATGACAAGAGCATTTGACTAAACAGGGTATTTGGCATATAATACATTAGATTATGTTCTGAAAACAGGAGGCATACTATGCAGTTTATTAATATAGGTTACGGTAACCTCGTTAATTCCGAGAAGATTCTCTGCATAGTTTCCCCTGATTCGGCGCCTGTTCACAGACTCGTCTCGAAAGCCAAAGACGAGGGCTTGCTTATCGACGCCAGCCAGGGCAGAAAGACCAAGGGAGTCATTTTTTCAACTGATGGAAGAGTGATACTCTCGGCTCTGGTTCCAGAGACGATTGCAGGAAGGCTTACTATAGAAAAGGATCAGGCTTGATATGGCAGACAAGAAGGGACTTCTAGTTGTGCTCTCGGGTTTCTCCGGAGCAGGCAAGGGAACTATCATGAAGCATCTCCTGAACAAGTATCCGGGGATGTACAACCTGTCGATCTCAGCTACTACGCGCTCCAAGCGGGTAGGTGAGGAAGATGGCAGGGAGTATTTTTTCAAGACTCGTGAAGAGTTCGACAGGATGGTTGCTAACGGTGAGTTTTTGGAGCATGCCACTTTTAACGGGAACTCATACGGGACGCCGAAAGCCTATGTACAGAAGCTTTTAGACGAGGGGAAGGACGTTATCCTTGAGATCGAGGTTAACGGTGCTCTTCAGGTCAGGAAGATTTTCCCTGAGGCACTTCTTCTTTTCGTGACGCCTCCTTCAGCCGTGGAGCTTAAAAACAGACTCGTCGGCAGGGGCACGGAGTCGGCTGAGGTCGTAGTGCAGCGCCTTGCGATCTCATCGAAAGAGTCGCTTCTGATGCCACAGTATGATTACCTGGTTATTAATGATAAAATAGAAGACAGCGTCGAGAGAGTCCACTCGATCATTCAGAGTGCGCATTACTCTACGAAGAGAAACACTGAACAGATTGCAGAGTTACAGGAAGAGCTCAAGGCATTTTCGAAAGGAGAAATTAAATGATACATCCGTCCTATGTAGAACTTATGAAGGTAGTGAACAAGGGAACTGACGTAGGCGAGGAGCCAGTCGTAAACAGCCGTTATACCATTGTCTGCGCTACCGCTAAGCGTGCCAGACAGATAATCGACGGCAAAGAACCGATGGTCGACTACCACGAAAAGGACAAGCCGCTTTCTATAGCCGTCAGGGAATTAAACAGCGGAGATCTTCGCATCCTGACAGAGGAAGAAGCTGCTGAAGCTGCTGAGAAGGAGCAGCAGGTCAAGGCTATCATAAGAAAGCGCCGTGAGGAGGCCGAAGCCATTGCCAGACAGCAGGAGGAAGAGGAGATGGCCAAAGCTGGCGCTGATGCCGCAGAGGACAACCCGGACGACGTGACTGATGATACAGAAGATGTAGATGCAGTCGCAGATGATCTTGATTTTGACGACACAGACGAGAACTCTTCCGACAGCACATCAGAAAGTGACTCATGAAAAAAAAGCTGTTTTTTGTATCGCTTGGTTGTGACAAGAATTTAGTCGATGCCGAGCACATGTTGGCCCTGCTCCACGCCGATGGTTATGAGATCACCGAGGACGAGAAAGAGGCCGATGTTATAATTGTAAATACCTGCTGCTTTATAGAAGACGCAGCTCAGGAGAGCGTAAACACTATCCTCGATCTCGCGGAGCTTAAAAAGACAGGAAATCTCAAGGCTCTTATAGTTACAGGCTGCCTTGCGACAAGGTACGCTGACGATATTGGCGCAGAGATCCCCGAGGTGGACGGAGTCGTCGGAGCAAGCTCCTATGACGAAGTAAAGGACGTACTCGACCGCGTTTTAAAAGGGGAAAAGTACGTCGAAGATGTAGAGGATATCTCGAGAACACCTGTCGATAAGGGCAGGATCCTGACTACCGGCGGCCACTACGCATATTTAAAAATTGCCGAAGGCTGCGACAAGAACTGCTCCTACTGTATTATTCCGAAGCTGAGAGGGCACTACAGATCCATTCCTATGGAAAAGCTTCTCTCAGAGGCGAAATCACTCGTAGCTCAGGGCGTAAGAGAGCTTATCCTCGTAGCTCAGGAGACCACGCTTTATGGTACAGATATATATGGTAGGAAGACCCTTCCAAAGCTTCTTAGAAAACTCTCCGAGATCAAAGGTCTCGCATGGATAAGACTTCTCTACGCTTACCCTGAGGAGATAGACGACGAGCTTATAGATGAGATGGCTTCGAATCCGAAGGTCCTGCACTATATCGATATGCCGATACAGCATTCCAACGACTACATCTTAGGCCGGATGGGACGCCGTACTAAGAGAGCAGATATTGTAGATGTTATAAACCGCCTCCGTACGAAGATCCCGGACATCTGCCTTCGGACCACACTTATCTGCGGTTTCCCGGGCGAGACTGAGGAGATGCACCAGGATCAGATCAGCTTCATCAAAGAGATGCGTTTTGACAGGCTCGGGGCCTTCCCTTATTCGAGGGAGAAGGGCACAGTTGCCTACGATATGCCTGACCAGGTGCCTGATGTGACAAAACAGCTCTGGTACGATGAAGTCATGAGAGTGCAGCAGCACATCACATTTGAGAAGAACAAAGAGCTCGTCGGAAAAGAGTTTGACGTATTTATCGAAGGCGAACTGCCGGATGACGGTGTATATGTCGGACGTACCTACAGAGATGCGCCTGATGTGGATGGATATATTTACATGGACAGAGACTACGACCGTCTCAGCGGCGATCTCGTACGTGCAAAAGTGACAAAAGCTAAAGAGTACGATCTGATAGGAGAGATTATAGAAGATGAAGAAGATGAATCTGCCGAATAAACTGACAACGCTCAGGATGATCCTTGTTCCGGTATTTGCTATAGTAATACTCGTCGGAGGATCGGATAATTACATGACACGTATCATAGCCGAGATCATTTTCATCGCGGCAAGCCTTACGGATATGGCCGACGGAAAGATTGCCAGAAAGTACAACCTGATCACCGATTACGGCAAGTTTATGGACCCTCTTGCAGATAAGCTTTTGGTATGCACAGCTATGATCTGCCTGATGAGTTTCGGGCAGCTTCCTGCATGGGTACTTATCATAATAATTGGAAGAGAGTTTATCATCTCAGGTTTCCGCCTCGTAGCAGCCGATAAGGGCAGGGTAATAGCTGCCAACTACTGGGGCAAATTCAAGACTGTTTTCCAGATGTCTATGGTAATAGTCATGATCTTAAAGGTCAGAGTTGAGCCATTTGCACTGCTGTTCAAGGTGCTTGAGACTCTGCTTATGTATATAGCAGTGACACTTACCATAGTATCCCTTATCACTTATATTGTTCAGAACCGTGACATATTAAAGGAGCAGGAATAATGCAGCAGGCCGATGTACTGGCATCACTTCTTATAAAAGGGCATATTACCGTTACGACGGCAGAGTCTGCCACAGCTGGCATGATTGCTTCACTTCTGGCAGATACTCCGGGTATGAGCGAGTGTATGGGCGAGGCCTATGTGACTTACTCAGAGGATGCCAAAAAAAAGCTCTTAGGCGTAAAGCAGGAGACTCTCGACAAGTACACGGTCTACAGTCACGAAGTAGCTGCCGAGATGGCCGAGGGGGCGAGAAAAGCCTCTGGAGCAGATCTTGCACTTTCAGTCACCGGAGTCGCCGGCCCTGGCGGCGGCACATCTGAGTGCCCGGTCGGGACCTGTTACGTAGGAGCCTCCTACAAAGGTAATGTTATCACGAGGAAGTATGTCTTCTCCGGCGACAGGCGCTCTGTAAGGAGAAAAGCAGCCCGAATGGCCATTACATTGGGTATAGCGATCATTTTAGACGAGAAGGAGAAAATTTGAGAGTTATAGCAGGAACAGCGAGAAGCGTACCTCTTCAGACGCCTGAAGGCGACGAGACGCGCCCGACGACTGACAGGATCAAAGAGACTCTTTTTAATATTTTACAGATGGAGATACCAGGCTGCAGATTCCTGGATCTGTACGCCGGGAGCGGACAGATGGCGATCGAGGCATTGAGCCGCGGCGCTCACCACGCAGTGCTTATCGACAGTGGCAAAGAGCCGGCCGAGGTCATAAAAGCGAACCTCAATAAGACTAAGCTTTCCGACAAGGCGACTCTTATACAGAGACAGATTCCGTCAGCGCTGTATCAGGCGAAGAGTGAGGGGCCTTATGATATTATTTTCATGGACCCGCCTTACTCACTGCACGACGAGGGCACTGTCCTTAGTGAAATAGACAAATGCGGCCTTCTGAAGAAAGACGGCACGATAATTATCGAAACTTCAAAAGACAGAGATCTGTCTTTTATTGATGAAAGCATTTACGAGGTAACCAGAATAAAGACGTACAAGACGAATCAGCACGTCTTTATAAAAAACAAATGAGAACAGCGATATATCCCGGAAGTTTTGACCCTGTCACTTTTGGACATTTAGACATAATCGAGCGCTCATCACGGATGTTCGACAGGCTTATAGTCGGAGTCCTCAACAACAGCGCGAAGAAATCTCTTTTTACAGCTGAAGAGAGAGTCGATATGATAAAATCTCTTACCAGGGATTTTCCGAATGTCGAGGTCGATTCATTTGACGGACTAACTATTGATTTTGCAATGCAGAAGGGCGCTGTCGCAATGATCAGAGGCTTAAGAGCCGTAACTGACTTTGAGTACGAGCTTCAGATAGCTCAGACTAACAGAGTCGAAAGCCCTGAGATTGATACGATATTTCTCACAACTTCATTGAAATATTCCTATCTTTCGTCTACAATAGTAAAAGAGTTCGCCTCGTACGGCGGAGACATCAGTCGGTTTGTTCCAGAGGAGATCATTCCGCTTATTATGGAGAAAGTTCGACAGGGAGGCTTAAATGGCAAATAGTGAAATAGAAGATATTATTGATAATATTGAGAACTACATCGACAACTGCAAGACTTCGATGTTCTCGAGCACCAAGATTTCAGTCGACAAGGAAGAGATGGAGTCCCTCCTTGAAGAGCTCCGTTCCCGCACTCCTGAGGAGATAAACCGTTACAGGAGACTCCTCAAGAACGAGAAAGCCATTCTCGAGAACGCACACAAGCAGGCCGATGCGATCGTAGCTGAAGCCAAAGCGAAGTCGAATGAGCTTATGAGCGAAAACCAGATCATGCAGCAGGCCTACGCCAAGGCCAATGAAGTCGTAAATATCGCCCAGAAGAACGCGAACGACATCATGACCAAAGCCACAGAGCAGGCTAACAACATTCAGATGTCAGCCATCAAATACACTGATTCGCTTTTAAGCAGTGTACAGAGTGTCCTGACTGCTTCGATCACGACTACAGATACCAGGATGAAGAATTTCCTCGGTACGATGCAGAAATATCTCGACACTGTAAATGACAACCGCGCAGAACTTTCCAAAGTATTAAACCCGGCTCCTGCGGCAAATGCTGCCCCAGAGGAAGCTGCCGCTCAGCCGAAAGAAGTTGCTGCTGATGATAAAGCAGGCCAGAGCTCTCAGGCATCTGGCGCTGCACCGGAAGCATCTGCCGACAAAAATTAAGGCAATTATTTGCCGCCCATTTTTGGGTGGCTTATTTTTTTATTTTTAAAATATGAAGAAAAATATACTTGAAGGCATTAACGCCTTTCTCTTCGATCTGGACGGGAGTCTTGTCGACTCGATGTGGATGTGGCCGGCGATCGACAGGGAATTCCTCCTCTCAAGGGGAAAAGAGGTCCCGAAAGACTTAAACGACGACATAGACGGGCTCTCGATGTCTGACGATGCCAAATACTTTAAGAAGAGATTCGGTCTCGCCGACAAAGAGGAGGACCTTATCGATATCTGGAACCATATGGCGCTTGACCACTATCGAAACGACTGCCCGTTAAAGCCCGGCGCCGGGGAGTTTATAGAATACCTGAAGTCAGAGCATATAAAGATAGGCCTGGTTTCCAGTAACTCCCGTGTTCTTGTAACAGCTGCCACAAAGGCAAACGGAGTTTACGACGATTTCGATACCTTCGTTACATCTGAGGATGTGCTCCACGGAAAGCCAGACCCACAGTGCTATATCCTGGCGGCTAAGAGACTTGATGTAGAGCCCTCGTCCTGTCTTGTGGCTGAAGACCTTACAGTAGGTATAAGAGCCGGAAAAGAAGCCGGGATGAGAGTCATTGCCGTAGAAGATGAATACTCCGCCTGGCAGGACGCGGATAAAAAGCAGCAGGCCGATCTTATGATAAGCGACTACAGGGAGCTTATACCATGAAAGAACTCATTATTTCCGAGGCAAATGAAAAGGAGAGACTGAACAAATACCTGTCGCATCTCCTTTCGAATGCTTCGATGGGCTTTATCTACAAGATGCTCCGCAAGAAAAATATCACCCTAAATGGCAAAAAAGCCTCGGGAAACGAGCTGTTAAAATCCGGAGACATCATTAAGATATTTTTTTCAGATGAGACATATGACAAATTTACGGCGAATGACAGGGGAATAGTGCCGGCGCAAAATCCCCTAGAGCCTCTCACCGTGCTATATGAAGACAGCGACATAATTGCTGTCCACAAACCCGCAGGGCTTCTGTCCCAGTCTGATAAAAGGGGCGGAGACTGCGTCAATTCAAGGATTCTTTTTCTTCTTTCTTCGAGAGGTGAGATGGAAACCGGCTTTACTCCATCTATAGTAAATCGTCTCGACAGAAATACCAGCGGTATAGTTCTAGCCGGAAAGACCTACCGGGGCAGCAGAATGCTTTCTGATCTGATACAGTCGAGAGATGTCATAAAAACTTACTACTGTATAGCCGACGGGCATTTTAAGAGAGAAGGCATATACAGGGTCTGGCACACTGAAAATAAAGACAATACCGTAAATGTAAGCGATAAAGAGACAGAGGGCGCCAAAGAGATCGTGACCGAATTTTTCCCGGAGAGATATTCGAGATCACACACTCTAATCCGGATAATTCTTCACACCGGTCGGAAGCACCAGATCAGGGCCTCTCTTTCGCATCTCGGATATCCCGTGACAGGGGACTCGAAGTACGGTAAGGGACACGAAAAACACATGTATCTGCACGCTTTTTCTGTCCGGATTCCCGGGATCGGGACCATAGAAGATCCGCTTCCGGATTACTTCAGGAGGTTTATGGATGCCGACATTTAATTCGAGGGGCCTTAGAGGTTCTTCTCTCGAGGACTGTATAAACCACACGAACGATGTCCTCCGGGAGGACGGCCTGGCTCTTATCCAGAAGATTCCGACGCCAATTACGCCGATCGATATAGATAAGGAGACCCGCCACATTACGCTTGCATACTTTGATAAGAAGAGTACAGTCGACTATATCGGAGCAGTGCAGGGGATCCCGGTCTGCTTTGATGCAAAGGAGTGCAGAGAGGACACTTTCCCTATGCACAACATCCATGAGCACCAGATGACTTTCATGGAAGACTTTGAAAAGCAGGATGGAATATCCTTTTTCCTGATATATTTCAGAGAACACGATACATACTATTATCTGCGTTTCGAGGAAGCGCTTAAGTTCTGGAACCGAAGCAGAAGCGGCGGGAGAAAGAGCCTTGTGATCGAAGAACTCGACAGTGACTTTTTTTTCAGATCAAAAAACGGCTGTTTCCTGCCTTACCTCGAAATGATAAACAGAGACCTTGACAGAAGGCAGGGTTAAGTTTATAATCGTTTCAGTTTGGTAATACATTACTTAGTTAAAGTGTCAAAGGAGAAAAGATGAACAGTCTCTTACACACGCCAGAAGGCGTCAGAGATATTTTGGGAGATGAGTGCAGGCGCAGAAATTATGTGATGAATGCGCTGATGTCTCTTTTGAATTCGTACGGCTATGATCAGATTGAGACGCCGTGCTTTGAATTCCTGGATACTTACAGCGAATCCTTAGGTTCGACACCGGAGAGGGATCTCTTCAGATTTTTTGACAGAGATGGAAATACGCTTGCGCTCCGTCCTGATTTCACGCCGTCGGTGGCAAGGGTATCTTCCCGCTATTTTTCAGATACGAAGGAGACGCTCAGAGTCTGCTACGAGGGAAAGGTCTTTTTAAACCACCACTCACTGCGCGGAGAGCTCAGCGAGCAGACTCAGGTCGGCGCGGAGCTTATCGGAGATTCTTCGATAAATTCCGACGCGGAGATCATTTCGCTTATAGTGCACGGTTTTCTCTCATGCGGTCTTAAAAATTTCCAGATAAGCATAGGACACGCGGATATTTTTAACGGGCTGATAGAGGCCGCCGGATTTTCAGCCGAAGAAGAGGCTGATGTACACGACTTCGTCTCTAACAAGAACTTCTATGGGCTCGACGAATACTTATCCGGGAAAAATATCTCAAAAGACCTCGTAAGCCTCTTCGGTCTGCTGTCGAAAATCTTCATGACGCCGGACGAGTGGAAGGATTCACTTGAAAAAGCCAGAAATTACCCGAAGATCTACGGCGCACTTTCTCATCTCTATGAGATGAATGAGCTTTTAAGCGCTTACGGAGTTGAAGACTATGTAAGCTTCGACCTCGGTCTCGTAAGGAGTCTTAAGTACTACACCGGAATTATTTTTTCAGGATATACATTCGGAAGCGGAAAGCCTATAGTCACAGGAGGCCGCTATGACAACCTCCTCGGGCATTTCGGAGCAGACAGGCCTGCCATCGGTTTTGCATTTCTTATAAATGAACTGATGCTTTCTATTGAAAGACAGCATATCGACCTTCCTGTAGAGAGTGCGAAGATCCTGCTGCTTTATCCGAAAGACAGCGTAAAGGCTGCGATAAAGAAGGCCGAGGCTTTGAGGAAAGCCGGCAACAGAGTCCTTCTTCACTCTTACAACGACAGGGATCACCACGACAGACTTTGCATTAAGTATGCTTCTTATACTATAATGGAGACAGGAGACGACAAATGAGAGATACAGACGATATGATCACGGTAGCTCTTGGGAAGGGCCGGCTCGCCAAAAAGGCGATGGGGCTTTTTGACAGCATTGGCTTGGGAGTCGAGGAGATCCACGATCCTGACACGAGGAAACTTATTTTTACAAATGAAGAGGAACACATCAGGTATTTCTTATCCAAGGGGCCTGACGTTCCGACCTATGTAGAGTACGGTTCAGCAGATATCGGAATCGTAGGAGAGGATACGATTCTGGAAGAAAACCGCAATATTTACGAGGTCTTAGACCTCGGTTTCGGAAAATGCCGTATGTGCATCGCTGGACCTGAGAGCGCCAGAGAGCTTCTCGATTCCTCGCACTTTATCCGGGTGGCTACGAAGTACCCGCGGATCGCGAAGAACTACTTTTACAATCAGAAGCACCAGACCGTAGAGATCATCAAGCTGAACGGTTCGATAGAACTTGCTCCGATAGTCGGGCTTTCCGAGGTCATTTGTGATATAGTAGAGACTGGCAACACCCTCCGTGAAAACGGACTCGTAGTTTTGGAAGAGGTCGCTCCTCTTTCGGCGAGAGTTGTCGTAAATCAGGTCTCCATGAAGATGAAGAACGCACGCATTACAGAGATCATTGACAAACTTCAGAAACAGGTTCAATAGCATAAAGTTTCAATCAGAAGGACAGGAAAATGGAAATAGAAAAGTTAAACGAAGAAAACATCAAGACACTGCTCACAAAACTTTTAAAGAGAAGCCCGATAAGCTACGGCAGGTACGAGGCTTCAGTTAACGAGATCATCAAAAACATCCGTGAGAGAGGAGATGCGGCCGTTTTCGAGCTCGAGAAGAAGTTTGACAAAGTCGACCTCACTCCTGAGAATATCCGCGTCTCAGACGAAGAAATCAAAGAGGCCTACACAAAGGTCGACGAAAAGCTCTTAAACGTCATCAGAAAATCATTAAAAAATATCCGCTCATTCCACGAGAAGCAGAGACAGAACAGCTGGTTTACTACAGATGAGAAGGGAATTTTCTTAGGACAGAAGGTTACCCCTATCGCCATAGCGGGTGTCTATGTACCGGGTGGAAAGGCCGCTTACCCTTCATCAGTCCTTATGAACATCGTTCCTGCCAAGGTCGCAGGAGTTCCAAGGATCGTTATGTGCACCCCTCCAGGAGCTGATGGCAAAATTTATCCTCCTACACTTGTAGCTGCTCACGAGGCAGGAGCCGATGAGATATACAAGGTTGGTGGAGCTCAGGCCATAGCTGCTATGGCTTTTGGAACTGAGTCAGTGCCGAAGGTAGATAAGATCGTAGGACCTGGCAACATCTACGTTGCCCTGGCAAAGAAGGCAGTTTTCGGATATGTAAGCATCGACTCCATCGCAGGACCTTCCGAGATCCTTATTCTCGCAGATGAGACAGCAAATGCCCACTATGTAGCAGCCGACCTGCTGTCACAGGCAGAGCACGATGAACTTGCAGCTGCAAACCTTATCACTACAAGCGAGCAGCTCGCAAAGGACGTATCCAGAGAGATAGACGGATATCTGCCAAAGCTCTCGAGAGCTGATATTATCAGGAAATCCCTTGAAAATTACGGACATCTTTTCGTAGCAGAGAATAAAGAGGACGCTTACGATGCTGTAAACCAGATCGCATCTGAGCACCTTGAGATCGTGACCAAAGACCCGTTCCTCGATATGACAAAGGTCAAAAACGCCGGAGCTATCTTCCTTGGTACCTGGTCATCAGAGCCACTTGGAGACTATTTCGCAGGACCAAACCATGTGCTTCCTACGAATGGCACTGCCAAATTCTTCTCAGCTCTCTGCGTAGACGACTTCGTAAAGAAATCGAGCATTATCTCCTACAGCGAGGAAGCTCTAAGAGAGGCAGCAGGAGATATACAGGATTTCGCAGAGTGTGAGGGGCTTACGGCTCACGCCAATTCAGTAAAGGTAAGATTTGAGAAATGAACAGAACTGCCACAGTAAAGAGAAAAACAGGGGAAACTGATATCGAGGTCACTATCGATCTCGATGGAAGCGGAAACTACACGCTAGATACAGGCATTGGTTTTTTTGACCATATGCTGAGTGAATTTGCGCGCCACGGACTTTTTGACCTGACGCTCAAATGCAAAGGCGACCTCGATGTCGACTGCCATCACACTATAGAGGACTGCGGTATCGCCCTCGGTGAGGCGATAAAAGAGGCTCTGGGCGATAAAGGCGGAATCACCAGATTTGGTTCAAGTCTCCTTCCGATGGATGAGAGCCTTGTCCGTGTCGTAATAGACCTTTGCGGCAGACCGTACCTGATTTTTAATGAGGAGTTTAAAAACGACAGAGTCGGCAATTTCGATACCGAGATGGTCAAGGACTTCTTCTATGCGATATCGTATTCAGCTATGATGAATATCGACATAGACGAGCTTCACGGTGAAAATTCGCACCACATTATCGAAGCTACATTTAAAGCTTTCGGTCGCGCTTTGAGGGAAGCAGTATCGAAAGACCCAAGAATAAAGGGAGTTTTATCTACTAAAGGGAAACTGTAATGGAACAGAAAAATATAGTTGCTACTATCTACATTAAAGACGGAAAAGCGGTAAGGACCCGCAGCGATTTTTCAAATCCGAGAAATGCGGTGGATCTTGCTTTAAGTTACAATGACAGTGGCGTTGACAAGATATTTCTTGTCGACCTCTCGGAAGACGAGAGCGAGCATTTAAAGAACCTTACGATCATCAGAAATATCAACCGACTGATCGATGTAAAGACTGCAGGAGCCGGCAATATCAAGCGTCTCGACGATGTGAAACTTTTCCTGTATGCAGGCTGCCGTGAGGTTATTTTAAATGGTGGAAAATCCGAGACGCTCTGCCTCGTAAAAGAGGCCGCCGAGCGTTTTGGGAAGGACAAGATTCTCGTATCGGTAGACAATGTAAATTTTGCATTCAAGACCAGAAGTTATATCAAAGACTGTGTCCACGAGCTCGTTCTTATGACCCCGGAGCTCGCCACCGCGATTGAAAATATCACTTCGACACCTTATATCCTAAGGCAGGATCAGTACGATCTCGATAAGATAACAGAGCTCTTGTCGTCTGAATCTATCCGCGGCATTTACGGTATCTTTATCGATGAGGACGACACGGATATCATGAAGCTTAAGTCGACGCTCTCAGATCAGGGCATACTTATGGACAATTTCGAGCCAAAGCTCCACTGGTCTGATCTGAAGACCAACAGCGACGGACTTGTCCCTGTAATTGCGCAGGACTATCAGACCGGATTTGTCTATATGCTGGCTTACATGAACGAAGAGGCATTTAATACAACGATCCGCATCGGAAAGATGACCTACTGGAGCAGGAGCCGAAAGGAGCTCTGGACGAAGGGCCTCACATCGGGGCACATCCAGTATGTAAAGAGCCTTACAGCCGACTGCGACTACGATACGATCCTCGCAAAGATCTCTCAGGTCGGAGGAATAGCCTGCCACACTGGCGCTCCATCGTGCTTTTTTAATAATATTATTCAAAAAGAGTACGTCGACCGTGCACCGCAGAAGATCTTTGAGAATACCTTAAAAGAGATCATCAGTGAGAGAAATACCGATTCGAGTGTCAAAGAGAAATTTGATATTGGCATGGACAGCATCCTCTCTAAGATCGGCGAGGAAGCGGCTGAAGTTATTATTGCCGGAAAAGACAGTAACAAGCAGGAGATAATCCACGAGATCACTGATCTGATCTATAACCTGATGTTTCTGATGAGTGACAATGAGATCACCTGGGATGACATCACAACAGAACTGGCTACAAGATGAGAAAAACAGCACTTACCGACGATATACTGATGCAGATTGAAGAACCTGGCCGGTATATCGGAAACGAAATAAATTCTACCATGAAAGACAAGTCGCAGGTTTCACTGCGGTTTGCCTTTTGTTTTCCAGATGTTTATGAGATCGGCATGAGCCATCTCGGCATACAGATTCTCTACGAAATGTTCAACCGCAGGAGGGACGTATGGTGCGAGAGAGTCTATTCACCGTGGCCTGATCTGGCCGCGATAATGAAAGAACGGGATATTCCACTCTTTGCACTCGAGTCCCAGGATCCGATCAGGGATTTTGATTTCCTCGGGATTACTCTGCAGTACGAGATGTGTTACACGAATATCCTTCAGGCGCTGGACCTGTCGAAAATCCCCCTTCACTCAACAGAGCGTTCCAACGATGACCCGATCGTTATCGGGGGAGGGCCATGCGCTTTTAACCCTGAGCCGATAGCCGTATTTTTCGATATGTTCTATATCGGAGAAGGAGAAAATCAGTACAACAGGCTGTTCGACCTCTATATTTCGATGAAAAAGAGCGGCAGTTATTCGAGGAAAGCCTTCCTCCGAAAAGCCGCTGAAATCCCTGGAATCTATGTCCCGTCTCTTTACGATGTCACATACAACGCAGACGGAACAATACAGAAATTCTATCCTTTAGAGGAGGGGGTGCCGGAAACAGTAGAGCGTCAGGTCGATACTGACTTAAACGGCAGCCCTTATCCGGCAAAGCCTGTAATCCCCTATGTCAGGGCGACTCAGGACAGGGTAGTACTGGAAGTCATGCGCGGCTGCATCAGAGGCTGCCGTTTCTGCCAGGCTGGAATGATATACCGCCCATGCAGGCAGAAGTCACTTGACATATTAAAAAAATATGCGGTAGAGATGCTTGAAAATACAGGCTTTGACGAGATATCCTTAAGTTCTCTGTCTACCAGTGACTTTGAACAGCTGCCTGAGCTTATGGATTTTCTTATAGACGAGTGCAGCAGGAGAAAAATAAACATAACGCTCCCATCTCTCCGTATCGATTCCTTCTCTCTCGATGTCATGAGCAAAGTCCAGGATATCAAGAGAAGCTCACTGACTTTCGCGGCTGAAGCCGGAAGCCAGAGGATGAGAGATGTCATAAACAAGGGACTTACAGTCGAAAATATCATGAACGGCGCCAGAGAGGCCTTCCTGGGCGGCTGGAAAAAGGTCAAGTTCTACTTTATGCTCGGCCTTCCGACAGAGACAGATGACGACGTAAAGGCTATCCCGGATCTCGCTGAACAGATCGCCCACCTCTACTATGATCTTCTCCCAGACAAAAAGACCAGAGGCGGCAGATGCCAGATAAATATCTCTACATCATTTTTCGTGCCGAAACCATTTACGCCATTCCAGTGGGCTACGATGTGCACTCCGGAGGAATATCTGCGCAAGGCATCGGTCGTAAACCACAGAATGAAGGAAGAGCCAAACCACAAGAGCCTTTCTTACCAGTGGCACGATGCAAAGACCACTGTTCTCGAGGGCATTTTTGCAAGAGGCGACAGAAAGATTGCTGAAGTGATAGAGTACGCCTACAGACACGGCTGCTGTTTTGACGCGTGGAACGAATACTTTCACCCTGAGATCTGGGACGAGGCTTTCTTATCCTGCGGCATAGATCCCGATTTCTATACTTTAAGAGAGCGTGACACCTCTGAGGTCCTCCCGTGGGATTTCATAGACGCCGGCGTCTCGAGAAAGTTCTTAGAAAACGAGTGGGACCGCGCGACTGGCGGGCAGCAGATAACGCCTAACTGCCGCGAGAAATGCTCCGGCTGCGGATGCAGACAGTACAGATCGGGGGTTTGCTATGGATATTAGAGTAAAATTTACAAAATTTGGCCCTGTAAAATACGTCGGGCACCTCGATCTGATGAGATATTTCCAGAAGGCTCTGCGTCGAAGCGGACTGCCACTTACATTTACAAAGGGGTTTTCACCTCATCCGGTGCTCTCGTTTGCCTCTCCACTTGGAGTCGGCATTACGAGCGAGGGCGAGTACATGGACTTTTCAATCGAGTTTGCCTTGCCAGTCGATGAGATACAACAGAAACTTTCTTCACAGATGGCATATGGAGTTGAGATACGATCCGTTACAGAAAGGCACGATTCGAGAAAGGCCATGGCAGAGCTTATGGGAGCCTCCTATCTCGTCTATTTTAAAAAAATATCAGACGACTTTACTTTTGACACCTCGGCTATAAAGTCAGTGATCGATTCGAAAGTAAAAAAAGCCTCCTCACTTGTCGTTACAAAAAAGACCAAAAAGAGTGAGCGGGAAGTAGATCTTCTCCCGCTGATCTATGATATCGACGTTTACGACCGTTTCCCGGCGGAAAAGCGTGACCACTATATCCCGGATTGGAAAGACAACGGATTTTTACTCTCTGAAAATGATCCGGCCATCTATATGAAAGTCTGTGCGAAAAGTTCCGACAATCTGAAGCCTGAGCTTCTGATGAACTCACTTTTTAATGAAAATGACACAGAAGACCTCTTCACCATCGGCATTCACAGGCTCGATATGTTTACGACAAACGAGGCAGGAAAGCTGGTTCCGCTGGGAGAAAAAGCATGAACGTGACAGATTGCTTTTTAGTCTACGATCATCTCGAAATAAAAGGCCATCCTTTTATGGTCCTGGCATGCTTCAGGGAAAGCGACAAAAAGCTTATCTACATCAGATATTTCGATCAGAGCAGGAAATCTCTCGTCGGAAACGTATACTCTGCGAGGGTCGAAAAGAAAGTCCCGGGAGTCGGTGTATTTCTGGTGATTCCTGAGGGCCATGCCTTTGTAAAGGAAAAGGATGCTAAAAATCCCGTCTACATAAAAAGACAGAGCCCCAGAAAAGAACTCTCGGAAGGCGACCTAGTCCTGATCCAGATTAAGAAGGATGCGATAAAGACAAAGGAGCCGGAGGCCACTTTTTCAATAGAGCTGTCAACGCCTTATTTTGTGATAAGGCGCCCCGGAAGCGGCGTATCATTTTCAAAGAAACTGAAAAGAGAAGACAGAGAGAGGTTTTCCCAGATCTCCCTTGAGAAAAGTTCTCTTCTTATAAGAACTGCTGCTTCCAGACTAGACGAAAATGAGCTTTATCAGAAGATTTCATCAGAAAATAAAAAGCTGGAGCAGATTTTTTCAGATGGAAAGAATCACACCTCGCCGGCTTTGGTCTTTGAAGACCTGGATATCTTAAATACTCTTCTTACCGCGTTTCCTTTCGCGGCAAATCGCCTTAACGTTACAAAGATAAAGACAGGTGACACAGATATCTGCGAAAAGCTCGGAAGCTGCGGAGAATTTTACAAAGATGAAGGGCTCTCACTCTTAGATCTCTACCGGATAAGGACTATAACCGAACGGCTTTTAAGCAAAACCGTATGGCTTAGCAGCGGCGCCAATATTATTATAGAGCAGACCGAGGCGCTTACCGTAATCGATGTAAACAGCGCCAGGGCAAAAAAGTCCCTGCCTGTTTCTGTAAACAGGGAAGCGGCAGCTGCAATCGCAGAGCAGATTCGGCTTAGAAACCTGTCTGGCATTATAATAATAGACTTTATGAAAATGAGCTCTGATGATGAGAGAGGACAGATCATTTCACTGATGAGATCTCTCACAAAGTCCGATTTTGCAAAGGTAAATGTAGAAGATTTTACAAAACTCGGGCTCTTAGAACTCACCAGAGAAAAAATATTCCCGTCCGTGAAACAGACCTTGACAAGTGTTTTGCATCGTGATATTATATCTGATGTTGACGCCCAGTGAGGCTAGAAGTGTGTTTATTTTTAGACACCGCCGGATACTGGCGGAGGGAACATTTCGTTTCAGTTTAAGTACAGGAGGTTTAGAATGTACGCAGTTATCGCAACAGGTGGAAAGCAGTACAAGGTTTCCGAGGGAGACGTTATCAGAGTCGAGAAGCTCGGAGCAAACGAGGGAGACAAGGTTTCTTTTGATCAGGTTCTTCTCGTTGGCGGAGATGAGACAAAGGTTGGAAATCCTACAGTAAGCGGAGCTACAGTTGAGGCTTCAGTCGTTAAGGAAGCAAGAGGCAAGAAGGTTATCGTTTACAAGTACAAGCCAAAGACAGGTTATCACAAGAAGAACGGACATCGTCAGTCATACACAGAGGTTAAGATCGAGAAGATCAACGCCTGATGATCCGCGTTACAGTCACTAAGAACGGCAGCATCTATAAGAGCATTGAATCCAGCGGCCATGCGGGTTTTTACGATTACGGGAAGGACATCGTGTGTGCAGCAGCTTCAGTCCTTATCATAAACACGATTAACAGCATTGATCAGTTTACTGATACTCCGATCGATCTCACATCGGAGGACAGCGGTTATCTGAAGGCTGTATTCTCGAAAGGTTGTGATCAGAAGGCACAGGTGCTTTTGGATTCGATGGTATTGGGATTATCACAGATAGAGAAGCAGTACGGAAAGAAGTATCTTTCCATTCACATTCAGGAGGACTAATATGTTAGAGTTAAATCTTCAGTTTTTCGCTCATAAAAAAGGAATGGGATCCACGAAGAACGGTCGTGATTCCGAGTCAAAGAGATTAGGCGCCAAGAGAGCTGACGGTCAGTTCGTTAAGGCTGGAAACATCATCTACAGACAGCGCGGAACCAGGGTTCACCCAGGCACAAACGTTATGAAGGGTGGAGATGATACACTCTTCGCTACATCAGATGGTATTCTTCGTTTCGAGCGCAAGGGCAAGGACAAGAAGGTTGCCAGCGTTTACCCAGTAGCCGAGTAATTTTTTAAATCGTACTTTCAGCCTGATCCTGCTTTTTAAGTGAGGTCAGGCTTTTTATTTTTCAGGAGGTCATTATGTTTGCAGACCGTGCAAGGATCATTATTCAGTCGGGAAAAGGTGGAAACGGTCACATCAGTTTCAGGCGTGAGAAGTTTGTCCCTGCCGGCGGCCCTGACGGCGGTGATGGCGGACGTGGCGGAGACATCATTTTTGAGGTCTCTGACAAGTTAAATAATCTCTCTGATTTCAGAATGAGAAGAAAGTTCGCCGCTACGAACGGCGAAGAGGGCGGCAAGAAGAGGCAGCACGGCAAAGACGGACAGGACCTTGTCTTAAAAGTTCCGGCCGGCACGATTATCAAGGAAGCCGAGACAGGGCAGGTCATCTGCGACATGAGCGGTGACAACAGGAGAGTCGTCCTGTTAAAGGGCGGCAAAGGCGGCCTTGGAAATATGCACTTTGCCACATCTACTATGCAGGCGCCTAAGTACGCGAAACCGGGCGGAGACGCCAAGAGCCTCGAAGTAATCCTCGAACTTAAGCTCTTAGCAGACGTCGGCCTTGTCGGATATCCGAATGCCGGCAAGTCGACTCTTCTCTCAAGGCTTTCGAATGCCAAACCTGAGATAGCTGACTACCCGTTTACGACTTTAAACCCGATTCTCGGTGTTGTAGATCTTCCGGGCGGCGGCAGTTTTGTCATGGCAGATATCCCGGGAATCATCGAAGGAGCTTCGGAAGGAGTCGGACTGGGGCTTGAATTTCTCCGCCACATTGAGCGCTGCAAGGTTCTTATCCATATGGTCGACATCTCCGGAGTCGAGAGAGAAGATCCGATTGAGGATATAAGGGCTGTAAATCTCGAGCTTGCCTCATACAATCAGAAGCTTCTCGACAAGCCTATCATCATCGCCTGCAATAAGGCCGATACAAGGCCTGACGACGCAGAGGAGATCAGACAGAAGGTGGAGGATACATTCCACAGGAAAACCTTCCTTATCTCCGCAGTTACGGGTGAAGGCGTAAAGGAGCTCATTGGCGAAGTCGTGCGGATTCTCGACGAGTACAAGGACGAGACGAATATCTATCCGTCGACCTTCGATCCTGAAGAATTTTTCAAAAAAGACGACTCATTTACCGTAGAAGTAGGCAGTGACGGTGAGTACCTTGTCACCGGCCCGAAGATTGAAAAGATGCTGGGCTATACGAACCTCGATTCAGAGAAGGGATTCGCGTTCTTCCAGAAGTTTTTAAAGCAGCAGGGCATTTTAAAGAAGCTCGAAGAGATGGGCATCAAGGACGGAGATACGGTAAAGGTTTATAACCTCGAGTTTGAATACTACAAATGATCCGGAGTTTTTACTATGAATTTAAACAATAAACAGAGAGCATATCTCTCAGGACTCGCTGCAGATATGCAGCCTATATTTCAGATTGGAAAAAGCGACGTTACGCCTGAGGTAGTGGAAGCCATAGATGAAGCGCTCGCGAAGAGAGAGCTTATAAAGGTCTCAGTCTTAAAGAACTGCGCGAATACTCCTGCAGGCGCTGCTGAGATGCTGTCCGGCAGGACAAAGTCAGCAGTTGTCCGCGTCATCGGCCGCAAGATCGTATTGTACAGACCTGCAAAGAAACCGGTGATTCAGCTTCCATGAAGAGGATCGGTATTCTCGGAGGGACATTTAACCCGATACACAACGGGCATCTCTATATAGCAGCTGAAGCCTACAGACAGCTTCACCTGGATCAAGTGTGGATCATGCCAGACGGCATCCCGCCTCACAAGAATCTCGAGGGCGGTGTCACCAGATTCGAACGCGTCGGAATGTGTGAGGCCGCTGTGAATTCCATTCCCTATATGCGCGTCATACACACCGAGCAGAAAAGCGACGGCAAGAGCTTCAGTTACCTGACTCTGACTCAGATGAAAAAAGACTACCCGGACGACGAGCTTTATTTTATTATAGGTGAAGATTCTCTCGACACTTTTCCGACCTGGGTCCATCCGGAGATCATAGCGAAATCTGTAACCCTCGCAGTAAGTGTCAGGCACGATTCAGATGTAACGAACGATATCGAAGCTGTCAGCATGGACTTAAAAAAACGCTACGGCGCGAATATCGAACTTCTATCGACTGATTACATCGATATTTCCTCATCTGATATAAGGGAGCTTATTGCTTCGGGTATCACCCCAAAGAATATCGTAAAATTAAAATTAATGGTCCCTGCGCCAGTTTTTTCGTATATTATGGCACACAGGCTCTATGGCAGCACGAAAGGACTTAAGATGTCACCGAAAAAAGAAATTAAATCAACTGATTTTCCAAAATTAAAGCAGGAGATTGAAAAAAAGCTCGAAAAGAAGCTTAAACCTTCCAGATACACCCACACTCAAGGCGTTGCATACACTGCAGCAGCTCTCGCTATGGCACACTGTTATCCGATGGATGTGGCCTTTATCGCCGGCCTTCTGCACGACTGCGCGAAGTACATGTCACCAGACGAACTCTACGATTTCTGTAAGAAAAAAAATATCGACATCTCACCAGCTGAAGAGAAGAGCCCGCAGCTTCTGCATGCCAAGGCAGGAGCTTATCTCGCAAGGACGGAGTATGGTATAGAAGATCCCGATATTCTCCATGCCATTACGGTTCATACGACCGGAATGCCTGGAATGAATCTGCTCGACGAGATACTTTTTACAGCCGACTATATTGAACCGAACAGAGATAAAGCCGCCCGTCTTACAGAGATCCGTCAGTGTGCTTTCAAGGACTTCCATCTGGCAATCCAAATGATCCTCTCCGACACGATAGACTATCTGAAAGCCACCGGAAAGGATATAGACGAGACTACCTACCGTACTTACGAATATTACAAAAACCTTTAACAATCAGGAGCTATAAATGGCAAATACACTCGATATAGCAAAATTTATCAAAAAAACTCTCGAAGAGAAAAAGGGAGAGAACATCGACATCATCGACATCTCAAATGTCAGCATTATCGCCGATTACTTTGTAGTCGCTTCCGCCTCGAACCTGACACAGCTCGAAGCCATGAAGAAGGACCTGGAGGAGAAACTCTACAGGGAATATCAGATGGATCCGAAGGATGTAGAGGGCCGCAGGTCATCTACCTGGGTTCTTCTTGACTATGGTGATATCGTAATCCACCTCTTTACAAGAGAGGCAAGGGATTTCTATAATCTTGAGCGCATCTGGAAAGATGGCAAAATGATCGAAGCCTGACTTAAAATCCTAAATTAATTCAGCAGCCAAAAGACTTTTGTGATATACTTTTTATAAGTATGTTGCAAAAGTCTTTTTGATTTGAATCTAAACGGCGCTTCGCCCGCTCTTGTCTCAAATCAATAGAAGATGGAGGAAATTCAATGGAAAAATCAAAGGTCTATTTTACTGATTTCAGGACAGCTCTCGGAGTGCCGCTTACCGCGAAGCTCCAGAAGCTGATAAAAAAAGCCGGTATCGGAGACATTGACATGAACGGCAAGTTTGTCGCCATAAAGATGCATTTCGGTGAGCTCGGCAACCTCGCTTTCCTGCGTCCGAACTATGCTAAGGCAGTAGCAGATGTAATAAAGGAGCAGGGCGGCCTGCCATTCCTTACAGACTGTAATACCCTCTATCCGGGCAGCCGTAAGAACGCGCTGGAGCACCTGGACTGTGCGAATATCAACGGTTTCAACACTGTAACGACCGGCTGTCAGATCATAATCGGCGATGGTCTCCGTGGCACTGACGACGTAGAGGTCCCGGTACACAACGGAGAATACTGCAAGACTGCTTTTATCGGCCGCGCGGTAATGGACGCCGACATCATTATTTCCCTTACTCATTTCAAGGGACATGAGCAGGCTGGATTCGGCGGCACTATTAAAAATATCGGAATGGGCTGCGGCTCCCGCGCCGGCAAGATGCAGCAGCATCAGAGCGGCCATCCGCACGTTATCGAAGAGAAGTGCCGTGGCTGTATGAGATGCGCCAGGGAGTGCGGTTCTGACGCGATCTCTTATCCCGAGAAGGAAGTCGACGGAAAGAAAGTAAGAAAAGCGTACATTGATCCTGAAATCTGTAAAGGCTGCGGCCGCTGCATAGGAGCCTGCGCCTTCGATGCCATTGAAAACGACAACTGGGATGCACCGCAGCTTCTCGGACGCCGTATGGCTGAGTACACTCAGGCTGTCTGCTACGGCAGGCCCTGCTTCCATATAAGCCTTATCACAGACGTATCGCCTAACTGTGACTGTCACGGTGAAAACGACGCACCGATCCTTCCGGATATAGGAATGCTCGCATCCTTCGATCCGGTAGCCATAGATCAGGCCTGCGTAGACCTCTGCGAGAAAGCCACACCTATAAGGAACTCCCAGCTCGGCGACAATATGGCTTCGCCTGATTTCCACGACCACCACGACGTCTGGCTCAACAGCAATCCAAACACGGCATGGAAAGAGACCTTAGAGCAGGGCGAGAAGATCGGACTCGGAAGCAGAGAGTACGAACTTATCACGATGAAATAACACAAAAAAGCTCCCCGCAAGGGGAGCTTTCTTAATTTCATAAAAAAGTAATCAGCGTCTCGTGTTATATAATCTGAGAACTCCGAAGACCTTCCCTAAAATCTTACAGTCTGGAACTATGATCGGATCCATGGTATCGTTCTCTGGCTGAAGTCTGATGTGACCGTCCTCCTTATAAAAAGTCTTCACTGTGGCTGAATCATCGACTAAGGCTACGACCATCTCACCATTCTCAGCGGTGGAACATCTCTCAACCATGATGATGTCGCCGTTTAGGATGCCGGCATTGATCATCGACTCGCCCTTCACTCGGAGCATGAACGACTCCTTATTCGGGACAAACTCTGATGGGATAGGGAAGTAGGACTCTATGTTCGAAACTGCGAGAAGTGGCTGTCCGGCAGCTACAGTGCCGATAACGGGGATGCTCGTCATCTCTCTGCGAGTCATGTTAAAATTATCATCGAGGATCTCGATGGCACGCGGCTTCGTCGGGTCCCTTCTGATATAACCGTTCTTCTCAAGAGAATTCAGGTGTGAAAAAACTGATGAAGTGGAGCGCAGGTTCACTGCCTCACAAATCTCCCTGACTGATGGCGGGTAGCCCTTCGTCAGGATCTCATTCTTTATAAATTCGAGGATCTGCTTCTGTTTCTCGGTAATCTTTCCGTACATGTCAAAACCTCCGTATGCGTTTCCTACGGGTTCTTTCTATATAAACTTTGTAAAATTATACCATATCGAACATAAGATTTCAAACATTTTTTCGAAAAATTTGTTTGCTTTTTGACGGAAAACAGCGTATTTAAGTCACTTTGCGCCCGACTTTTTTTCAATCTTGTAGAGAAGCTTCGTCTCTCCTAACACCTGATGTTTGTCGCCGTCGTTTAACTTGCTGTAATAGCTTAGCATCTCATTATCGACAGGAGATCTGTTGTCAGTTTTTATATATGTATAATCAGTCTTTCCGAAGAGATAGTCGAGGCTCACATCAAAATAATTGCTGATAGCCAGAAGAGTAGCCATATCGGGGTGATGATTTCCGGATAAATATCCGCTCACAGAGCTTGGAGATACACAGATCGCGTCGGCAAGATCCTGCTTTCTGATATCGCGGTCCACTAAAAGCTTACTGAGCCTGGCCTGAAAATGCTTCTCTGCATCTTCAAAATTTTGCTTTTTAATCTCTTTTAAGTCTTTTTCCTCACGATCTGCAAATGTCCTGTAATTTTTCCCGTTAATATTCATTTTCCGCCTCCTTATAGCAAATGCATGAAACAGCCATCTGAATAAAATGATACAGAAAAAAAATTTTATAAACGGTTTTCTTTAACTCGGTCGAAATAAGCTTTGAAAATATCGAAATATCTCAGACTTTAGAAAAATTGTTCGTTGAACCAGAACAGACATGAACAAAATAAACATACTCACATATATCATTGACTTTTATTCATTTTAGATGTATATTTATTAAAATGTAACCAAAAGTTAGTTGGAAAGAAGGAAAGATTTAAATGAAGAAAAAGATCTTATCACTTATCGCTGTCGCTGCATGCGCAATCTCTATGATCGGATGCGGCTCATCATCGAATGCAACATCCGGCTCATCCTCGGCTTCCGGAAGTAAGAGTTCAGGCACCAGCCAGGTAGCTGCGATCAAGAAGAAGGGAACTATCAACTGGGTCACAAACGCTGAGTTCGAGCCATTTGAGTACAAAGACGGCAATAAGATCATAGGAATCGATGCAGAGATCGCCCAGGCCATTGCCGACGATCTCGGAGTAAAGCTGAATGTTAACGATATTGCTTTCGATTCATGTGTCCCTGCAGTAAGCACAGGAAAGGATGACTTCTGCGCAGCAGGTCTTACAGATACACCGGACCGTGAGAAGAACGTAGACTTTACGAATTCTTATTTTAACGCATCTCAAGCTATCGTTGTCACAAAAGACAGCAAGATTTCCAGTAGAAGCGACCTGAACGGCAAGACTGTCGGAGTTCAGCAGGGTACGACAGGCGATACCTACTGCACGAACGAGAAGGGTGAGAACGATATCAAAGTCAATGAAGTCAAGAGATACAACAAGCCTATGGATGCAGTATCTGACCTTATCGCAGGCAGAATTGACGCCGTAGTTATCGACAACTTCCCGGCTGAGAAGCTCGTTTCCAAAAATTCTGGCAAGATCAAAAAGCTCGACGAGGCTTTGAGTGAAGAGAAATATGCTATAGCTGTACCAAAGGGATCAGACTTAAAGGACGAGATCAACAAGGTATTAAAGAAGCTCGAGTCTGATGGAACTCTTGACAAGATCAACTCTAAATACATCAAGACAGAATAATAATTCACCAGTAATTTTTATAGGAGTAATTTCTTAAATGTCGTTTTTTGCAACTATAGGCCAGCATCTGTACGACGATTTCGTTGTAGAGGGTCGTTATATGTACATTCTTCAGGGCCTGGGCAACACGGTCGTAATTACGATCTTTGCCCTGATCCTTGGACTTGCGCTCGGCGTTATTTCATCTATCATAAATGTTTTCTATGCCAATGGAAAACGCGGCCCACTTATGAGGGTTCTTAAAGTCATAGTCTCGATTTATATCACAGTCATCCGAGGAACACCTACAGTCGTTCAGTTGATGATCATGTATTTCGTTATCTTAACGAGCGGAAGTCCTCTTGTAATCGCCATTTTAGCATTCGGAATCAACTCCGGCGCATACGTATCTGAGGTTTTCAGAAGCGGGATTCAATCCGTAGATTACGGACAGACTGAGGCCGGAAGGTCGCTTGGACTTTCCGCCAACCAGACGATGTTTAAGATTGTTCTCCCTCAGGCCATAAAAAATGTCACACCGGCTATTTTTAATGAGTTTATCACACTCCTTAAAGAGACATCTGTCAGCGGATACGTAGGTATCCAGGATCTTACGAAAGGCGGAGATATTATCCGTTCGATAACTTACGATGCCTTTACGCCGCTTTTACTTGTCGCAGGCATCTATCTCGTGATAGTCATCGGCCTTACCCAGATCCAGCATGTAGTCGAAAGGAGGCTTCAGAAGAGTGATCGTCATTAAAAACTTACACAAGACATTCAAGACCGACGACGGTGATCTAGAAGTCCTAAAAGGCATTGATGCCGAGATAAAAGACGGCGAAAAAGTCGCTGTTATCGGGCCTTCCGGCTCTGGAAAAAGTACCTTTCTGCGCTGTATGAACCTGCTCGAGACGCCTACTTCCGGAGAAGTCTGGTTCAATGGCACTCAGATCAATGTTCCGGGCGTCAATATTGATGAAATCCGCGCACAGATGGGAATGGTATTCCAGCATTTCAACCTGTTCCCGCATCTAACTGTTAAAGCAAATATCACACTGGCCCCGGTTCTATTAAAGCGTATGACCCAACAGCAGGCCGATGAGAGGGCCATTGAGCTGCTCAAACGAGTTGACCTTGTAGAGAAAGCCGACGCATATCCGTCGCAGCTCTCAGGCGGCCAGAAACAGCGTATAGCCATAGTTCGTTCGCTCGCTATGAATCCGAAGATGATGCTTTTCGACGAGCCTACATCGGCCCTTGATCCTGAGATGATCGGTGAAGTTCTTGAAGTTATGAAGGAAGTCGCTGACCAGGGAATGACAATGGCTGTCGTCACCCACGAGATGAAATTCGCGCGCGATGTTGCCGACAGGATATTCTTCTTAGACGGTGGGCATATTCTCGAAGAAGGAACGCCAGAACAGATATTTGATGCGCCGAAGAATCCAAGGCTTAAAGATTTCCTGTCAAAAGTACTGTAAATTTCAGATAAACAGATATTTATCCGCTAAATATCTGCTGCTGTCTCATCGGATTTACACTGCAAATGGCCCGCTTATGTCTGCTTCACTCCAAATGACACCTGATATTCTCCGTATGTACCCGACGGCTATATTGAAAAAATTCAGATTTAAGCTACAATATAGATATGGGAAAAGATTCAGAATTTTATAAAGAAAAGAAAAATCATCAGACAATGCGGCTTCGGGAACTTCTAAAGCAGCTTCCCGGCTTTGTTGCCGACTATATCTACAGTAAGGAAATGACGTCCCAGACCAGCACTCTGGTGTCATACTGCTATGACCTTCTGACATTTTTTAACTATATCATCGAGAAAAATCCGATGTATAATGGCAAGAAACCTGTGGACTTCAGGCTCGATATATTGACAAAGATCACATCGGAAGATATCGCAGAATACCAGCGGTACTTAGAACTCGATGTAAGCTCCGACAGCAAAACGATCCATGAGAACGGGAAAAAGGCTATTGCCCGCAAGATGGCACCATTGCGCGGTCTCTACCACTACCACCTGATCCACAAGAATATCAAGGAGGATCCGACAGTCCTCGTTCCGCTGCCGCGTCTTAAAAAAGACAAAAATATCATCAGAATGAATAACTACGAAGTTCAGGCCATACTAGATGCTATCCAGAACGGTAACGACCAGATGACTGAGAGACAGAGGAAATTCTGTGAGCGGACTCAGCAGAGGGACCTCGCGATACTTACGCTTATGCTTGGAACCGGAATCCGTGTATCCGAGTGCAACGGACTCGATATCACTGATGTCGATTTCAAGGTAAATACGATAACTATCGTAAGAAAAGGCGGCGGGCAGGACGTTCTCTACTTCGGGGACGAAGTACACGATGTCCTTAAAGACTATGTGGACGGAGAACGGGCTTCAATTGTTCCTAAGGCCAAGCCCGGCCACGAAAAGGCTCTGTTCTTCTCGATGCAGGGAAAGCGGATGAGTGTAGACGCTATAGAGAAGCTCGTAAAAAAATACGCCCAGATCGCCGTTCCAAACAAGCACATCACACCGCACAAACTCCGCAGCACCTACGGCACAGCGCTCTACAGAGAGACTGGCGATATCCGCCTTGTAGCCGATGTGTTGGGCCACGAGAACATCAATACGACTATCAATTACTACGCTGCGATCGAAGACGAACACAAGAGGGAAGCTGCGAATGCAGTAAACTTCCACCGGAAGGACCCGAAAGCATAAAAAAGCCAGGGAATTTCCCTGGCTTTTTTTGTGATTATTTCTGATTTCTTAATATCGTAAGCAACTTATTAAAATATTCCGGCAGTGGTGCTGAAAATTCGACGTACTGCTTTGTCGTCGGATGGATAAAACCTATCGTCATCGCATGGAGGCACTGACCCTCGAGATTTTTAAACTTTGGTCTTACTCCTCCGTAGACTTCGTCTCCAAGGAGCGGGTGCCCAATCGATGCCATATGCACCCTGATCTGGTGCGTTCTGCCTGTTTCCAGCTTGAACTCGCAGTAGGCGTAATCCCTGAAATTTTCAAGGACCTTGTAGTGCGTGATCGCATTCTTACCGTGGCGGGCATTTACCGCCATTTTTTTGCGGTCTTTTTCACTTCTTCCTATCGGCGCATCGACTGTGCCACAAGCCTGGTTCATATGTCCGCAGACTATGCCGCGGTAGATGCGGTTTATACTGTGCACCTTGATCTGCTCTGCGATAAAGAGGTGCGCACGGTCATTTTTACAGACGATCAGTGAACCAGTCGTATCCCTGTCTATCCGATGGACGATCCCGGGCCTTATGACGCCATTTATGGCCGAAAGCGAGTCTCCGCAGTGATACATAACAGCGTTTACAAGCGTCCCGTCAGGATGCCCCGGCGCAGGGTGTACGACCATGCCCTTCGGCTTATTTACGATAAGGATATCGTCATCCTCGTAGATGATATCGAGAGGAATATCCTGCGGCTCTACATTTAAGACTTTCTCCTCGATTGGGATCAGAGTCACCCGGTCGCCATCTTTTAATTTGTAGTTATTTTTTACAGGGGAGTCGTTTACGAGGACATTCTTCTCCTCTATCGCCTTCTGAAAAAATGACCTGGTATGTCCGCTGTCGCGCTCCGATAAGAATCTGTCGATCCTCGTCCCAGCGTCTTTTGTATCTATTAAGATCTCTTCTTTATCCATACAGAGAGGTCCTCATCTTTGTACTTGAAAAGTATAAGAATCAGAAGAAAAATCACAGAAAGCGTCACATAGATATCTGCCACATTAAATACCGGGAAATTGATAATCGAAAAATAGATGAAATCGGTCACTTTGCCGAAGGCTACTCTGTCGATATAGTTTCCGACTGCTCCGGCCACAAGTGAAGAGAGGACGAAAGCCATCGGCATATACTTCTTCTCGAATGGCAGCCTGATGAAAAAATAGATTATAACCGCAGATATTACAGGAGTAAGGATATAAAAGACTATCGACTTTCCGGTAAGCATAGAAAAAGCAGCTCCGGTGTTATAGAGGAGATGCAGCTCCAGCACTCCTGGTATAAGGTCTATGTCTCCTCCTGACAGAGCAGTCCTTGCGGCAAGCTTCGTCAGCTGATCTAAAATTATCAGCGCAATTATATATAGTATAAAAAATGTATAGTAGTTTTTCTTTGACTTCATTTTAAAATCTCATTAATACCCTCCAAGATAAATTCGTCGTCGAGGGATGTATCTATTACAGCTTTTCCAATCTTTTCAAGCAGGATGAATTTGATCTTTCCGGCCTGCATCTTCTTGTCTGACTTTGTAGTTCGAAGGATATCTGCAGCATTGTAGCTGCTCGCGCTTACGGAAGTCGGCAGTTTGTAATCTGAGAACACCTTACGGATCTTCTTATAATCATCCTCGGAAATACACCCTTTCTTCATCGAAAGGTAGGACGCTGCGACTGAGCCGATCGCCACGCACTGGCCATGGAACAGAGAGAAATTTGAAAGTTTCTCGACTGCGTGGCCTATCGTGTGGCCGAAGTTCAAGGTCGCTCTGATGCCCTGCTCCTTCGGGTCCTCTTCCACAACTGCACCCTTGATCTCACAGCTTCTCTTTACAACGTGAAAGATCGACTCTGGATCAAATGATACTATCCTCTCCCTGTTCTCTATCAGAAAATCGAGGTAGGCGCTGTCCGCAATAAGTCCATGCTTTATGACTTCTCCCATTCCCGACTGGAACTGCTCATCCGGAAGGCTCCTTAGCACTGAGAGGTTCATGTACACGAGACGCGGCATATAAAAGGCACCTACCATGTTTTTGAATGATCTGAAGTCAACTCCGGTCTTTCCACCGATGGATGAGTCAACCATCGAAAGAAGGCTCGTAGGAATCTGTATAAAGTCAATACCCCGGAGATAAGTGGCTGCAGTAAAGCCTGTAAGGTCACCTACAACGCCGCCTCCAAGAGCTACGAGCAGATCCTTGCGGTCAAAATGCTCCCTTATAAGGTGCTCATATAAATCCTCTACAACGTTTAAATTCTTCGAGGGCTCGCCTGCCTGAAACACGAACTGTGTTATAAGCGATGCACATCGATAAAGAGCGTCCCTTACGTCGTCGATATAGAGCGAAGCAACATTCGTATCGCTTACAATGCAGATGCGTCCGTATTTCTTCCCGGTCTGATTCAAAAAATCAGCCAGTCTGCCGAAATCGTCCTCCAAAACAATGTTGTAACATGGTTTTCCATCGTATTTTATCTCCAGCTTATCTTCCATCAGTCGTACCAGCCAATCTTTACTTTAAGTCTGCCTTTTTGTGTCTCTCCGTTAAAATCAAAAACCTTAAGCTTTCCTTTTCCTCTTACCGTGATGATATCGCCCTCTTTTATGACAGCTTTGTGGCTTGTCACGATCTTTCCGTTCAGGAAAATTTTCTCAGAGTCGATCAGAGATGAGGCCGCGCTCCTCGAAGAGTGCGCACAGGCCGCCACAAACGAGTCAAGCCTGTCTGAAGTGATAATGATATCCTCTTCCCTGAAATCCGGTGAAAACTTTGCGTCATGCTTTGGCAGGGCTTTCACAGTAACCTCAGTGTGCCTTACCTTAGTCAGGTTTTCAGCAATAAAGCCCGCAATGCGTTCGACGCAGAACAGGATACAGTAGTTTTCATCCTTTTTTACGATAAGGTCTCCCATAAGCTCACGCTTTATCATAAGGCCCATAAGTGAGCCGAGATAGTCCCTGTGTGTCAGCTTCTCTGCAAACTTCTGAACAGCCGGCTCAATTTTTAGTACATGGTATGGAAAATCGATATCGAAAAAAGCATCAGAAGGCAGGAATGCAGCCATCTGACGCTCACTACCGTCATATCCCCCGAAAAGAGAGATATGGCACTTAAAACTGCCCTCTGACTTTCGCAGGATGCTCTGCTCATTTAAATCGAGGAAATCCGTAAAAACAGGATAATCCCTGGAAAATGCTCTTCCATCGAGATCAGAAAAGTGTTTTCTTATAAACTCATCTGAATTCTGTTTCATCAGAAATTAGAACCGAAATTGTTGCTGTCACTGTCTGACTTGTGGATGGAATCGGACAGATCGTCTACCATCTGTGCCAGATCTCCGGAAATCTTAACTCCCTTCGGTGTGATAATGAAAATGAAGTTCGAAATCTTCTGGAATCGTCCTCCGACCGCATAGCAGGTACCAAACATAAAGTCTATGATACGCTCTGCTACGTTCATATCTAATCCCTCGGTGTTCAAAACAACCGTACGATTTGAAAGAAGAGTATCCGCGATCTCCTGAATATCATTGAACGAAGTCGGCTTGATCACAACTACGGCCATCTCGGTAGGAATCGAATAAGCCGCACGCTTAGAGCCTGACTGATGACTTCTTATAGGAGTGACATTCGATGCCTTCTTATCCTCGGTATCTTTAGCACGCTTCTTTTTCTTGAAACGTGAAGGCTCGTCTTCCTCTTCCTCTTCAAACTCTTCCTCATCGTAATCTTCATCGTCATCTCTTAAGTTCACTGCATCAAGAAAACCATCTAAAAAACTCATTCAAATCCTCCTTAGATGTTATAATTTCTCGCACCGAAGATGCCGGTTCCAACGCGAACCATCGTGGCTCCCTCTTCGATAGCTATCTGATAATCATTAGTCATGCCCATGGACAAAATATCCATAGTTACATTATCTATGTTTTTCGAGGCGATGTCAACTGATTTATCTTTTAAAGCTTTGAAAACCGGACGGTTGTCCTCAGGATTCTCGACAAAAGGTGCTATTGTCATAAGTCCCTTAATAGAAATACCGTCAAGTGCAGCGCACTCCCTTACAAGGTCTTCAGTCTCCTCGAGCTTTACCCCGAACTTTGTATCCTCCTGAGCTACATTTACCTCGATAAGGATAGGAATAACTGTTCCGTGCTTTTTGGCCTGAACATTTATCTCCTCGGCAAGCCTGTAGCTGTCAACCGAGTGGATCAGAGCAACCTTTCCGGCGATATACTTTACCTTGTTTCTCTGGAGATGTCCTATCATGTGCCAGCTTATATCATCAGGCATCTCTTCGATCTTTCCGGTAAGCTCCTGAACCTTGTTCTCTCCAAAAGTCCTGATGCCGTCGTTATAGGCCTCCATCAGCATATCTACAGGCTTTGTCTTGCTGACTGCGATAAGAGTCACTTCTGAACGGTCTCTTCCGGCTCTGTCACAGGCTTTCTGGATATTTTCTTCAACAATTTTTAAATTATCACTTACTATTCCCATGTAAAAATTCCTCCTGTCACTTGTCGTTAATAATATCTCCGTCCTTCACGCCTTTTGCATCAAGAACTATATAATCGTAAAGCCTCAGAGAGCTGTTATGTACCGGCTCAATGATGCTGTACTGTCCATTTTTATAGAGAAGCTTCACTTCGACATACTGTGTATAGCCCTTGTTGGCCAGATACACTCCGTAAGTCTGCATGTATTCTCCGTCCGATCCCTTCTTCGCCTTTGTAACAAGGGAAGAATTCGGAACCTTAAGTCCAGATTCGTTGTCTAACAAAAGCTCTATATCAAGAAAGCGGCTGCCGGAAAATCTATCCATCGAATCGTCGAATTCGAGAACCAGATACTGCACACCTTCCCGCTTTATAATATGCATATTTGCCCAGACCTTAGTCCCGTCGCTGTCAAATCTGACTTCTATCGTACTCTTGTTCTTAAGACTCTGATACAGCGTATCAGAAATTGGTGTGACAAGCTTCCAGTTGTCGTCAGTTACAAGCCGAAAGGCCGTGCTGTCCGGGCTGAGGCTGTTTCCAGTCGATACCTCGGTAGTCTTTAAAGCTGACTCATCAAACGAAGATTTCTTAAATGTCTCCTCATTTAAACCGTTTAAGTTATCATAGGAGAGACACACAAGTCCGGAAGACGGCGAATTTACGTTTATAACAGAGCCTGCCTTAATGTGCTTGTCCAGACTTTTGTTTAAAGTTTTTTTAACTTTCTCTCCGTTTACAAGAGATAAGTAATCGGAGGCATTTTTTTTAAGAGAGTAGGTGCTCTCAAACGTCTCCGGTGAATACGAATCATTAAAGCCCTTAAGCATCTCAGTGATACGAAGCTTCTGGTCATTGCTCAAAGAAAAAGAATTCGACGTCTCCTTCTGAATCTCCGAAATGAGGTCTCCTGTCTTGTCGAGGCTTAAGACAGTCTCTCCATTTTTCACACGGCTCTCATCCGGCAGAAAATAATATGCCTCACCAGTGCCGCCAGCCTTGACTAAAGTCTCATTCCGAAGTGCCAGGGCCCTGAAACGGTTATCAGTAACTATCTGTCCCTGCTTTACCTCTGTGACAGTGATATGATGTCCTGTAAAAAATGAAAGCAGGTGAAAGAACAGATAGATGAATATAAAGATCAGAAGAATGAATTCAAAGTGGATCTCAGGCACTCTGTGGAACTTCGTGACTTTATTTTTATCTTCCAAATCCTACTCCTGTATAAGTGTGAAATGCGTTCGCGCTTTAGCCATTAAATGAGCGGTGCAATTCGCACCCGCTTCGCGGCTGCTCATTCGCGCGTAAAAAAAATCCTCATAACGCAGAAGTCGCGCTATGAGGTTTGATAGATTTTAAGCTACCTGGCTCTTTGCAAGCTCACAGAGCTTTGCAAAACCATCTGCATCTGATACAGCGAGATCTGCAAGCATCTTTCTGTTCATCTCGATATTTGCAAGTTTGAGACCGTGCATAAGCTTGCTGTATGAAAGTCCGTTAAGACGGGCTGCAGCATTGATACGAGCGATCCAAAGCTGTCTGTACTGTCTCTTCTTCTGCTTTCTTCCTGCATATGCAGTAGAAAGTGCCTTCATGACCGTCTGCTTGGCAACACGGTACTGCTTTGAACGGGCTCCTCTGTATCCCTTAGCTGCCTTTAATACTCTATTATGTCTCTTCTTTGCGTTTAATGCGCCTTTAACTCTTGCCATAATTTACCTCCTGACTGCGCTTACCATCAAAGATATGGTAAGATCTTCTTCATGTTCTTCTCGTTCGTTGGGTCTGTCATAGTGGCCTTGCGGAGATTTCTCTTTCTCTTTGTGGTCTTCTTTGTCAGAATATGGCTCTTGAAAGCCTTATTTCTCTTAAGCTTTCCTGTTCCAGTTGCTTTAAAGCGCTTTGCAGCTGCTCTCTTGGTCTTCATCTTTGGCATGATAGATATCCTCCTTGTCTTTGTACTGCCTTTACACCGATTACTTGTCCTTGATCGGTGTAAGCACCATGCTGATGCTTCTGCCTTCCTGCTTCGAAGGCTTATCCACTGTAGCTACATCTGAAAGCTTGTCGGCAATATCGTTTATGATATGGCGGCTGGATGAGATGTGAGCCATTTCACGTCCACGGAAACGAAGCGTAAGCTTGACTTTATTGCCCTTAGCGAGGAATTTCCTGGCGTTATTCAGCTTGGTATTCATGTCGTTCCCGTCGATATTCGGTGAGAAACGAATCTCTTTAACCTCGATAACCTTCTGTTTCTTCTTAGCTTCCTTCTCTTTGCGGGCAAGCTCATAGCGGTACTTTCCGTAATCAATGATCTTGCACACAGGTGGATGGGCATTAGGAGAAACCATAACCAGATCCAGATCAGCCTCACGTGCCTTGATCTGAGCCTCACGAGCAGACATAATTCCTACCTGCTCTCCGTGCACACCGATAAGACGGACTTCCTTCGCACGGATCTTTTCATTTACCAGTAATTCGCTAATGGTACACCTCCATACGGACATAAAAAAAGTGGATAGGCAGACTATCCACAAAATACATAATAAAAAATCTGATCGATCCTAACTATGTAACTCTGAGTCACACACTCTGCATACGCCAGGTGCTCAGGTGAGAGTGGAATACTCTGCTTCATACAACTTAATTAGAATATCACTTCGACACTACAATGTCAAGGTATTTTTCAAAAAAATGGTCAAAGTTTCAAAATACCATTGTAGACGTTTACAGCTTTCTGGCTGTTCAGAGAATCGGCGCGTATAGAGGAATCGAATACGCGGCCAAATCCCCTCTTGGGAGCAGAAACCTTCGCCTTCTTCCTCTTTCCCTCATAGCCTATGCCACCGCCGTCTCCATGACCTTCAGAAACCGGTGAAACTTTCACAACTCTGTAGATAGACATAATGCCCGCCTCCTTTCTCAGACAGACAAAATGAATAGTTACTATCCTTTCATTATTTATATCGACAGTCTTGTTTGAAAGTTTACACTTTTTTTAAAAACCAGCAAAGATTTCTGAAAATTATTCTTCAGGAGGAAGAGCCGGTTTGAAGAGTCTTGAGGTATATGTCTCGTTGTCTTTGCTCTCGAGATATTCGTTCGTCCTCTGAATGGCCTCTTCGCAGAATGTCATCTGGCTTCCTACAGTCTTCTGCCCTCTGCGGTCTTTTCTCTGGTAGGTCTGATCAGGCTGCAGATAGTAAGCCTTCAGATTGTCGGCCTCTTCTACCTCTAAAATATGCTTTGCACACTCCTTTAGGTCCGGATCTTCGACAGGGAATACAACTTCGACGCGGCGGTCAAGATTTCTAGGCATCCAGTCGGCCGAACCCATGTAGACCTCTTCGTCTCCATCGTTGTAAAAATAGAATATCCTGCTGTGTTCGAGGAAAGTTCCCACGATAGATGAAACTGTTATATTTTCGCTGACTCCCGGGATTCCGACCTTGAGGCAGCAGATTCCCCTGACGATAAGGTTTATCTTTACACCTGCCGCAGAAGCCTCATAGAGGCGGGCGATCATGTCTTTGTCGCAGAGCGAGTTCATCTTTGCGACGATACGTCCCTTTCTTCCGGCCTTTGCGTGCTCGATCTCGCGGTCGATAAGCTTGTAGAAGCCGTCCCTGAGCCAGATCGGTGAGACAAGGAGTTTGTTCCAGTAAGCCGGCTCAGAGTAACCGGAAAGCATATTAAAGAGTGCCGTGGCGTCCTCTCCGATAAGCTCATTGCAGGTCAGGATACCACAGTCTGTGTATATCTTCGCAGTCTTATCGTTGTAGTTTCCGGTACCGAGATGTACGTATCTTCTGATCCCGTCCTCATCGTCCCTTACGACTAAAGTGATCTTTGAGTGTGTCTTTAAGCCGACGAGACCATAGAGCACATGGCATCCGGCCTTCTCAAGCATCTTCGCCCAGCCGATGTTGTTTTCCTCATCGAAACGGGCTTTAAGCTCTACCAGGACAGTAACCTGTTTGCCGAGCTCAGCTGCCTTTGCCAGAGCTGCGATAATAGGTGAGTGGCGGCTTACACGGTATAGAGTCTGCTTTATCGCAAGGACCTTCGGGTCAACTGCCGCCTGTTTTATAAAGTCTACGATCGACTCGAACGAATCGTAAGGGTGCTGGAAGAAGATGTCCTTCTTTCTTATCTCTGCGAACAGGTCGTCGCAGTCTATAAGTCTCGGCTGTACCTGCGGCGTAAACTCCTTCTCACGGAGATCGTCGTATCCGTCAAGTCCGTAGATATCCATGCATACCGTAAGATCCATTGGTCCGTGGATCGGATAGATGGCCTCCTGTGACACATGGAAATTTTTCTTTAAAGTGTTAAGGAGCCTCTTGTCCATATTTTCTTCGACGTCGAGCCTTATAACTTCGCCCCAGGCACGCTTTTTAAGCTGCTTTTCCATCTCCTTCATCAGATCCGACGTCTCTTCCTCGTCGAGTTCAAAGTCGGCATTTCTCATGACTCTGTAAGGAAAAGCACAGAGAACATTGTAATTGAGGAAGAGCTTCGACATGTTCTTCTCGATGATCTGGTCAAGCAGGATGAAATCTGATTCCTTATCTGAATCTGAAGGAAGGGCTATAAGTCTCGGGAGAACAGACGGCACTGCAACAGTGGCGAAGGAGATGTCTCCTTCCTTCTCCGCATCCTTTAAAAGCCTCGAGCCATTTTTACCAGGAGTGATAAGGGCTGCTATGTTTAACGACTTGTTTGGTATATGTGGGAAAGGACGGGACGAATCTACAGCCAGAGGCGTAAGTACCGGGAACACATTCTCTTTGAAGTATGTGTCAACATATTTGGACTGCTCGTCATTTAAGTCTTCGTATGAATCAACAAGCTTTACACCATTTTTCTCGAGAGCCGGAAGCAGCGCACGGTTTAATGTGGTATACTGCCTGTCAATAAACTCGTGGGTTACAGTGCGGAGCGCGTCGAGCTGTTCCTTAGCCGTCATTCCTGCGAGGTCTTTTTTCTTGTAGCCGGCATGGACCATATCGACGAGCGAAGCGACACGGACCATAAAAAACTCGTCGAGGTTTGAAGCCGTGATGCTTAGGAATTTGAAGCGGTCCAGAAGAGGAAGTTTCGGGTCCCTGGCCTCGTTTAAGATTCTCTCGTTGAACATCATCCACGAAAGCTCTCTGTTTTCGTAGTATTCTGGATCTTTAAAATCTACTGCCATATCATATCTCCTTCTTGTCCCTTATCTCAGGTCTTATTCCAAATACTTCAGTGAAGAATGCTGCCTTATCTTCAAAGTAGCTCTTCTCGAGATTCAGTGGAAGCTTCGAGGAAACCGAGATAAAGAGCCTGTCTCCGCGCATTCTGATCTTTAAATCCTTGAACTTCTGCTTGTGGCTCGAATCCATCGCATTGCAGACGCGAAGTATTGCCATAAGTTTTAAAAATACTATATATTCGTCTTCAGTAAGTTCATTTTCAAATCTCGAATACCTCAAGTCCTTCTCATGGTGATACCTTGAGATCAGCGCGATGAGCTTTCTCTCGTCGTGAGTGATGCCTAAGATCTCTGACGACATTATGACAGAATAGGAATTCAAAGCCGCAACTGAGAGGCTTAAGTGTTTGCCACAGTCATGAAGGATGGCAGCGACTCTGACTAAAAGCCTGTCCCTCTTCTCAAGCCCGCTCTTCTTGTAGACCGCGTCAAAAAGAGCTGCTGTCATACGGTCCATCATTTTGATATGCGGTTTATAGCTTCCACACCTTCCCGCGATAAAATAGGCTGCACTTATCACATCGGCCTCAAAGTCGTGATCAGGCTTCATGGTCCCGACACGGTAAAGGCTGTTTAAGGTAATTCCGTCGTGAATTGAAATACCCGGAGCCGTGATCATTTTGCACTCTGTCTGTATGATCATAGCATCGTATAAAAGCAGGAAAGGGATGACCATATCGTCAGGGTCGTTTATATTAAATCTCTTGAACGTATCCTTGAAATAGTTCTCGTCACCGAGTTCTTTCATAAATGAGACAGCCTTAGCCCTTTCCACAGGCTTATTCAGGAAATCCTTCTCACCAAAGAGGTTTACGATATTTGAAAAATTGTCGTTTAAAAGAATAAGATATTCCGTTCCCTTATCCGGCAGGTACATATGGAAAAAGTTATCGGTCTCTTTGATTATCATCTCGAGGACCTGCTGTCTGCCATCAGCCTTCTGCGACAGCGCGATAAGGTTTTCTCTGACCTCACCAGCGCCAAACATAATATGCTGCGTAGTCAGAAGCTTTCCCTCTTTAAAGAGTGTAAGCTGAATTGAAGAGCCTCCGATATCAGCCATCAGAGCCGATTTTTCTATCATTTTTGAAAAATCAGGACGGGCGGCCAGTGCCTGGTAGCTGTAGAAACGCTGCTGTGAATTCGTAAGGAGCTTTACAAAAATGCCGCAGTGTATTTTAATACGGTCAAAAAGTATCAGATAGTTCGAAGCCTCCGTCAGAGCGGACACCGCAAAAGCCTGATAGAAATCCACTTTAAATTCTTCCAGCGCGCGCTTCATGTCCGTCAGAGCCTTTATAATGGCATCAAAGGTATCTGCCGTTATCTTTTTAAAATTATAGATATCGTGTGATACCTGGACCGGCATCCTCATCTCATCGAGTTCCTTTAATGTGCCGTTCTTCACCTCATAAATGCGAAGTGAAATCTCGTATGTTCCGATGTAAATTGATCCGTACTTTTTTACCTTCATATATACCCCATTTTTTAGTGAATCAATAGTTGCCCAAAATCTTCAGATCATTGGTCTCGCATCTGAGTCCCAACAGTGCATTGACAACGCCCTCGTCTAAAAGATTGCCTTCAAAATCCACAAAGAACCGGTACTCCCACGGCCTTCCCTTTAGCGGCCTCGACTCGATCCGGCTCATGTTGAGCCCATTGAATGCGAAATGTGTAAGTATCTGATACAGGCTTCCCTCTTCGTTCGGAAGGGTAAAACAGATTGAAATATTTTTCGCATCGCGGCGGAATATCTTCTTGGCCGAGACTATAAGGAATCTGGTCTCATTGTCTTTTACATCCTGAATGGCAGAATCAATGACTTTAAGTCCATAGAGATCAGCGTTAATGCTTCCCGCTATCGCTGCCTCAGACGGATCGTTGTCATCCTTTACCTTCTTCGCGGCGACCGCGGTATTTGTGGTACTGACCGAAGTGAACTGCTCGTGCTGCCTCAGATAGTCAGCGCACTGCATCAGGGCCTGCGGGTGCGAGTAGACTCTCTTTATCGTATCGATCGTCGCATCCTTTGTACTAAGGAGAGCGTGATCGATCTTTATGACCTTCTCTCCGATTATCGCGCAGTCGTATTCATTTAAAAGATCAAGATTCTGACTGACTGTCCCGGCTGTCGAGTTTTCGATCGGAAGCACCGCGAAATCCGCCCTGTTCTCCCTCAAGGCATCCATGGCTTCTCTCCAGGTAGCCACATGGAACGAATCGACGTCTTTTCCAAAGACATCGTTTGTCGCAGCCTGGCTGTAAGCGCCCTCGACACCCTGATATACGACTTTCGCATTCGTCAGGTTAAACGAATTTACACAGGTAAATCCGCTGTCCTCTCCGATTCCGTTTTCAGCGAGCATCTGGTACTGCTTTTTTCTGCTGATAGACATTATCAGTGAAAAAAATTCACGAATTCCAAGTTCTAAGAACTCGTCCTTCACGCCCTCTGTCAGATGTGAAAGCTTCGCTTCCTCTCTGCCTTTGTCGAGAACCGGTCTGTGATGGGCTATCTTGTAATCAGCCACCTCACACGCGAGTCTGAGCCTTTTTTTGAACAGATTGAGAAGCTGTTCGTCAACGCCGTCAATATCTTCTCTTATCTTTGTTAAATCTTCCATTCTTTTTCCTTTAAATTTATGTAAAATCTTTTATCGTTCTGATTTCATAAGGATAGGTTCGAGCCTGTTTCTCGCCATAAAAAACACCCTGTCTATAACTGCGAAACAGAATTCGACTGCCACGACAAAGAGCAGGATAAGCGCCCATTTGTAATCCATTTTATTAAAATTTGCGATAGCTTTCGCGGAAAAAATACCGGTCACGCCTGCCACGGATATTGCTATAAAAAAAAGCCCCCAAAAAAGAGCATTGAAAACAAGGCACTTAAGCCCCCAGTATTTGAGCATTCCCTTATCATAGAAATGCCTCTCTATGACCTGCGCCAGTATCAGGTAGAGTGCTATACCAACATAGGTAAAAATAATGCCCTTCCGTGGCGACAGGAAAAGTCCCAGGATAGCACCAGCCGCAAGGGCCGCTATCCCGAACTTAAGTCCCGAAAAGCTGTATGCAAATGCCGTAAAGCAGGCCGCTATTATCAGGAGGAACAGTGTAGATGTGGAAAAAACGTTAGTCAAAAGAATACAGATGACTGCAAGCGCTGTGAACACTCCTCCTCTTGCTACAGATGTCGAGCTTACATGCATGTGCAGAGATCACCTCCCATTGCCTCACAGCATTTGTCAGAGCACCAGAGTGTGCAGCAGGCATCGCACATGTCGCAGTCGCTGCTGCCCCTGTACGGATCTCTGCCGTTTCTCTGTCCATAGTAGGCGTAACCACGATCCTGGTAATTCGGATTGCTGTATCCGCCGCCGTTGTAATTGCCGTTGTTGTAGTTTCCGTTGTTATAACTGCCATTGTAGCCGCCATTAGAGTTTGACTGTCCACTCCCATAGTAGCCGCGCTGTCCGCTCCTGCGCTCCTTCATGATCTCTTCATAAGCTTCCTGAACCTGCTTGAACTTCTCTTCAGCCAGGTCCTTAAGCGGGTTATTCGCATTCGCATCGGGATGGTACTTTCTGCTTAATTCTCTGTATGCGTGCTTTATCTCTTCGTCAGTCGCATTCGGGGAAACCCCGAGTACATCATATGGATTCATTTAATTCCTCCGTCAATTTGTCAAATCTGTTCCAAACACCTGCATATATAATATTTCTTAAGATTCCGACATTGTCTACAGCCGGAAGCATCTCAAAAGCTTCTGCTGAAGCTGAAATATTTTCATAGAGAACAGGCTTTGCCTTCTCTAAAACCGCCTTCTTTGACGACTCATTGGAAAATGGGTTGAATTCGCCGTGTTTTCTGTCCTTCTCCCAATCGTCGACTGCGTCCATCACATAGATAAACTTCCCCAGGAAAAATCCCATCTGTCTTAAATCCTGCGCAAAAATATCGTCCTTCCAGACAAATATCTCGCCTAAGGCATTTCCGAAGTGCTCACTTAAGGATTCAATATCACAGCTCTTTTCCTGTTCCAGTTCGTGAAGCGCTTTAAGCTCAGCTGAAAGGGTCCCCGCCTGTCTCGGATAGGCTTCCATCGCAGCTTTCGCTCTCTTCCTGTACACAAAGCTCATCGCCGAAGCACCAGCTTTTCCTGAATCTGCCTTGTCATCCTCAAAGTGAAGATACCCAAGCAGAATGCTCATAGAAGCTGCATACTCATCTGCCTCTGATTCAGTCCTCCTCTGCTTTCTAAGCGGGTGTGCTATGCACCTCGAACGATAGTCTGTAGTCTTTAAGTCATATACAGAGGTAAGAAGCAGCTTTAAGAAAGTCAGGTCGTATGATAAGAGCAGTTCAGAACTTACACCGTAATTTTTCTTAAGGCTCCTGCAGAGCCCGCAGTAATAGCGCCTGTAAAGATCGTATTCTTTTATCTTAAGCTCTGGTTTTCGGACGCGGACATAGCCGAACACTTCAAACCTCCTGTTTGTTTATTAAGAATAATAATACCACAATATCGTGGAATTTTGTATATATTTTTGTTATTGTGCCTTCTCGTAATCATAGAGCCTGTCAACATTATCTGACTTCGTAATTTTTCCGTCAGTACTTACAAAGACGGCTTCGACGCCCTCTGTCTTATTTACGAATTCAAGTCCTTTTTTAAGTCCCATGGCAAATACTGTTGTGGAGAGAGCGTCTGCCTTGGTAGACTGTTTCGTAAAGATGGTGACCGAATCGAGTCCGTTGTCATACGGATAGCCGTTCTTTATATCTAAGATATGGTGGTATATCCTGCCATTTTTCTTAAAATACCTCTGATAGGTTCCACTTGTGACTACCGAAATATTTTTTGCCTTTACAGTAAAAAGTGCCTCTCCGTTTTCTGAAAACGGTTTCTGGACACCAACCGTGTAGGACTCGTTGTTCGGACGTTTCCCGATAAGGAGCACATTTCCGCCAAGATTTATAATGCCGTTTTTTGCGCCAAGCTTCTCTAGACGGGCCTTCATCTTATCGGCGATAAAGCCCTTCGCAATGCCGCCCAGATCGATACGGGCCTTCGGGTCCTTAAGCCTTACCTTATTCCCGTCGATTTCAACATTTCTATAATCTATATGCTTTCTGGCCTCTTCTATAGCTGCTTTATCAGGAATTGTCCCGGTGTTATTCTTAAAATCCCAGAGGCTCGAGAGTGTCCCCACGGTCAGGTCGAAGACTCCGCCGGAGCTCTTCGAGTAGCTGTATGCCTGCTTTATCGCCTCAACCGTATCAGAATGGACCTTAACCCATTTCCCACTGGCAGTGTTTATCTTTGAGATGTCGCTGCCGCTTTTCTTGTCCGAGAGCAGGTTCTCGTAACGGTCCGCCATCTTAAACATCTCATCCAGCCGCTTATCCGCGACCGCCCCATCCCCATATAATGTGATCGATATCACAGTATCGAAATAGATGCCTGACCTGCTGTGTGGAGTCATCGCTATCGGCCCACCAGTACATGACATTAGAGGGACCGACAGAGTATAAATTATTATCGCTGTTAAAAGAATGCGTATTTTTTTCATAAGTTGATTATACATTAGATCAGCTGTCTTAGCAAAATTTTATTAAAAAAAGCCCATGCAGCGAATGCATGGGCCATAAAACAGACTAAAAATATATATCAAAGCTTAGCTTTAACAGCTGACTCAACTACCTTCATATCCTCTGTAGGCTCGAAACGCTCAACGACGTTTCCCTCGCGGTCTACAAGGAACTTAGTGAAGTTCCACTTGATCTTCGGGTTATTCTTATAGTCCTTGTCTACCTTGTGCAGAAGAGCTGACATAGCGAGTGCCTTCGCGCCCTTGCCGAAGCCCCTGAATCCCTGCTGGGACTTCAAATATGTGTAGAGAGGAAGCTCGTTAGAACCATTGACATCTGATTTCTTCATCTGAGGGAACTTGGTGTTGTACTTTAAGGTACAGAACTCGTGGATCTCCTCGTCTGTTCCGGGAGTCTGTCCTGCAAACTGATTGCAGGGGATATCTAAGATCTCAAATCCCTGATCGTGGTACTTCTCGTACATGCTCTCCAAGTCCTTGTACTGTGGAGTAAAGCCGCAGCCTGTAGCCGTGTTTACAACGAGGACAACCCTGCCCTTGAAGTCAGACATAGGAACATCTTCACCCTTAGCGTTCTTTACTGAATAATCGTAAAATCCCATAACCAAAACCTCCTTGAAAAAATTTTACCGGCAATTTTTATTATTGATTTTGTACAATTTGATTGTATCAAATATATTTTATATGTCAAGCAGAAATTCATAAAATTTGTATCTTTTTTAAAATAATGTATAATAGTAGGGTATCTATTCAACCTAAATCAATTACAGCAGGAAGAACGAAATGAGTAACAGAGATTTTGAAATTCTTGAAACAAAGGAGAGAGTCATAGAAGACAACGACAAAGTTGCCGCTGAAGTCAGAAGCTCTATGAAGTCTAAGGGCATATTTTTTGTAAATCTTATGTCTTCTCCGGGCGCAGGCAAGACCACTACCCTTGTCCGCACTATAAAAGCACTGAAAGACGAATACCGTATCGGAGTTATGGAAGCCGATGTCGACAGCGATGTCGATGCGAAGACAGTTGCAGACGCCGGAGCCAAGGTCATACAGCTTCACACCGGAGGCTCCTGCCATATGGACGCCGATATGACTAAGCGTGGGCTTGAGGGACTCGGATTAGACGACCTCGACATTGTCTTCCTTGAAAACGTCGGAAACCTCGTCTGCCCGGCCGAATTCGACGTCGGACAGAATAAAGAAGTCGTAATCCTCTCTGTTCCAGAGGGAGACGACAAGCCGCTTAAATACCCTCTGATGTTTAAGGTCGCTGATATTTTACTTGTGAACAAGTTCGATACCAGAGCCGTCTTCGATTTCAGTATCAACAAGCTCTGCGACAGCTTGAATTTCGCTAACCCGGCACTAAAAGTCATCCCGATATCCGCGAAGACAGGTGACGGTTTCGACGAGTGGATCAGCTGGCTTAAAAGACAGGCAGCCCTTGCAAAGGAGGCAGACAAGTGAAAGTTATAGAATTAAACGCATCGGTCACAGAATCAAATGACAGAGATGCTGACCAGATAAGAAAAGAAATGAAGGAGAAGGGAACTCTTCTCGTAAACCTTATGTCCTCCCCTGGCTCAGGCAAGACCACTCTTCTCTCACGAGTGATCACAGACCTTAAGAACAGGTTAAATATTGCAGTTATGGAAGCTGACATCGCTTCCGATGTAGATGCCGTAAAGATTGAGAACTTAGGTGCCACTTCTATCCAGGCTCACACAGACGGCATGTGTCACATGGACGCCGGTATGACGAAGCGCGCTCTCGATTCGATGGGATACGAGGGGAAGGATCTGATCTTCCTTGAAAACGTAGGAAACCTGATCTGCCCGGCCGAATTCGATACCGGAGCCGGCTTAAAGATCATGATCCTCTCTGTTCCAGAAGGAGACGACAAGCCGCTTAAATACCCTCTGATGTTCGACCAGTCAGATGCCCTTGTCATCACAAAAATGGACACACTCGACTACTTTGATTTCAATCTCGACAAGTGCGCCGAGAGAGCCACGAGAATCAACCCGAATATACAAATATTCCCGCTGTCGGCTAAAACAGGAGCGGGAATGAGTGTCTTTGAAAATTACCTGATCGATCAGGTCGGTCTTTGGAAAGACTAAGATATGTATCTTGACTTAACCAGATCCATGTGATCTGGTTAAGTCTTTTTTTATTTGGATTTACGCGGTTTACTTGATGCGCAGTACAAAAGGAAGCCGACAAGTGCGACAGCGAAGATCATCCAGCCGACTAACGGGCCCCTCCCCATCGGTGCAAACTTGTCGTAATAACCTTTAAAGAAAATGACAAGTATTATGACAGGAAGTACCCACGTCACATACCATCTGATGCTTCTAGGAAACTTCACTCCTTTTCCTGTATCTGCTTCTTTAAGGAAGTTGTCCCAGCCCCAGCCATTTTTTCTGGTGCAGAAGAGAACAAAGACGAAGCTTCCGAGTGGAAGGACGTTGTTTGATACTATGAAGTCCTCAAGGTCTAAGATTGTAGAACCCTTTCCCAGCGGCTGAAATCCTGACCATACATTAAATCCCAGTACGCAGGGCAGCGACAGAGCTATAAGGATTGGCGCACAGATAAGCACGCTCTTTTTTCTGCTCCACTTGAACAGGTCCATATCGAATGCAATGATGTTCTCAAATACGGCAATTACAGTCGATAAGGCTGCAAATGAGAGGAATACGAAGAAAAGTGCTCCCCAGAACTGCCCTCCCGGCATCTTAGCAAAAAGGTTCGGGATCGTTATAAATATAAGGCTTGGTCCTGCATCCGGCTGAATACCAAACGCGAAACAGGCCGGGATTATGATAAATCCAGCCATAAGAGCAACTGCTGTATCGAGTGACGTAACTGTCGTGGCCTCTCCAGTAAGACTTCTCTCTTTGTCCAGATAGCTTCCGAAGATGAGCATCGAGCCCATGCCGATCGACAGCGTAAAGAACGACTGTCCCATCGCCTGGTAGACTACATTTCCTATCCCGATCTCTGCCATCTTCTTAAAGTCAGGCACAAGGTAGAACCTGATTCCGGCTCCTGCTCCCTCGAGGAAAACTGAGTGGATAGTAAGTATTATCATCAGGATGAAAAGCGCGGCCATCATCCACTTCGTAATCCTTTCGACTCCATTCTGGACTCCGAAGAAACAGATAAGAAATCCTATAAGACATACTACAATGGTGCATAGAGCCAGCTCACCTGTATTGCCAAGCATCTCATTAAAGCCGGTCTGCACCTGTTTCGGCGTCGCTCCGACGAATTCGCCTGAACACTGCCTTACAAAATAGTCAAACATCCAGCCACAGACTGTCGTATAGTACATCATCAGAAGATAGTTGCCGACCATGCAGAATATCTTCATGATGTGCCAATGGGTGCCTTCAGGTTCAAGCGTATCGAAAGCCAGGGCCGCACTGTGCTGTGAGGCCCGGCCCACTGCAAACTCAAAGATCATAACCGGGATTCCCATGATAACAAGGAATACCAGGTATATCAGTATAAAAGCTGCACCACCGTACTGCCCACACAGATATGGAAATTTCCAGACGTTTCCAATACCTATAGCACAACCTGCCGATACAAGGATAAATCCGAGTCTTGACGCGAACTTCTCTCTATTTGGTTGCTGTTCACTCATGTGTTAAAATCTGTATCCTTTCTTTTTCCAACTTTATTTCGCTATAAAACAGTCAATAAAAACCACAAATAATTCTAACACATAAGCTCAGGCAGTCTTCTGTGCTGCGTCTTTTTTAAGAACTGTAATAACCTTCTTCGGGCACTTTGCAGCACACTCGCCGCAGCCAACACACTTGTCCTGATCGATGTAGGCGATATTGTCGACTACATGTACAGCATCGTGCTTACAGGTCTTCTCGCAAAGGTGGCAGGCGATACATCCGGTCTTGCAGACAGACATAACATCTCTGCCCTTGTCCTTATTCCTGCAGTCTACAACTTCTGAAGCATCATAAGGAATAAGCTCGATAATGCCGCGAGGGCAGGCCTTTACGCACTTGCCGCAGGCCTTGCAGGCTTCCTTGTCTACAAATGCAATGCCGTTTACGATATGGATAGCATCGAACTGGCAGGAAGCAACGCAGTCTCCAAATCCCATGCAGCCGTATTTGCAGTCCTTCGGACCGCCGCCAGGTACAAACGACATAGCGGCACATGTCTCTACACCGCTGTAATTGTACTTGGTAGAGGCCTGATCGCAGTCTCCGATACATCTGACGTGTGCGACCATCCTCTTGCTGTCTCCTGCATCAACACCCATTATAGCGCCGACCTTGGCTGCTACCGGGGCACCACCTACAGGACACTGGTTTACCGGAGCCTCGCCACTGGCGATAGCGTGTGCACAGCCAGGACAGCCAGGGTAGCCGCAGCCGCCGCAGTTATTTCCAGGGAGGACATTTAAGATCTGCTCCTCCCTCGGATCTACTTCGATCTTAAATTTCTCAGATGCGAGGCAGAGAAGAATTCCAATGATTAAACCAACAAGGCCGACTATAACAGTCGCCATCACTACTCCATAAGCCATACTTATCCCCTCCTCAAATCATTCCCGAGAATCCGAAGAACGCTATCGACATAAGACCTGCAGTGATCAGTGTCATAGCTGTTCCTTTGAAATACTTCGGGTAGTCATTGTACTTGTACTTCTCGCGGATACCTGCGAGGATTACAATAGCCAGGAAATATCCAAGACCAGTTCCAAGGCCATAGATAACGCCCTGGAGAATGTTGTAGTTGTTTGTAACGTTCTTTAATGCAACTCCGAGTACGGCGCAGTTTGTTGTTATCAGCGGAAGATAAACGCCGAGAGCCGAATAGAGGGCGTGGGCATTTTTCTTAAGGAACATCTCAACTATCTGAACAAGAGCTGCGATAACCAGGATAAAAACGATGGTATCGAGATACTCAAATCCAGTAGGGACAAGAATGTATCTGTAGAGAAGTCCTGCTACAATAGAGGCGATCGTGATAACAAAGGTAACAGCGCCACCCATTCCTACAGCTGTAGAGGTTTTTTTAGAAACTCCAAGGAATGAACACAATCCAAGGAACTGACTTAAAAGTACGTTGTTTACGATAAACGAACCAATGAAAATTATCGCTAATTCTTTCATTTACCTTCCGCCTCCTTTTGTTTTTCCTTGAGGTTGTCTATGGCTTCCTTGACGTTCGGGTTATCGGACTTCACAGCATCCTCCAAAGCGTCCTCGTCGTTGCACAAGCAGGAGTTTGCTACAGGAGCCAGCGGTTTGCCCTTTGCTGCCTGCTTCTCTCTTACGATGTTCATGATGACAACGAGAAGAGCGAGGATAAAGAATGCACCCGGAGCAAGAACGAAGATTGAGATTGGCGTGTATCCGGCCTTTCCGGCAGCCTTGTCAGCCAATGGCAGAATCTGTGCTCCAAAAATGCTTCCCGATCCTAAAAGCTCACGGACAGATCCAATGAAAATAAGTGAAAGTGTAAATCCAAGTCCCATGCCAAGACCATCAAACAGAGACGGGATAACAGGGTTCTTTGATGCGTAGCTCTCTGCACGTCCAAGGATGATACAGTTAACAACTATAAGAGGGATATAGATACCAAGTGAATCATACAGACTTGGCAGATAACCCTGAATCAGGAACTGTACTATAGTAACGAATGAAGCCACAACTACGATGAAAGCCGGCATACGAACACGGTCCGGAATCATTTTACGAAGGGCTGAAATAAGTGCGTTTGAAAGCGCAAGAACGAGTGTTGTGGAAAGTCCCATTCCAAGTCCGTTCATCGCGGATGTCGTGACTGCGAGAGTCGGGCAGATACCAAGCACGAGGACGAATATAGGATTTTCCTTTACGATACCATTATAAAGTCTTTCCTTTGGACTATCCATTATTTCTCACCTCCTGCTATACTCTTGTAGTACTCAAATCCGGCGTTGACACCATTTGTAATGGCGCGGGATGTGATTGTCGCACCACTGATAGCCTGTATCTGGTTCTTCGAAGCCTTGCCTTTTATAACAGAGTACTTGCCGGCTGAAATGCCCTTAAACTGATTTCCAAAAGATGGATCGTCGCGGGCCTTAAGGCCAAGACCCGGAGTATCAGATGTATCGGTGATCTTGTATCCGTTCATCTTGCCCTTGTTCGTTACACCCATAGAGAAGGTGACATTTCCGCCGTAGCTCTTCGTAACTACTGTAAGGACATATCCAAGTGCCTTGTTGCTCTTGTCCTCTGCCGTAACGCAGGCTGATATTGAAATATCCTTATATCCTGCTTTCTCGATCAGAGCTTTGGCCTTGTCAGCATCAAAGTCCTTGTAAGGTGTAAATGAAGCAGCCTCTTCAAATACAGCCTTGTAGGCATCGTTTGTAGCCTTTGCCGCAGCTGCTTCCCTTGGCTTCAATGTGATCTCATAGACCAGTCCCAGCAAAAGGCCTGAGACTACAGTGATAATAGTTAGCCTCAGAGTGTCTCTGATAATAGATTTCTTATCACTCATGCTGCCTCCTTTTTAGCTTTCTTTGGCTTTCTGATACCAAAAGCTCTAGGAATCGTAGCCTTCTCGATAAGAGGTACAAAGAGGTTCGAGAAGATGATCGCATATGAAACACCTTCTGCCGATGATCCAAAGAATCTGAATATACCAGTCATAACACCGAGAAGTATGCCGTAGATGATCTGTCCGGTCGGAGTGATCGGGCTTGTGACATAATCTGTAGCCATGAAAAATGCACCGAGCATAAGTCCGCCGCCTGCAAGCTCACCTACGAGGAAGTTCATATCGAAACCGTGTCCACCGAAGATGATCGTAAAAATGGCGAATGTCAGGATGTAGGTACCCGGTATCCTCAAACTGATGACTCCCATCAGGATAAGGAAAATAGCTCCGATAACGATTGCGATCATTGAAGTCTCGCCGATGGTTCCAGGAATATTTCCAAGGATCATACGCATCGTATCGACAGTCCTGCCAGCCTTAAGTGAAGCAAGCGGTGTAGCGCCGCTGAATGCATTCTTATCATTAAATCCGGGATAGTTCGAGTAATCTGTCATCAGACCTGCAAACGAAATAAGCAGGAAACATCTGGCACCGAGTGCCGGATTCATAAAGTTCTGTCCAAGTCCTCCGAACAGCTCTTTTACGATGATGATTGCAAAAGCGCTTCCAAGTATAGGAAGCCAGATTGGAACTGAACTCGGGAGGTTAAGCGCTAAGAGCAGTCCGGTGACTACAGCAGAGAGATCTCTCGTCGTATTCTTTCTGTGTACGATCTTGCAGTAGATATACTCTGAGAGAACAGCCGCTGCGACCGACGCTACGATAATTATAAGCGCTCTGATCCCGAAATTGAAGATACCAAAGACCGTGGCCGGCAGAAGGGCTATGATCACGCAAGCCATGATCTTCTGGGTGTCTACGTTTGCCCTCACATGAGGTGAGGCAGTTACATTAAGCACTTTCTTTTCTTCCAATTTACTCACCTCACTTCTTAGCCTTTGCTGCCGCTGCAGCTTTCTTCTTTGCAGCTAAAACCTGTTTCTTCATAGTCTTCACATACTGAGCCAGAGGGCGCCTTGCAGGGCAGACATAGCTGCAGCTGCCGCACTCAATGCACTCGAGGCCGTACCACTTCTCAAATTCCTCTGTCTCATCGTGCATAGCAAAATCTGCAAGTCTCGAAGGTACCAGCCTCTCAGGGCAGGCCTCAACACAGCGTCCGCAGTTGATGCAGGCTGTAGTCTCATACTCGCTCGCTGCATCTTCAGTCATACAGAGAAGAGCCGATGTGGTCTTAGTCGTAGGAACATCGAGCCCGTATAGGGCGAATCCCATCATTGGACCACCACTTATCATCTTCTTAGGGTCGTGAATAAGTCCGCCTGCTGCATCGAGAAGCTCCTGATAGCTCGTACCGATACAGATACGGAAGTTTCTCGGCTCACAGACAGCGTCTCCTGTGACTGTAAATACCCTGTTCATAACCGGGATCCCAAGCTTTACAGCGTCATAGATGGCCATAAGCGTTGCGACGTTATCTACAATGCAGCCCGCATCTGCCGGGAGCATCTTCGAATAGATATCCCTGCCTGTAACGGCGTGGATAAGCTGTCTCTCGCCGCCCTCCGGATACTTTGTAAGAAGAGGCTGTACATAGAGTCTGTCCTCATCCTTTATCATCTCGGAAATCTTGTCAATGCAGTCCTGCTTGTTGTTCTCAATAGCGAAAACGCCCTTCGCGTTCGGGAAAAGCTGGAGGACGATCTTCATGCCGCCGATAAGCTTCTCCGGTTCCTCTACCATCTCACGGTAGTCGCTCGTGAGATACGGCTCGCACTCGGAGCAGTTCGCAATGATGTAGTCGATCTTGTCAGGCTCCTTCGGCGACAGCTTCACATGAGTCGGGAATCCTGCGCCGCCCATGCCGACAACTCCGGCGTCCTGGATCTTCTTTATGATCTCGTCCTTCGAGAGCTTAGTGACATCGTCACATTCCGTAAAACCTGCTTCCATGAAATTTCCATCACTTTCGATGATGATGGAATCCACCATGTCCCCGGTAGCGGTACGTCTCTTCTCAATACCTGTGACCGTTCCGGAAACTGAAGAGTAGATAGGTGATGATACGAAGCCACCAGCCTCGGCGATCTTCTGGCCGCGCAAAACCGTATCGCCCTTCGCTACCAAAGGCCTGGCCGGTGCTCCGATATGCTGTGATACCGGAAATACGAGCTCGCCCTTTGGAAGGAGTTCCTTGATAGGTTTTGACTTTGAAAGCTCTTTGCCTTCAAAGGGATGGACTCCGCCTTTAAATGTTCTAAGGCTCATTCAATTACCCCACTTTCTTCTTTCCAAAAGTTAAATATTCTATAAAGAATACCTTTCACACTAGATTATTATATCACTTTTGCACTAAAAGTATTAGAATATAGCAAAATTTTTGTACAATTTCACATACTATATAAATAAAAAATGCACATACGAAGATGTGCATTGTAAAAAAATGTTTAAACAAAATTTAAAATACTTTTTTTCCCTTGAAAAGTGTCCCGGCTTTTCTGCCCTCGACAATCTTGTAGAGGGTATCCGGGTGGGCTCCATTCGTAACTATCACACTGATTCCCTGAGCCGTCGCAAGCTGTGCTGCCTCGAGCTTCGTCTGCATTCCGCCTGTTCCTCTCCTGCTTCCGGCGCCCCCCGCGAGGTTGAATGTATCCTCTGTAATGTCGTCTATCCTGTCTATAAGCTTCGCATCCGCATACAGCCTCGGATCCTTGTCAAAAAATCCGTCGATATCTGAGAAAATCACGAGTTTTCCAGCATTGCAGAGAATGGCGATCACTGCTGAAAGCTTGTCGTTGTCACTGAAGAGGTGGTCCTCTGAATCTATCTCAGTGTAGCTGACCGAATCGTTCTCATTTACGATCGGGATGATGCCCATCTCAAGGAGAGTGTTTATAGTATTGGTCAGGTTCTCCTTCTTGAGCTCGTTCTCCACATCTTCCGAGTTGAAAAGGATCTGGGCCACCTGCTGCCCGTACTCCCCGAAAAATTTGTCATAGTAGAACATATTAGAGCACTGTCCCACTGCTGCGCAGGCCTGCTTGTAGCGAAGCTCTGTCGGCTTTTCCTTCAGGTGGAGGTCACTTGCGCCTACGGCGATGGCTCCCGACGAGACCAGAATAATGTCATATCCCATGTTGTGCACATCACTTAAAACCAGTGAAAGTTTGTCAAATTCTCTGAGATTCGGATTTCCAAGTTCATTTGTAAGTGTAGAAGTCCCGACTTTTACTACGATTCTCTTTTTATCTACCATGATCAGCCTCTGGATGCCTCCATTAGTTTTTGTTTCAGCTGGCCCTCGAGATCAGCAAGTTCCTTCTCTGCCTCATGTCTTCTCTCAGTGCCGTTTTTATGAATTGAAATGACCTCATCTATCGTCGAGATAAGGGACTCATTCGTCTGTTTTAAGGTCTCGATATCAACGATTCCGCGTTCCGACTCCTTCGCGGACTCTGTGACTGCCTGATGGAGCTTTTCAGAATTTTTCTTGAGGAGCTGGTTTGTCATATCATTGACTTCTCTCTCTGATTTTGCCGCCTGGTTGGAATGCTCGACTCCAAGGGCAATTACCATCTGGTTTTTCCAGAGAGGGATTGTATTTACGATAGTCGACTGGATCTTTTCAGCCATCTCGGTATCGGCAGCCTGAACGAGCCTTATCTGAGGGCCTGTCTGAAGGGCGATATTTCTGCTGAGTTCTAAGTCATATATCTTCTTTTCGAACCGGTTGCACTTGTCCGCAAGGTCTTTTGCCTTCTCGGCATCCTCTGGAAGACCGCTGGCTTCTGCCTTCTCCTGAAGCTCCTTAAGCTCCGTGTTTTTAACTGAATCGAGCTTCTTTTTTCCGGCCAGGATGTACATAGAAAGTTCCTTGAAATAGTTCAGGTTCAGCTGGTACATCTTGTCAAAGACATCGATGTCCTTCATCAGCGTGACCTGATGCTTCTCGAGCTCTCTTGTGATCGTATTTACATTTGCTTCGATTGAAGAATACTTAGCCTTCAGGGTCTCAACCTTGTTTGCACTCTTTTTAAAAAGTGCCCTCAGCCCGTGCTCATTCTGGTCGACATCGAAATTTTTAAGTTCGGTTACGAGATTCGTAAGCATGTCGCCGGTCTCGCCCATCTCCCTGGTCTGAATCTTATCGATCGTCTTCTGCGAAAAATCGGCGAGGTGCTTCTGGGTGCTGACTCCGTAGTTCATGATCGCAGCAGAATTGTTGAGGTCGATCTTTTCTACAAAGGAGTCGACCTGTGCCCGCTCTTCGGGAGTAAGCTCTGCCTCCTTCTTGACATCCTCTTCGAGTTTTTTCTCTTCTTCTGCTGCGCTAACCTCCGGAGCAGCCGGAATATTTTCGTCCGGTGTGTCAAATTCAAGCTTTATCCCTGTGTCTGTCTTTGTGTCTGCCATTTTTGTCCTCCCTTTCATTTGTCGTCGTCCACAAGGCCGTCCTGCTTCATCATCTGCTTCATTACATCCACATCCGACGAAACGTCCCATGCGTCGTCCATAAACATCTGATCCAGTATCTTCTCACAAGCTGCATTTATAAGGTCAAGAGAGCTTTCGATCTCGCTCTTCATCTGGCTTATATTTTCGGTGTCAGGCTGATTCTGCGCAGAGGCATAAGTCTGCACCAGTTTTTTGGTAGTAGGAAGGTAATAGTCCAAAAGTTTCCTGAGATGCGGCGCTGTCTCAGGTTTCTTTTTTACTGCTGAAAATATCCGCTTCGTAATGTTTTCAAGCTTATCGAGCTTTTCCGACATACTCTGGTCCGGGATTATCTCGTTTAAATGGTGAAAGTCCTCTATATACTGCTCACCCTGTTCGATAACCTTCTTCGCTTCCTCTGAAAGGTTCTCGCTGGCTGCGGCCTCTTCAGCTTCTTCGGCCTTCTTTGCCGCCTTCTCTGAAGCGTGCTCCCTCTCATAGTTTACATAGTAGCGGTAGGCGTTTTCAGATAGGATAAGGACTGTCTCATCTTCATCGAGCACTGCTCCCGGAAGGAATCCGTTAGACATCAGATCCCTGATATCGGAAAGTACCTGCTCCCGCGACTCCCTGGTCCTTATCATAAGCTCATCTATCGTAATATATTCGTCCCTGCCTACGATATCTTTGTACTTTAAAAATACCTTGTGAAGCCTTGTAATATTTACGGCCTTTTTCAGCGGTTTTACAAATGCAAAGAAAACCGCTGCCGAGACTGCCGTTCCTATAAGATATAAAAGATTCTTTCCAAATGCGGCACCAGCAAATCCCAGCGCAAACATGATGCACATCACCATAATAAGCAGATAGAAGGCCTCTCTGCCTGAGTTTTCAGAAGCTATCGTGTCTTTTTTTGTAAAGGCCGTCTCTGTCTCTTTGTCCTGCGCATGAAATTTCGACCTGAATGAATTTTTCGCTGCATCAGCTGTCCTTTTAGCGGCGTCAGCTGTTCTCCTGCCGGCATCTGCTGCCCTTCTGCCAGCGTCTAATGCCTGATCTGCAAGGTCACGCTCCATATCCGAAAGCTCCTGTCCCAGATCATAGCTCAGATACGAAAAATCTCCGGTCTCTATAGAATGGTTGATCCTTCCGACCATGTCGTTGGCGGCCTGGCCCAGTCTGTCAAATATACCCATACATTCTCCGATCCTGTTTAAAAAAATCAATCAAATCCGAGTATCCTGTTCACCTGTCCCTCATTGAACCTGATGGACTTCTTCCCGGTGGCTTCTATCTCATAAAGCGCATGCGATGCCAGATGCTCCGCAGCCTGCTCGAGGTCACGGCACCCCGGAGTATCGTGGAAATGCTCTATAATGCTGTTTACAGCTGATTCTGTAAGCGAGCACTCCTCCGGCTTCATCCCCAGGTGCTTTAAGATCTTCGGAAGCGAATAGTCCCGGAAAATTATCTTTTTCTCCTTCGGCGTATAGTCCGGTATCTCTATCACGGCAAATCTCGACCGAAGCGGTCCGCTGATTTTTGAAATATCGTTGGCTGTCGCTATTGGATAGACTCCGTTCGTAGGGATAGCACACTCCATGTAGTTGTCCGTAAAGCCTAAATTGTCGAAAAGCGTAAGAAGCGAATCGGCTGAATTTCCGTTTGAAGTATTCGAGTCAGCCTTGTCGAGCTCGTTTATAACGAATACGACGTTTGACGATCCAGCCTTTACGAAAGCATCCATTATGCGTCCCGTTCTCGCGTTCACATAGATTCTCGAGCTTCCGGTCAGGGCACTCGGATCACGCACTGTACTCATATCGAGGACTGCCCACGGCATTTTTAAAATCTTTGCGACCGCGTAAGCTATCTGCGACTTTCCAGTCCCGGCAGGGCCCACTAGGAGCAGTCCGTAGAACGGGAGCGTATGCGTCCTGTTTATCTGAATTATAGTTTCGATCACTCTCTGCTTTACTTCTTCGAGGCCATACAGCTCGTCGTCTAAAATCTGTCTCGCCTCGTGCGGATCTATCGGCTCAAAAAACGAGGTCTTCCACTGTACGCTCATCATTAGTGACAGAGCGTGCTGGGCGTGTCTCTTCTCGTCTGCCCCGATCGTATCGTCATCTAAGAGCCGAAGCGTAGAATAGGCCCAGTCCCTGATATTATCTGGAAGAGTATCCTCCATGCACCAGACGTAGTCCCGAAGTTCCGGGATTCTTGTGATGGCAGAGGCCTTTTTATTTTCATTGTCTCTTATGACGATCTGCGAAGTCCTCAAACGCTCGACCATGGATTTTATCAGATCGCCCGATACCGGCTTTAAGGAGTCACTCTCCATTGACTGGCCCGCTCTTATTTTTCTGATGCGAAAGCCAGCTGTCAGGAAATCTCCGGAAATTCTTACAGCGAAGTGGTTCTTTGAAAGATAGTCAACAAGCTTTTCATATCTGACATCTAAGGCTTTAACTTTTAGTGAAAAAAGCTTCCCGCCGGTCTTATATTCAAAAGCGTATGACTTTCCTGTCTTTGAAAAACCGCCTGTGATCTCAGTCTTATCCTTCTGTTCTGGAAGAGATACTATCATCAGAGTATCGGTATTATCCACAGGAGGAATCCTTACCAGATCATCATCAATACTATCAGATGAAGATGGGGATTTGGTTTTTACGAGGAGCCCAAGCTTTATGTAACTTTCGAGCACCGCATCGATGTCTGCACCGCTGATATTGTCCTTTTTCTCGTCGCGGAGCTGCTGCCAGAAATCGTAGAGCTCCTTTTTCTGGTCCTCGTCGATAAAAGCAGCAAAGTCCAGTCGCTTTTCTTTTAGTACGTCAGTAAGTTCAAGGCTTCTCATCAATTAATATCCTCTGTCAGGTCCCTGTGCCTGAACATCTCAAATGTCTTCTTCGGATTGATATCGCCGCTTCCTATAAGACTTAAAAAAATATCATCGAGTTCCGGGTCAAACTGCGTCCCGCGGCCATTTTTTATCTCACTCACGACCTGCTCCATGTCTAAAGCGTTGCGGTAGACCCTGTCAGCAGTCATCGCATCGAAAGTATCAGCTACAGCTATGATCCTGCCGTACAGCGGGATAGCCTTTCCTGAAAGTCCCTTCGGATATCCTTTTCCGTCGTATCTCTCGTGGTGGTATAGTGCCCCCTCCGAAACATGTTCTACCATCGTAAAACCCTGAAGAAGTTCAGCTCCGGACGTAGTGTGTGTTTTCATAAGCTCATACTCTTCAGGTGTCAGTCTGTCGGGCTTTTTTAAAATCGAATCCGGGATCGCAATCTTTCCAATATCGTGGAGAAGAGCGGCCTTTTTTATATTGTCAGTCTCTTTTTGCGAAAAGCCGTACGCCCTCGCAAGCTTCGCAGAGTAGTAGGCCACCCTGTGGCAGTGCTCGCCGGTATTTCTGTCCTTAAGGAAAAGAGCCTTCGCCATCGCGAGAACCGATTCATTTCCCAGCGCAATCTGCTGCCTTGCCAGACGAAGTTCCTCGTTCGTATCGTCAGAGGCTGTACACATCATCTCTTCAAAATACGACTCGACTTTCTCGGGACTCTCGCTGCAGGAATGTGTAAACCACCACTTTGCTGTCTCTATGTAACTGCTGATATACACATTTACATACAGATCTTCCGGAAGCTTTCCCCTGACCTTCCAGGCTCCGCTGTCCAGCTGTTTTCTCAAATGACCTCTGAACAGAAGAGCGAACCTGTTCCAGAAAATATCACCGCTCTCACCCTGAAAGAGCCTGCTGAACCTGTCCTTATCCTCTTTAAGATGATACAGGATGTGCGTCAGCATGTGCTTTTCGCTGTGCTCTGAGTTTGAAAAATCGTGCGTATCCTCTTCTGTCAGATGCTCGTCAAAAATATGGTCAAACAGTTCCGCGCAGAGTTCTTCGAGCACACTGTCCTTCGTGTCAAAATGGGCATAAAAAGTAGTCCGCCCTATGTCGGCAGCTTCAATGATATCCTTTACCGTGATATCCGCGTACTTCTTTTCCGCAATAAGTTTTTCAAAAGCGTCAAAAACAGCTTTTCTGGTCTTCTGCTGTCTCCTGTCCATTTTTACCTCGAAGCCTAACTCTCTCGCAGGATTCTTAGCCTGTCTTGTGGCATGACATATTGTCACATAAAAAATAATAAACTACCTGTTCCGAAAAATTATTATACAATATTTATCTGTAATAATCAAAAAAAATCGGGCGTTCCACGTTAAAAAGTTCAAAATTATTGAAATAAAAAATCTTAAAAAAAAATGGCAGAGGAAAAAGTTTCCTCTGCCTGAAATTCAGTTATTTCTTACGTCCGAACGGGCTGTGTGCCTTCTTTGTATTTGACAAAGTTCCGCCGCAGGCTTCGTCGTATGAGCGAAGCGCTGCCTTCTGTGCAGAATTTAAAGTACGTGGAACTACAACATTGAGTGTCACATAGTGGTCGCCGCGGACATTTTTATTTCTAAGGGTAGGAACGCCTTTGCCACGGAGTCTGACTCTGGTCCCCGGCTGAGTTCCAGCCTTGACATTGTACTCGACCTTTCCGTCGATAGTGTCTATGATGATGCTCGAGCCAAGTGCTGCCTGCGCATACGATATAGGAACTTCAGAGTATATATCGTAGCCATTCCTTGTAAATTCGTTGCTTTTCGCAACGCTTACCTGTACAAGAAGGTCTCCTCTCGGACCGCCGTTGATACCAGGGTCACCCTTGCCACGGATCCTTATGCTCTGTCCATCGTCTATACCAGCTGGTACAGCGATGACTATCTTCTTTTTCTGAGCTTTGTATCCGGTACCATGGCAGTCAGGACACGGATCAGGGATTACCTGGCCGGTTCCATGACATTCAGGGCATACGCTCTGCTGCTGTACCATTCCAAAAAGCGATCTCTGCGTCGTAACGACACGTCCCGTGCCTCCGCACTTAGTACACTTTACCTTGCTGGTGCCCGGCTTGCAGCCGCTGCCACCACAGGTAGGACACGGATCTTTGAGTACAAGTTCGAGCTCCTTGTTGCAGCCAAATGCAGCCTCAGTAAATGAGACACGCACGGAAGCTCTGACATTCGCACCCTGCATTGGACCATTCGATGCTCTGCCGCCTCTTGATCCTGTACCGAAAAAGTCTCCGAAGATATCTCCGAAATCACCGAAAATATCACCGAAATCCATATTGTTGAAGTCAAAGCCGCCGCCACCGGCTCCTCCGTCAAAGGCAGCATGGCCAAACTGGTCATACTGCTGACGTTTCTTAGGATCAGACAGAACGGCATAAGCTTCTGAGGCCTCTTTGAATTTCTCCTCTGCATTCTTATCACCGGGGTTCATATCAGGGTGATATTTCTTGGCGAGCTTACGGTAGGCCCTTTTTATGGTCTCCTCATCGGCATTCTTATCAACCCCGAGAACCTCATAATAGTCTCTCTTCTGTTCTGCCATTTGATTATCCTTTCACGAATCTGAGCCTGCGCCTCAGGTATCAGACCTCTTTGTAATCTCCATCAACGACATTGTCATCGTTGTTTGCGCCTGCATTGCTGCCAGCGTTGTTTGCACCTGCTCCAGGGTTCGGGCCTGCCTGCGGACCGGCCTGTGGGCCGCCCTGTGCTGCGCCCTGTGCCTGGGCATTCTCATACATCTTTGTAAATACCTTCTGAGCTGACTTCTCAAGCTGCTCCTTGGCATTCTTCATCTCTGAAACATCAGCGTCAGTCATTGTCTCCGGGTTAGGGAATTTGCTTACAAGGTCCTGAACCTTCTTCAGATCAGCCTCAACTGTGCTTCTGTCGTTCGGATCGAGCTTGTCACCAACTTCGTCGAGGGCTTTCTTGGTCTGAACTGCGAAAGCATCTGCGTCATTCTTCGTGTCGACAGCCTCCTTACGCTTCTTATCCTGAGCCTCGTACTCAGCTGCTTCCTTGACAGCCTTGTCGATCTCCTCATCGGACATGTTGCTTCCTCCGGTGATAGTGATGTGCTGCTCTTTGCCAGTGCCAAGGTCCTTAGCGCTTACAGTAACGATACCGTTGGCATCGATATCGAAAGTAACCTCGATCTGCGGTACTCCTCTTGGTGCTGGAGCGATTCCGTCGAGACGGAACTGTCCGAGTGACTTGTTATCACGGGCGAACTGTCTCTCACCCTGTACTACGTTGATATCTACGGCTGTCTGGTTATCCTCTGCTGTAGAGAATACCTGGCTCTTCTTCGTAGGGATAGTTGTATTTCTCTCGATAAGGTGTGTAGCAACGCCTCCCATAGTCTCGATAGAAAGTGTAAGAGGTGTTACATCGAGAAGAAGGACTTCTCCTGCTCCCTTATCTCCTGCGAGCTTACCACCCTGAATGCAGGCACCAAGTGCTACGCACTCATCCGGGTTAAGGTTCTTTGATGGCTCTTTGCCGGTCAGCTGCTTAACCTTCTCCTGAACAGCCGGGATACGTGTAGAACCACCGACAAGGAGAACCTTTGAAAGGTCTGCTGCTGTAAGTCCTGCATCTCTTAATGCGTTCTGTACAGGGATGGCAGTCTTGTCAACGAGGTCTGATGTGATCTCATCAAACTTGGCTCTCGTAAGAGTTAAGTCCATATGCTTAGGACCATCTGCTGTAGCTGTGATGAACGGAAGGTTGATGTTCGTAGAAGTAGCGTTTGAAAGCTCTTTCTTAGCCTTCTCTGCAGCCTCTTTGATACGCTGCATAGCCATCTTATCACCAGAGAGATCGACGCCCTCCTTGTTCTTGAACTCATCGATCATCCACTGCATTACACGGTTATCGAAATCATCTCCGCCGAGATGTGTATCACCGTTCGTAGAAAGAACTTCGATAACGCCGTCACCGATCTCGATGACTGATACATCGAATGTACCACCGCCAAGATCGTAAACCATGATCTTCTGCTCCTGCTCGTTGTCAAGACCATAAGCTAAAGCTGCGGCTGTAGGCTCGTTGATGATACGCTTTACATCGAGTCCGGCGATCTTTCCGGCGTCCTTTGTAGCCTGACGCTGTGCATCGTTGAAATATGCAGGAACTGTGATTACAGCCTCTGTAACCTTCTCACCGAGATGAGCCTCAGCATCGCTCTTAAGCTTCTGAAGAATCATAGCTGAGATCTGCTGTGGTGAATATTTCTTGCCGTCAATAACAGGGCCATCGTTAGTGCCCATCTTTCTCTTGATAGAAGAAATAGTGTTCTCGGCATTAGTAACTGCCTGACGCTTAGCCGGCTCACCGACAAGCCTCTGACCGTCCTTTGTAAATGCTACGATAGAAGGTGTGGTTCTCATACCTTCGCTATTCTCAATGACTGTCGGCTGTCCACCTTCCATAACAGCAACGCAGCTGTTGGTGGTTCCAAGATCGATACCAATTATCTTACCCATATTAATTCCTCCTTAACTGTGAATAAATCACACTCTATATATCTGATTAAATCAATTAGCAACTTTTACCATAGCGTACCGAAGTACCTTGTCGTTGTAAGTATAGCCCTTCTGAAGGACCTGTACTATCTCCTGCTCGCCCTTGTCCGGGTTGTCCTCGTGCATCACTGCATTGTGGTAATTCGGATCGAAGGTCTTGCCTAAAGCGTCGATCTCCTTTACTCCAAGGCCATCTATCGTGCTCTTGAACTGCTTGTAGATCGCAAGCATTCCCTTCTGGAAGGCGTCGTCCGTATCTTCCGGTACATCCTTAAGTCCTCTCTCGAAATTGTCAAGGACTTCAATGAACTTTTTTATCACATCGCCGGCACCAGCGCTGTACATGTTCGACTTCTCCTTCTCAGTACGTTTTCTGAAATTGTCGAACTCTGCCATCTGGCGGAGGAGCTGATCCTGAAGCGACTTGATCTTCGCATCGCGGGGATCTTCTTTTTTCTTGTCGTCTTTATCTGATTTCTTGTCTTTGGACTTCTCTTTATCCTCGGAAGTCTTGTCTTTGGCGGCTTCCTTTGTATCAGCCTTATCCGAAGACTTCTTTTCTTCTGTGTCCTTTGATTTATCTGCTTTCTCTTCTTTGGCCTGATCGGCTTTCTTGTCCTCAGCCTTATCAGTCTTAAGCTCTTCGTCCTTCTTTTCTTTCTCTTTGCTCAAATTCGAATACCTCTATTCCTTTTTTTCCTTAATATCCTTCTTCGCCTCTATCCTCTTAGGCTCCTTCTTTGCACCGATCCTCGAAGAATCGACGATGTCTGAAAGCTGCTTCTTTAAGGACTTGAGATTCTTCATAACGTTCTCATAGTCCATTCGCTTCGGGCCTAAGATTCCGATCGTGCCCTTAAAGCCTTCTCCTAGGTCGTACTTCGCGGTAACGACCGATACATCCGGCATATTCGGGATATCGTCTCCGATGAATACCGAAATACCATTCGGATTGCCCTCATCGTCGGTCTCTATCTCATTTACCAGATTCTCGAGCTCCTCCTTGTTCTCGAAAGTCGAGATCAAATGGCTCGCCCTGTTCGCATCGGAAAGCTCCGGATACTTGAAAATATTCGTCGTACCACTGGTGTATATCGTCCTGCCCTCGTCCTGCTCGATAGTTCCTGCAACATTCTCGAGGACATTCTCAATAATAGGTGCATACTCACCGGCCTGGGACTTAAGCTTCTTTATCAATGCGAGGTTAATATCATTAACTGTAAGTCCGGAGAGGTTCGTATTAAGGAGCATGTTCAGCTTCAGGAGGTCCTCATTGTTAAGAGGCTCGTCGATATTGATAAGCCTGTTCCGGACTGCATTGCCGTCCATCACGACGACTGAGAGAAGCTGGTGCTCATTCACCGCTGAGAGCTGTACGAACTTGACCCGGACTCCGGTGATAGCAGGTGCCGAGATCATCGAGGTGTAATTCGTGTTCGCAGCGAGCACATCTACAACCTGCTTTAACATCTTCTCCAGTCTGTCCGTCCTCTGCACGAGCATCTGGCTCGTCGAATCCGGAGGCGAAGTGTCCTTCTGGCTGTTCATCAGCTCACCGACATAGAACCTGTATCCCTTATCTGAAGGGATCCTTCCGGCGGAGGTGTGAGGCTGAAGTATATATCCCATATCCTCCAGATCGCTCATCTCATTTCTGATCGTGGCAGAGCTTAAGTTCAAATCAGAGCTCTTCGAGATCGTCCTCGATCCGACCGGTTCACCGGTCTCCAGGTAGTTCTTGATGATAACATCCAGGATCTTCTTCTGCCTGACTGTAAGCTCATCCTCTTCACTCACTATGCCTCACCTCCTGTCGCTTTTTCTTGTTAGCACTCAAATCATTAGAGTGCTAATATCATCTAACACATAATATACGCTTGTTCGACATGTTTGTCAACAACTTTTTGTATTTTACTCGAAAAAAATCGCCGGCAAATATGCCAGCGAATCATTGTCTCTTCTTTTGTACAAAAATCATTTTATAAATTTGGCCAGGGCGTAATTTGATATATCAAGTCCCGTATCGGTAAGAGCGACTGTATCTCCCTTTTCAGTCAGAAGCCCCTCTCTCTCAAGTTCTGTCATCTCGTGCCCGTAGATCTTCTCTATAGCAACGCCGAATGACTTTTTAAAATATGACTTCTTTATGCCTGCGATCTGCCTCATCCCGAGGAACATAAACTCTTCCATCGCGGCTTTCCTCGTGATCTGCTTAATAGATCCTATCGTTGCCATATCCTCGTAGCCGACCCGTTCGGGAACTATCGGGAGGTGGCTGCACTCTTCGATATATGTGTAAATATCCCTGATATTCGTAGTACGCCATTCGAGGCCCATTCCACCGGTCTCTTCCGGATCCTCCGGCTCCCTGACCAGATATCCCGGAGGGATGAGGGACGCGGCGCCAATGCCCACGCCAAGGTATGGAACCCTGTTCCAGTAACCCAGATTGTGGACACACTCCTTTCCCTCTCTGGCGTAATTTGAGATCTCGTATCTGTGATATCCTTTCTTCTCAAGGTACATCTGTGATCTCTTCATCAGCTCATAGGCCTGGTCTTCATTCGGGAGAAACTTTGTCTCCTCGCCCCTCTCCTGCCTTACGGCATCCTCGTGGTATTTTTCGTAGAAAGGGGTGCCCGGCTCAATGATAAGTGAGTAACATGAAATATGCTCAGGCCGAAACGATGTGACTTTATTTAAGGTGTAGAGAAGCTTCTCCGGAGTCTGTCCCGGAAGGGCACTCATCAAGTCTACATTTATATTTTTAAAGCCGGCTTTTCTAAGGATTTCATAGGTCGACAGGAATCTCTTAAAAGTGTGAATCCTTCCAAGCTCTTCAAGCTCGTCGTCATTTGCCGACTGAAGGCCTAAGGATATCCTGTTAATTCCGACTGAGAGATAGGTGTTTGCGGCCTCTGCTACAACTGTTCCGGGATTTGCCTCGATAGAAATCTCGGCGAGCGGGTCTACCTTGAAATTTTCCTTTACTGTCTGCATGATCAAAACAATGAGATCAGGGTTTATCCAGGATGGCGTCCCCCCTCCTATATAAATAGAGGAGACCGTGCCAAAAACCTTCTCGGAATAAAATTTCAGTTCATTGCAGAGTGCATTTACATAATCTCTCTGAGTGTCTGTGTCAAAAACTCCGGACAGGAAGTCGCAGTAGAGGCATTTTTTTGCGCAAAAAGGTATATGAATATAAAGTTCAAATCTCCTGTAATCTTCCATCGTCACTGATCATCGTCGAGTTTCAGAACACTCATAAATGCTTCCTGAGGTATCTCGACATTGCCGATCTGCCTCATCTTCTTCTTGCCTTCCTTCTGCTTCTCGAGAAGCTTTCTCTTTCTTGAAATATCGCCGCCATAGCACTTTGCCAGGACATCCTTTCTCATGGCCTTTACTGTCTCTCTGGCTATAATCTTGCCGCCGACAGCCGCCTGGATAGGTATCTCGAACAGATGCCTCGGGATATTTTCCTTCAGCTTTTCACACATCTTCTTAGCTCTGTCATAGGCAGTATCCTTAAATACGATAAATGACAGCGCATCCACTTTCTCTTTATTTACAAGGATATCGAGCTTTACGAGCTCCGATCTCTGGTAGCCTTTCAGCTCATAGTCAAATGAGGCGTAGCCTCTGGATCTCGATTTCAGGACATCGAAGAAATCATAGATAATCTCGTTAAGAGGCAGCACGTATTTAAGCACCGCACGGGTCTTCTCGATATACTCAAGAGAAATATACTCTCCACGCCTCTCCTGGCAGAGATCCATGATAGGCCCTATAAAGTCGCTTGTCACCATGATCTCGGCATCGACTACAGGCTCTTCCATATATTCTATCTCCGAAGGGTCCGGAAGGTTCGACGGATTTGTAAGATCTATAACTGTACCGTCAGTCTTATGCACCTTGTAGACAACGCCCGGAGCCGTAGTCACGAGGTCAAGGTCGTATTCTCTCTCGAGCCTCTCCTGAATGACATCAAGGTGCAGAAGTCCAAGGAATCCGCACCTGAAGCCGAATCCCAGCGCCTGTGATGTCTCCGGTTCAAATGTAAGGGAAGCGTCGTTTAACTGAAGCTTCTCAAGCGCGTCCTTAAGTTCCGGGTATTTAGCGGAATCAGCCGGATAGATGCCGCAGAAGACCATAGGCTTGACAGGGCGGTATCCCGGGAGCTCTTCCTCCGCAGGTCTGTCTGCTAGAGTCACAGTGTCTCCTACTCTTGTCTCTCTTACATCCTTAATAGATGCTGTGATATATCCGACCATACCGGCGGAAAGCTCATCACAAGGAATAAACTGTCCCGCTCCAAAGTATCCGACCTCTACGCAGTCGAATTCTGCGCCTGTCGCCATCATTTTTATCCTGTCCTTGGGACGGACTGTGCCATTTTTGATACGGACAAAGACTATGACACCTCTGTAGGAATCATAGAGTGAGTCAAAGATCAAGGCCTGAAGCGGAGCCTTCGCATCGCCTTCTGGCGCCGGAAGCTTCGTAATGACCTGCTCTAAGACCTCTCCTACGTTTTCTCCTGTCTTTGCAGAAATACGCGGCGCGTCCTCGCAGTCCAAGCCTATGACATCCTCAATCTCCTTCGCGACCTCGTCTGGCTGGGCCGAAGGCAGGTCTATCTTATTGATGACCGGGAGCACCTCGAGATCGTGGTCTATGGCCAGATAGCAATTCGCGAGAGTCTGCGCCTCTATGCCCTGGGTCGCGTCCACTACGAGAATGGCTCCGTCGCAGGCAGCGAGTGATCTCGACACCTCGTAGTTAAAATCCACGTGTCCCGGAGTATCGATAAGATTTAAAATATACTCCCCGCCATCCTTCGCATGGTAGATAAGCCTTACAGCCTGGGACTTTATCGTGATGCCCCTCTCCCTCTCGAGGTCCATATTGTCGAGGACCTGATCCTGCATCTCACGCTTGGTGAGGGTGTGAGTCATCTCGATCATCCTGTCCGCAAGAGTCGATTTGCCGTGGTCTATATGTGCAATAATACAGAAATTTCTGATATGTGACTGATCCATATTTTCTCCTAACATTTACGAACTATTATACCAGAGAATATTTTACTTGACAAATACTTATTCAAACTGTATGATAGAAAAGTATGATTGCTTGGGAGAACCGTGTCAATCCTCAGCATCATATTCACGTGAATATCAATGCAACGGAGGTGAACAGAATTGGCAAACATCAAGTCAGCTAAGAAGAGAGTTTTAGTAAGCGCTAAGAAGGCAGCCAGAAACAAGGCTATCAAGAGTAACGTCAAGACAGTAGTTACTAACGTCGAGAAGGCAGTAGCCAGCGGAGACAAGGCAGCAGCTGAGGCAGCACTCAAGACTGCACAGTCAGCACTCCCGAAGGCAGAGTCTAAGGGCATCCTTCACAAGAACAATGCAGCCAGAAAGGTTTCACGCCTTACAAAAGCTGTTAACGCTATGAACTAATTATTATAAAAGCCTGTCCGGTACCGTCAGCCGGACAGGTTTTATTTTTTTACTGTAATGTCTGATTTAAAAGCAGCTCCACGGCAATACTGTCGTCGATCCTGCCGCTCTTAAATGCCTCTTCGTAGTCGGCCGCGGATCTTAAAAGTTCCCGCAGCTCACTCTCTTTGAATCTCCTGCTGTAAGTCTCAAGCTTTCTTATTATAAAATCGTACGAGATCCCGAGTTTTTTCTTCTTGTCATTAAAGGACACGCCGTCCCTGTCCATAACTTTAAGCTGATAGAGCTGCTTAAGCTGTCTCTCAATAAGAGCGAGGATTCCCGGAGCCTTCTCATTCTGCCTTAGCATGTCCTGATATACCGCAAAGACCTTTGCCGCGTTCCGTTCTGAAAGCGCATCGCTCAGTACAAAAATCTTCGTCTCGGAAGCATTCGCACAGACCGCCTCGACATCGGCCTTCTCGATCTGCTTCTTATCCCAGCAGTAAGCCGAGAGCTTCTGGTACTCAGCGTCCATCAGATCCATCGACGAGCCGCAACGGATGTAGAATTCATTCCAGGCATCACGTCTCATCTGGAGGCCGTCTGCCTTAAGCCGCCCACCGATCCATGCCGAAAGCTCGTTCTGATCTCCGATAAGAAACTCCTCGGCAGTCCCGTTCTTAGATACTGCCTTGTAGAGCTTATCCCGCTTGTCAACATCGCTTTCGACAAAGATAATTACCGTCGTATCCGGAATATCCGGAATATATGACACGAGCTTTTCTTTCTCGCTCTTCTTTCCTTTGAAGTAGCCGCTCTCCTCAACGAGGATCACCCTTCGGTCCGCAAAAAACGGCAGTGTATCACTATCCGAAATAAGGGCCGGAACTGAAAAATCCTTCTCGGTAAGCAGAGTGAAATTCATATCCTTCCTGTCAGTAACGCCTAAAGCCGCAAGCAGCTTCTCCCTGTTCTCCTTTAAAAGGTAGTGTTCCTTTCCAAAGAGAAGGTAGACTCTCTTGAAATTTCCCTGCGAGATCTCGCTGTCAATCGAGCGCATTTTCTTCTCCGGCACCGCTGTCTAAAACGGCATCTATCCTGTCGTCATGGAACTTCAAAAATTCTGTGACTGCGGCAACTTTGTCTGCGATCGTGATAAAGAAGCCCTCCTTTGTAACAGGCCTCTCGTGAGTTACCGGCCACATGTGGTGCTCAATCATATCCGACTGAGTGTCATCGAGAGTTCCGGTCTCAAAAGCCGCCTCAAGCGAACGCTTCGGATGCTCGATAGCCGTATCCATACTGTCAACAAACGAATCCCTGTCATAGATGCCGACATCGTGCCAGAGACTTCCTCTTACAATATCCTTCTCGTCCATATCAAAAAAGCGCGACATAAGGAGCATGATCTGTGCCACATGCACGCTGTGATATCCGACTGTAGAAAAAATATGATGCTTCTGTCCAACTATCTTTCGAAAGTCCTTAGATCCCAGGATATCCTTTCCATACTCTTCTATGGTCTTGTAATCCCTGTCTTTCTCTCCCAAAGCTTTAAACAACCTGACCAGCCTGAAATCTACCGAATAATCCATTGATAAAATTCCTCCCGTTCAGTGAAATATTATATCACGCAATTTTCTGATACGCCATATGTTCTATTGCATTTTCTAAAAAAAGAGTGCATAATAAACACAACATTTTTTCTGCGGTAAGGGGCCGCACCGATGAAGGGGGAGAGTCATATGTACAAACGTCCTGTGCTCATCACAGCCGTATCGATGCTTTCAGCAGTCTGTATCGTTCTCATCAGAAAGCCGATTCTTTTTGCAGTTCCGTTCTGCCTGCTGCCATTTATTTTTTACAGAAGAAAGACCAGGAGCGCCATAGCCCTCTGCGCCGTTGTGGCAGCGTCGTTTGCGGCAGGACTCTTATCCGCCCATATCCGTCTGTCTTCCTATGAAAAAATCGAGAAAGAACTCACCAGTACAACATCGTCCGCCTTATACGGACAGATCACCGGAAAAGAGATCACAGATTACGGGACAAAGATGACGATAACCCTCAGATCCCAGCAGACAAAGGTCATGGCAATCCAGGACACCTCCCTTCCCTTAGGAACTAAAGTCCGCGTCACAGGTACACCAGAGTCTTTTTCCCCTGTAAGGAACCCAGGCTGCTTCGATCAGGCCTCGTACTACAAGGGACTGTCCGTCGCCTGCCAGATAAGGGACGCGGATATTACTCCGTCAGGCGGGACAAATTTTCCGATAGTACAGCTCTATTTCATGATAATGGAAGCTCTCTGGCAGCTTAAGTACATGATATACTCTGTCTTTACTGCAGCGCTTCCGAACGAAGAGGGTCCACTTCTGGCCTCCCTTACGATCGGCACAAAGAGCCTTCTTGACTCTTATGTAAAAGAGATGTTTCAGAGCGCAGGGTTAAGCCATATCCTGGCGATCTCAGGCCTTCACATCTCTATAACAGGCTCCTTAATTTTTAAACTCTTAAAACGCCTCGGTATCAGGACAAAAATCTCCGCCATAATATCCTCGGTATTTGTATTTTTCTTTGCAGCGTCCATCTCAGGTTCTGTCTCGTGCAGAAGAGCCCTTGTGATGTATCTTTTAATGATGCTTTCAAAAGTCATCGGAGACAAGATTGATATTGTAAACTCACTTGCAGCCGTCTCGATATTAATATGCCTTACCGATCCTCTCGCCGTGACACAGACAGCCTTTTCGCTGTCCTTTGCGGCGGTCTTTCTGCTGGCGCAGACTTCGATTCCTGCCGCGGACTGCTACAGGGCTTTCTGCATTCTGCGCTGGGAAAACACTCACAAGGAGATCAAGGGAAACCGCTACAAGCCGACCGCCCTGGACGGCCTTACTTCGTCTCTTATCTTCTCATTTTTTATCCAGCTTTCAATGGCGGCGGTAAACGCGAAATTTTTCTACAGCTTCCCGCTGCTCTCTTTTATTTTAAATATAGTGATCCTTCCGCTTCTGCCGTGCGTGCTTGTCCTCGGCCTGCTCGGAGGAGTTTTAGGACTTTTTTCCCTTCCGCTCGCCAAAATACTTCTGTTCCCCTGCCATCTGATAATGTACTGGTACGAAATGGCGTCTGATCTGTTCAATAAACTGCCGTTTACAAATATAGTCACAGGAGACATCTCTGTCTTAAAGACCGTAATCTGCCTCGCCGTTGTGCTGATGCTCTCTTACATTTTTAAAAATATGACATTTAAGATGTTCAAGAGGCGTTTTACGAGAATCCACTGGCAGAAAACTCCCGTCTTTCCTCTGTTCGGAGATAAAGCGACAGCTCTTAAAGTTACGCTGCTGTCGTTTACTGTAATAATAATACTGTCATTTCCGAATCATAGAGACGAATTTGCGTTCTTAGACGTCGGACAAGGTGACGGGCTTATGATCACGACCGCAGACGGGAAGGCCTTTATGATCGACGGAGGAAGCACCACCGAGAAAGAGATTGGAAAAAATGTGATCCTACCCTCGCTTAAATACCGAGGTATCACAGGCGTCGAGGGATGGTTCGTAACGCATATGGACGAGGACCATGTGAACGGCCTGACTGAGCTTATAAATAAAAATTACCCGGTCAATACAGTCTTTATCTCAGAACATATTGAAGAGGACGAGCGGCTTAGTAAGCTTATAAGCCTCTGCGCTTCCCACGGGATAAAGATCTCGGGTCTTGAAGGGGGCGACTCACTTGGCTGCAGATATTTTAAAGCCGAGACTATCTACCCCGACAGAGAGTCTGAGTTCGAAGGAGCCAACGAGAACAGCCTTGTAAACCTTTTCACGCTCTCGCCCGGCTCTGATCAGAGCATAAAGATAATAGAGACCGGTGACATCGGCGGGGAGCAGGAACTTTACATACTAGAGCATGCGAAAGACAAATTAAAAAAGAGCTCCGCAGAGGAAACTCTTATTTTAAAATCCGCACACCACGGAAGTAACTATTCAAACTGTCAAAGGTGGCTTTCTGAGATAAATCCTGACCTTATCGTGATCTCAGCCGGAAAGGGCAACCGCTACGGTCACCCGGGAAAGCAGACGATGGAGAGGATAAATACACTGGGTCTTAAGTCATTTTGCACGATAGACACAGGACAGGTTCGGATACAAAACGGCCGCATCAAAAAGACTATAGCGAATTGACCGGCTTTATGCGCTTGTGCTGCTATTTTGAAACTACAAGGTTATAGTTCGGGCTGTAGGTGCTGTTGTTTTTGCTGTCATTTACGACCTTAGCGTCGTCTCCGGAGCCTATTATGATCTGTACTCTGTTTATCTGATCGAGCTGGCAGAGTGAATCGACGATCGAATAAATCCTCATATTTTCAGGGACATTGCCGCCGGCATTCTCAAGTGAGGAATCGAGGTCGACATAGCAGATGCCGTCGTTTACATTTACGGAGAGCACCTTGACAGAGGCAGGCAGCGTCACATCGGCATTCTTCGAATCCGGTTTCTTGGAGAGCTGACTTAAAACCGCCTGTGCGATCGGCACATTTTCATTGATGTGCGCTTCTCTCGACTCCTTGATCAGTCCGCTGCCATCGGATGCCGGACAGTAGAGAGTAAGTGTTACAGCCTTAGTGGCATCCTGTTCAAAGTCGAAGTCGTCTACAAATGACTCGTCTGTCATTGCGCCGATAGCGTTTCCCGCGCTGTCGAGAAGTGACTCATCTACTATACGAAAAGTCACAGAGTCTACCTCCGGAAGCTGAACGAGTGTCTTTACGACTGATGCGCGGAGAAGCACCTCCTCTACTTTTGTAAGAGTCTCGTAGTCGTGTGAAAACGATATCACAAGCTGTTTTTTCTTCAAGGTGAAATTTCTGATGATAACCTGATCAGGGATAGAGTTCGTATAGTCTTTGTCAGACTTCGGCGAAGACAGCTCCTCAAGGAGATTGCTGATCCTCTTTCTGGCGCTGTTTCCCTTCGGTTTCTCAGTGACAGGATAGAGTGCGGTTTTCATCTGGTTCAGATAATATACCTTTATGAAGCCCTTATTCAGTTTTGTTTTATTTTTCTGTCCGCACGAAAAAAGAGACAGAGTGAGTGTCATGCAGAGCAGAATGTATGCTGATTTTTTTAAAAAATTCTTCATGACTGCTCCTTAATATAAATAAGCGGGATCCTAACATCAAAGGTAGTGCCCTCGCCAAGAGTCGAGTGAACTTTGATATCGCCGTGATGCATGTCTATCGCATTCTTTGTGATTGCGAGGCCAAGGCCTGTTCCGCCAATCTCTCTCGAGTGCGATTTGTCTACACGGTAGAATCTCTCGAAGATCCTGTCTAAGGATTCCTTCGGGATTCCCATACCGTTGTCCTCGACAGTGATGTAAAAATACTGGTGGTCGGCGTTTAATGACACGTGGACATATCCGCCCTCCTTGTTGTATTTGATACCGTTTTCAATCAGATTCATAATGCCAAGCGAAAGCTTGACCTCATCGACCTCCGCATTTACAGGCCTGAAACTTTCAAGCACGAGTTCGACTTTCTGCTTCTCGGCAATAGGTCCGAGCCGCTTCAGAAGGGATTCGAGCATCTCATTGATATTTTTCGACTCGATGTTCATGGTGGCACCGGATTTGTCCATTCTGACAAGAGATAAGAGATCGTTTATGATCTTTGTCTCCCTGTCGATCTCATTCGTGATATCGTGCATGAAATCCTGATATATCTCGAGCGGGGCTCCATCTTCCATAGAGTTTAAGGAATCCGCAAGCACCTTCATAGAAGTCAGCGGCGTCTTTAACTCATGCGACACATTTGATACGAATTCCTGCCTCGACTCGTCGATGTCGCGCATCTTCTGCATGACTTCGTTAAAATTCTCGGAAATTTTTTCAGTCTCCATAAAGCTGTCAACTTTGACTTTATCGTGAGAATTCTGCGAATGCAGGATAAGGTCGGCGAGTTTTTCGAACGGGCCACTGAAGCGGTCTGACAAAAATACCGACAAGATCGCCATTATTACAACAAGCACGAGCAGCAGATATGTATAGAGATTGCGGTAGAATGTGATATTCTGCTCAATCGAGTCTGTCGATTTCGTGATAAGTATAACACCTTCGATATTGTTGGAACTGTCTGAAGCTGTGATAGGGACAGTAAGAATAAGGCAGTGGCTTACATTGTCATAGACGCTGGTCCTCTCGCCCTTGAGTCCGAGAATCGCATTCTCCCAGACGAACGTCTTCCCGTCACTTAAGTCGTAGGTATCCTTTACAACGCGAAGAGTCTTATCTATTACAATGATTCGCCCCGAGTAAATATTCCCGAGCGCCTTAAGCTGGGTATTTATGACATCAATATCTGTATCCTGCAGATAACCTGTGGAAATGATCTGATCGTTTAAAAGCTGGGCCTGCGACGTCATAGAGACAGTGTCATTATTTAAAGCCCTCTGCTGATAAAAATACAAGAAAATGCCCCCGATCGCACAACCAGGGACAAATCCTATAAGAATAAAAGCTACTACAAGCAGCGTTTTTAAACTATGCAGTTTTTTAAAAAAAGAAAACCGGTGCTTCATCTGCCTCTATCCGTCACTTCTGATAATAGTAGCCCATTCCCCATTTCGTATGGATATAGCGCGGCTCACTAGGGTTTGGCTCAATTTTTTCACGGAGACGTCTGATATGGACATCGACGGTCCTCGCGTCGCCCGGGTAGTCGACTCCCCAGACTTCTTTCAGAAGGCTGTCGCGGCTGTAGACTTTTCCAGGATGATTTACGAGGAGCAGCATCATCTCGAATTCCTTCGAAGTCAGGTTGTACTCCTTTTCCTTGATAAAAATGCGGCGGCTCGCGGTATCTATGCGGATGTCCCCGCTCTCTATCACATCGCTGTCCTTCTTCTCCTCAGGCTTCGACCTGCGGAGAATGGCCTTGATCCTGGCCTTGACTTCGAGGATATTGAAAGGCTTCGTGATGTAGTCGTCTGCACCGTACTCGAGTCCCATGATCTTGTCCATATCATCGCCCTTGGCCGTAAGCATTATGATAGGCACGTTGGATTTCTCTCTGATGCGCTGACAGACTTCGTAACCGTCCAGCTTCGGGAGCATAAGGTCTAAAAGTATAATGTCATACTCACTCGATAGAGCTTTCCCGACAGCCTCTTCGCCATCGTAGGCAGTGTCTACTTCATTTCCGTCCTGCTCTAAAGCGAACTTGATACCCTTTACAATGATCTTCTCGTCGTCAACTACAAGAATCCGTGCCATAGTCTTCCTTTAAACCGTTATCTTATCCTTAATCTTTTGAAATGTGGCATCTCCGATGCCGCTGACATTTGTAATATCTTTAGTATTTTTAAACGGGCCGTTCTTCGTGCGGTATTCAATGATCGCATCCGCCCTCGTCGGGCCGATGCCACTGATCGTAGTCAGTGTATTTTTGTCAGCCCTGTTGATGTCTATAAGACCAGAAGAGCCCTCTGACCCGCTGACAGCGCTTCCTGAAGAAGCAGTGCCAGGATTTACAGCTGTCCCTTCGCCCGACTGGTTCTTTTTATACTCCGACTTCGTAAGAATAGTAAGCTTCTGGCCGTCAGTCAGCTTCTCCGCCTGATTCAGCGCAGAAGACGCAGCGTCCTTCCTTAGGCCTCCTGCCTTTTCAATCAGCACAAAAACTCTCGAGTCGGCTGGGAGAGCATAGACGCCTGGCTTCTTTACAGCTCCGTCTATCTGGACGTAAATCTTCGAGCTGTTCTCCGACTTACTGACCGACTTTAAAGCAGTCTCCCCGCCCTTTGATTTGCTCTCCGACTTCTGATCACTCCCGCTTGCAGTGCCGTTCTTCTCTAAATAAGACGAATCAGCGCAGCCTCCTAAAATGAGGCTCATAACAAGCACCAGCAGAAAAAATATTCTCTTCATATGTATCTCCTCAAAAAATATAAGGAGATATCCGCACTGCAACTTCTATTTTAGAGGAAAATGCTGTTATTATCAAGTGGATTTTTTTATGACATAAAAAAGAGGCTGCTGCAATTTCCTTTCCAGGTGAAATGCAGCGGCCTTTTTAAATATCGGCATTTACAGAAAAGTATCCAGCACCCTGGTAAGCTTCTCTGCCATCTCGTCAAATCCGTCTTTTTCCATGATAAGCGGCGGAAGGAAGCGGATCAGATTGCCCTCGGCTGAGAGCAGGACGAGCCCTTCGTCAAGGGATTTGTTCAGAATCTCTCCGACCGGAATGCTCTTGTCGATGATAAGTCCCTGCATGAAGCCGAGACCTCTGTGGCCCTCGACAAATGGATATTTCTCAGTAAACATGTCCAGTATGCTTTCAAAGTAAGGGCTCATCTCCTTTACATGCTGTGGGAGGTTCCTGTCTTCGATGATATCAAGCGACTTGCTTACTGCTGCGAGGACGAACGGGTTTCCGCCGTATGTGCTTCCGTGGTCGCCCGGCTCGAGCGAATTTCCAGCGACTTCTTCTGTAACGAGGAAAGCTCCGACCGGAACACCGCCGCCAAGTGCCTTTGCAGTCGTTAAAATATCCGGCCTTATGCCGTACTGCTCGAATGCGTAAGTGCTTCCGGTACGGCCGAGTCCGCACTGGATCTCATCGATTATTAGTAAAATATTGCGCTCGTCGCAGATCTTGCGAAGCCCCTGCATGAATTCAGGAGCAGCCGGCATAACGCCGCCCTCGCCCTGGACAGTCTCTGTGATAATAGCGCAGGTGTCGTCATTTACAAGCTTTTCTACGCTCCCGAGGTCGTTAAATTCAGCGAAATCAACGCCATCCATCAGCGGATAGAACGGTGTCCTGTAGCCTTCCGTTCCCGTGACGGACACAGCACCAACTGTCCTTCCGTGAAAGCTGTGATTCATGGCTATGATATGGTATCTCTCTTTGCCATATTTTTTATGCGCGTACTTTTTTGCGGTCTTTAAGGCTCCCTCGATCGCCTCGGCACCTGAATTTGTAAAAAATGCCCTGTCCATGCCGCTGACTTTGCAGAGTTTTTCAACAGCGCCAAGAAGCGGCTCACTGTAAAAGAGGTTTGAAGTGTGAGTGATCTTTTTGATCTGTTTTTTCAGAGCCTTTGTGTACTCTTTGTCACCGTAGCCGAAGGCCATGACTCCGATTCCGCTTCCGAAATCGAGGTACTGCTTTCCCTCGGTATCGTAGAGATAGACCCCTTTTCCCTTTTTAAAGATCACCGGGAAGCGATTGTACACATGTATCAAGTGCTTGTCGGCTTTTTTTATAAATTTATCTTTGTTCATCGTAGCGTTCCTCGTTATCTGATAAAATAGCTGTTCCAATACCTTTGTTGGTAAAAATTTCAAGCAGCAGGCAGTGCTCGATCCGGCCATCTAAGATATGGACTCTGTGGACGCCGTTGTCAATGGCGCTGATGCAGCTCTTTACCTTAGGGAGCATTCCGCCCTCGATAGTGCCGTCTTCTATCAGGCTCTTCGCCTCTGAGACAGAGAGCTCAGAGATAAGTGACGCAGGGTCGTCCTTGTCTTTAAGCACACCCGGTGTATCCGAAAGAAATGCGAGCTTGTCGGCTTCAAGGGCCTCTGCAATGGCAGTAGCCGCGTCATCCGCATTGATATTGTAAGTGTTGTAGTCGTCGTCCATTCCGATAGGGCAGACGATAGGGAGATAGTCCTTGTCGAGTAGGTCGTGAAGGATCTTCGTGTCGACATTTTTTACATTGCCGACGAAGCCTATGTCCTTTCCATCTGAGTATTTTTTCTCGACATTTAAAAGATTTCCATCCTTTCCGCTGATGCCGCAGGCCTTTACTCCGAGGCGCTCGACCATGGTAACGAGCGATTTATTCACTTTGTTTAGGACCATTTCGGCGATATCCATCGTAGGCTTATCTGTGACACGGAGACCATTTATAAATTTAGGCTCCATCCCGGCTTTTTTGACCCAGCCGGAAATCTCCCTGCCGCCACCGTGGACGATGATAGGCTTGAATCCGACGAGCTTTAACAGGGTGACGTCCTTTATGACCTCCTGCTTTAAATTCTCGTCGAGCATGGCTGAACCGCCGTACTTTATGACAATTATCTTCCTGTTGAATCTCTGGATGTAAGGCAGTGCTTCGATAAGGACCTCGGCCTTTTTCATGACTGTCTGCATCTCGTCCTGTCGCATTATCATTTTTATTCTTCTCCTTTTTCCAATAATGAAGTGAATGTCATGACCTGTAGTCCGCGTTAATCTTTACATAGTCATATGTCAGGTCGCAGCCCCAGGCCGTGGCCTCTTCAGTGCCCTGCTTCATATCGCAGATGCAGGTGACTTTCTCGGAAGACAGGACCTTTGTGGCCTCGTCTTCGCTGTAGTCGTCTGCAACGCCGTCCTTTACGAGGACAATCTCTCCATTCTCACTTGAGACAGTGATATCGACCTTGTCAGGATCAAATTCGGCGCCGGAATAACCGAGTGCGCAGAGGATTCTGCCCCAGTTGGCATCGTGTCCGTAAATAGCCGCCTTCGTCAGGTTTGAAGTGATGACAGATTTTGCAAAAACTTTCGCCTCAGCCTTGTCCCTGCAGTGGATGGCCTTCACTTCAAACAGAGCCGTGGCGCCCTCTCCGTCTCCTGCCATCTTCATAGCGATATCGCGGGCGACATAGAAAAGTCCGTCCTTGAAATTCTTGAAATCGTCACCTTCCGCGTCGATATCTTTGTTTCCAGCCTCCCCATTTGAAAGCACTACGCAGGTATCGTTAGTAGATGTGTCACCGTCGACTGAAATCATATTAAAAGTGTCACAGACTACCGATGAGAGAGCCTCCTGTAAAAGCTGCTTCTTTATCTTCGCATCAGTCATAATAAAGCAGAGCATCGTTCCCATATTCGGGTGGATCATTCCGCTTCCCTTCGCCATCGCACCGATAGTAACAGTCGTTCCGTCGCTCATCGGAATCTCTACAGCACACTGCTTTGGCTTCGTATCTGTCGTCATAATGGCTTTGGCGGCCTTAAGTCCAGCCTCTTCAGTATCGTCGAGCTTTCCCGAGAGAGCCTTGACACCATTTTTTACCTTATCAATAGGAAGCTGCATACCGATAACTCCGGTAGAGGCTACGATCGTCGAATTCTCTCCGAAGTGAAGAGCCTCTTCGGCAGCCCTGCTTGTCTCGCTGCAGTAAAAATAACCCTCATCGCCGGTGCAGGCGTTCGCGATACCGGCATTTACGACTACCGTATGGATCTCATCTGACTCTGCGATAACCTTCTTATCGTAGAGGACAGGAGCTGCCTTGACTACATTCTTTGTAAAAGTGCCCGCGGCCACACACGGAGATGCACTTACGATCATCGCCATGTCATCCCTTCCGGTGTATTTTATCCCGGCAGCAGTATTCGCCGCCTTGAAACCCTTTGGAGCCGTAACTCCGCCCGAAATAACCTTCATATTACTCCTTTCGAAACTCTATTTATTAAAGTTCGTGATATTTTTCTCATTCAGGTAAAAATCGTACACGTTAAAATCTACCCGCTCTTTCCAGCCATCAGCCTGCCAGAAACTGTTCCCGACTGAATTGTCCTTAAAAGCCACGAGTGAAATTTTATTCACATTTGCACTGTGTAGCTTCTTCATGCACCAGACAGTCATAGCCTTTCCGATGCCCTGTCGTCGTCTGTCCTCTCTGACGCAGACATGGTAAAAACAGGCAGTCCTGCTGTCGTGTCCGCAGAGGATACTTCCGATGATCTCGCCATCATCCTCGGCGACAACAGAAAAGCCCGGATTTCTCTTAAGAAAAGATTCCACGCCTTCCTTCGAATCATCTATAGACCTGATCCCGAAGCCGTGGATCGACATCCAGAGCGCATGGACCTTTTCGAAATCTTCTATTGTCATAGCTCTAAGTTTATACATAAAAACCTCACGATGTATATCATATCACAACCGCCTTTAAATGTGGTAGATTTTTCGCATGTGCATAATAATACAACAATCATTTTGAAAAATCAAGAATTGTTTTGATTAAAAATACATAAATTTCGGATAAAAATGTATAAATTTACGCTTGAACTCTGTCCCGTCATAGTGTAATATATTGTCGTTGGTTAAATTTTTTTGAAAGGATCTTATTATGACAAAAGAGAAAGTTGTTCTCGCCTATTCAGGCGGACTTGATACCACGAGCATCATTCCGTGGCTCAAGGAGAATTACGGATACGATGTCATCTGCTGCTGCGTTGACTGTGGACAGGAAGAGGAACTCGACGGACTAGAAGAGAGGGCAAAGCTCTCAGGAGCCAGCAAACTCTATATCGAGGATATCACAGATGATTTCGCTGAGAATTACATTATGCCATGTGTTATGGCTGATGCAGTTTATGAGGATAAGTACCTCCTCGGTACATCAATGGCACGCCCTGATATTTCAAAGAAGCTCGTAGAAGTAGCCAGAAAGGAGAACGCCGTTGCCATCTGCCACGGTGCTACAGGCAAGGGAAACGATCAGATCAGATTCGAGCTCTCTATCAAGGCACTTGCTCCTGATATAAAGATCATCGCTCCATGGCGTGACAGCAAGTGGAAACTTCAGTCCAGACAGGACGAGATCGACTACTGCAAGGCTCACGGCATCAACCTTCCATTCTCAGTAGACCAGTCATATTCGAGAGACAGAAACCTCTGGCATATAAGCCACGAAGGTCTCGAGCTCGAGGATCCTTCGGCCGAGCCGAACTACGATCATCTGCTCGTACTCACGACTCCTCCACAGGAGGCTCCGGACGAGGGCGAATATGTGACGATGACCTTCGAGTCAGGTGTTCCTACATCTGTAAACGGCAAGAAGATGAAGGTCGCAGACATCATCAGGGAGCTGAACCGTCTCGGCGGAAAGCACGGAATCGGAATCATCGATATCGTTGAGAACCGTGTTGTAGGTATGAAGAGCCGTGGCGTCTATGAGACTCCTGGCGGAACTATCCTCTGCGAGGCTCACAAACAGCTCGAGGAGCTGACACTCGACAGAGACACGATGGACTTCAAGAAGGACGTAGCCAACCGCATGGCACAGCTCGTCTATGAAGGCAAGTGGTACACCCCTACCATGGACGGACTCATCGCTTTCACAAAGACAGTCCAGAAGCCAGTTACCGGAACAGTTCGTTTTGAGCTCTACAAGGGCAACATCATCAAAGCCGGCACGACTTCACCATACTCACTCTACAACGAGTCCCTCGCAAGCTTCACTACAGGCGACCTCTACGATCACCACGACGCACAGGGCTTCATCACCCTCTTCGGTCTTCCGATGAAGGTAAGGGCTATGAAGATGAGAGAAGTCGAGGAGAACGAGAAATCGAATAACCAGTGACACGCTCATTAAAAAAAATCGGGGCAGCTGCAAATTTTTGCAGCTGCCCCTTTCTGTCATCTCAGATTCTTTTTTATATGATTCATCTCATACGGTGTGTTCTGGTATACATAGTAGTTGAGCCAGTTCGTGTAGAGAGTGTTCGCGTGGCCTCTCCACTGGAGGAGCGGCTTCTGGTTTACGTCGTTGTTCGGATAGTAGTTTACCGGGAGATCGATCTTAATGCCCTTGGCCTTGTCTCTCTTGTACTCCTTGTCAAGAGTCATGCGGTCGTACTCAGGGTGACCCATGACGTATATCTCGCTGCCATCCTTTGTCATAGCAAGGAAGATACCTGCCTCCCGCGATTCTGCGAGGATTATGAACCTGTCGTCCTTTCTTATCGCGTCATCATCGGCCCTCGTATTTCTAGAATGAGGCGCCCAGAATATGTCGTCGAATCCCCTGACAAGAGGCACTTTTCTGTGTGATACCCGATGCGGATAGACACCGAAGAGCTTCTTCGGCAGAGTGATCTTTCTGATGCCGTAGTAATAGTACAGAGCCGCCTGAGCGCCCCAGCACAGGAAAAGTGTGCTCGTAACGTTCTCCTTAGCCCAGTCAAATATCTTCGTGAGCTCATCCCAGTAGTCCACATCCTCAAACGGCAGAAGCTCTACCGGAGCGCCTGTGACTATAAGGCCGTCGAGAGTCTTTTCCTTTATATCGTCGTATGTCTCGTAAAATTTGTTCAGATGGCTCATCGAAGTGTGAGTCGCCATATGAGACTTCGTGCAGAGGAAGGTGACGTCTATCTGCAGCGGGGTATTCGACAGCGATCTCAAAAGGGCAAGCTCCGTGTCCTCTTTCAGAGGCATAAGATTCAGTATTCCTATCTCAATAGGTCTTATGTCCTGATGCATGGCCCTGTTCTCATCCATCAGGAAAATATTTTCTTTCTCTAGAATATCGTTTACAGGCATATTTGCCTGAGTTCTGATTGGCATATAACTCTTCTCCTTTCAGAAAAATCAGTCAAGAATTATTTTCACACTAAACTGCATTTATTTCAATATTCAAAAACATAAAAGTGTTTTATCTGCCTGCCATCGCAATAAGGTCTGCTTCAGAAATCACAGGGATTCCAAGCTGCCTTGCCTTAGTCAGCTTGCTTCCCGCTGCCTCACCTGCAACGAGGTAATCTGTCTTTTTGCTGACTGAACCGGTGCACCTGCCTCCGTTTTTCTCGATAAGCTCCTTTGCCTCATTTCTCGAAAGTGTAGGGAGAGTTCCGGTAACTACTATCGTAAGCCCCTCGAGCGAAGCGCCCTTCTCTTCAATGGCCTCTTCCATTAAAAGCCCCTCGTCCTTAAGTTCCTTTACAAGCTCCTTAGTATCATCCTCTGCGAAAAATGAGACGATATCATCTGCTATAGTCTCTCCGACATCAGGGATTTCGACGAGTTCCTCTTTCGAGGCGTTCATGACAGCGTCTATCGAATGAAAGTGATCGATCAATGTCTGGGCAGTCCTGCCGCCGACATTCCTGATTCCAAGTGCCGTTAAGAGTCTGACCGGTCCCTGTTGCTTCGAAGCTTCGATTGCCGCGAGTATCTTGTCGGTATTTTTTTCTCTGCCGATGATCCCGGCAGCGATGAGTCCATCCCTGTGGTCTTTTAGTCTGTAAATATCAGAAAAGCTCTTAAGAAGCCCTGCATCTATCAGGTTTTTGACCTGCTTTTCGCCGAGCCCCGCTATGTCCATGCATCCCCTGCTTGTAAAATAGCTGAGAGTCCGCACAAGCTGTGACGGGCAGGAAGGATTCACGCAGTAGTAATCTGCAGTATCCTCTTCCTTTATCAGCGGATGATGGCAGACAGGACAGTCACTTTCCACCGTAAATATATGGTCCGGATCCTTCACCGTCCCGCTGATCTTCGGGATTATGTCTCCAGACTTCTTCAGAAGATAGACTCCTCCAATACCGATCCTGTTCTCCCTGATATAGTCCTGGTTGTGCAGTGTGACTCTCGAGACATTTGTGCCGTTAAGCCGCACTGGCTTTCTGGTCTTTTCATCCGAAATATGTCCGATAAACCCTATCTTTCCGGTACGGCCTACTGTCTCTTCTATCTCGTCCATGACTACGCGCTTTTCCTCCGGCGGGTATTTAAAAGCAATATGCCCGGCGCTGTATTTGGCTCCAGCCGGAAAGTCTGCGCGGTATGCGACCTGATCTATCTTTACGACGGCTCCGTCGATATCGAAGTCGAGCCCATCGCGGGTCGATCCGATCTCATCTATTATTGAAAGGACTTCATCTGCGGTAGCGCACTTTTTGTGAAATACTACCGGAACGCCCTTTTCACGCAGAGTGTCGAGGGCCTTCGTCTGAGAAGCCATAAATTCAGCTGGTCCATCCTGGACGTTAAAGATAAACATCCGAAGCCCTCTCTCTTTGGTAATCCGCGGATCGAGCTGGCGGAGTGTTCCAGCTGCTAAGTTTCTCGGATTTGCAGCAGGCTTTTTCCCCTGCTCCTCCATCGAATCGTTGTATTTAAAGAAGTCATCGTGGCTCATATAGACTTCGCCACGGAGCTCCAGATATTCGAACGGAAGCTCTATTACCTCCTTTACGTCAGGGATCACTCTGGCGTTTAAGGTCACGTCCTCTCCGATATGGCCGTCTCCTCTGGTCTCAGCAAGTGCCAGATGAAGAAAGCCGTCTGCATCACTGTGCTGGTAGCGAAGCGTCATAGAAAGTCCGTCTATTTTTCTCTCGACTGAAAAAACTGCGTCCGGATGCACCGACTTAACCTTCGCCACATAGGCTGTGACATCGGTCTTATTGAATACATCCTCGATAGAGAGCATCGGGACTCTGTGCGTGACCTTCACTCCGGCCTCACGTTTCGCAGAACCTCCGATCTTCTGCGAAGGAGAGTCAGACGTCACCCACTCCGGATGTTCTCTCTCAGCCTGCTTCAGCTGCTGCATCAGCTGATCGTACTCGTAGTCGCTGATCTCGTTCGTATTTTTATTGTAGTAGAGGTCCATGTGATAATTTATCTTTATACACAGCGCCTTATAATTTTCGTAATTCATCCTGATTAAGCTCCCTGTATTGACCATCCGGCAGGTCTAATTCCTTAAGCTTTAGTCCGCCGATACGCGTCCTGTAGAGATCTGTGACCTTGTATCCTAAGGCCTCGCACATCCTTCTGATCTGCCGGTTCAGCCCCTGATTTAAGACTATCATAAATGCGTTGTAGCGGATCTTTTGAACGCGGCAGCGCCTTGTCTTCTGGTAAAGAGCCGGGAGATAGACGCCTGCTGACATTTTTTTCACGAAGTCAGCAGTCACTTCTTTATTTACAGTGACGATATACTCCTTCTCGTGACCAAATCTGGCGCTCGTCATCCTGTTCATGAAATTTCCGTCGTTCGTCAGAAATATGAGTCCGTGTGAGTCCTTGTCAAGTCGCCCGACCGGATAGATCCTGATCGGGTAGCCGATGGAGTCGATGATATTATTTTTTTCTCTCTTCTCGGCAGTGCAGACTATGCCAACAGGCTTGTTAAAAGCCAGTACCACGCGCTCGTCCTCGATGTGCAGAGGCTTTCCATCAACTCTTACATCCATATCGGCTGTGACCTTGTCTCCCGGTCTCAGCTTTCTGCCATCAGCCGTGACTCTGCCAGCCTCGAGCAGCTTATCTGCTGCCCTTCTCGAACAGTATCCGCACTCTGAAAGGTATTTATTTATCCTTATCTCTTCCATATTCACCTTAAAAAAACAGGCTGTGAAAACTCACAGCCCTTTGTATTATTTCAAATATTCTGTCTTGATGTAACCTATCTTGCCACTGCATGCGACCTTTGTCCAGCCATCGCTCTGATTCGAGATCACCGTAACCTTCTCACCCTTGTATGCGAGGTGAATTCGTTTTGCGGAACTCGACGGGCTCTTTCTGATGTTGTAGGTATCCATCAGCATGATGGTCTTTCCTGCCTTAGGTCCTTTGGCTTTCGACTTCTTCTTATCTGAAGACTTTTTCTTTTCTGAAGACTTCTTTTTATCTGAAGACGACTTCTTCTCAGAAGATGATTTCTTCTTCGACTTATCAGAGGAAGATGAGTCGCTCTTCTTCGCGGACTTTACTTTCTTTACGTATTCCTTTCTGATATAGCCGGTCTTACCCTTGTAGGATACCTTAAGCCACTTGCCCTTCGTACCCTTCTTGGTAACAGTCGTACCCTTCTTCAGAGTCTTTATTATATCTGACTTGACAGAATCGCTCTTCCTGAGATTCGTCTCCGTAGTGGTCTTGTACTGGTCACCCTTTGGCTTCGTGCTCTCAGAAGTGTCTTTACTCTTCTTATCGGAATCAGACTTCTTCTTAGCCTCCTCAGCTTTCTTCTTAGCCTCTTCAGCTTTCTTCTTATCTTCTGCCGCTTTCTTCTTAGCCTTCTCAGCCGCCTTCTTCCTGGCTGCTGCCTCTGCCTTCTCTGCTTCCTTTCTGTACTTTAACTGCCATGCCTTTACCTTGGCAGGGAAAGTCTTGCTCATGAAGCTCTCGAACTTCTTGTCGGAAAGAGAGATCTCGTTGTATTCCTTCTGGACCTTTGTCTGAAGGCTTACTACGTCCTTCTGCTCCTCAAAAGAAGCGATAGCGGATACGACCTTAGGATCCATGTCGTTCTCTTTGTTCGTCTGATTGAACGAACTGTAAAGGTTATTGATATGCAGGCCGCCCGACTTGTCCTTCTCTACATAGAAAAAGTCAAGTCCCGGAGCTGCGGATTTAAGCCCCTTGAAATGGATCTGCTCGTATACAGAGACAAACCTGGCGCCTTTCTCAGCGCCGTCCTTGGTATAGATCTCCTTGATATCATAGGAATCGATGAGACTACCCATGAATTTGATGTAGCTCTTCTCCATATCAGAAACAGGCGAAGCAACGCTTTCTATCTTAGAGGTGTTTCCGTCTGCGTAGTACTTATAGTATTCTGTCAGGAGATCGTGGAGATTAGAGTTCCTCTTCTCCTTCTTATAGACAGTGGACTTCTGCGTGCTGTTGCCGGAAGCATCAGTCAGAATAAACGCATTCTTCGCCGAAGCATCTCCGGAGGCCGCTCCCTGCCGCAGCTTCCTTACCCTGCTGGCAGAAACAGCTATGACGATTATAAAAATGACGGCTAATACTATCGCTTCAATGTGCTTTTTATTCTTAAAAAATTTCTTGATGGGATCTAAATACTTCATATTACGCTCCTAAAAAAATGATCCCCCTCCCTCACAATCATATGATATAGTGGCCAACCTATTGATCACCAAATCATAATATTCAAAAAAATGTAGACGATGGGATTCGAACCCACGGCCTTCAGAGTCGGAGTCTGACGCGCTATCCAGCTGCGCTACGCCTACACACAAAGGCCCATGTAAAAAAGCCCAGTACAGCTATGATACCAAGATGTCACTATTTTGTCAAGGATTCACAGATTATGGCGGCCACCTCCTCAGGGGTCTTATCGTCTGTCTCTACAGTGATATCAGCTGCCGCGGAATAGGCCTCTTCCCGCTGATTCATCAGAGTCTTGATGCGCTCGAGCGGATCTTTTGCCTGAAGAAGCGGTCTTAAAGTATCGCCCTTTACCCTGTCATACACAGTCTCTGCCGTCGCAGTAAGCCGCACGACTGTGCCGTTTTTCTTCATATAAGATACGTTCTTTTCTCTAAGCGGCGCACCGCCTCCACAGGAGATTATTGAATTGCCTTGCTTTTCAGACAGTTTCTTAAAGACTCCGGTCTCAATTTCCCGAAAGCCCTCTTCTCCCGACTCTTTAAAAATCTCTGTGATCGACTTTCTCTCCTGAGAGACGATCAGGTCGTCTGTGTCAAAAAGCTCTCTTCCGGTAAGCTTCGAGAGAGCCTCTCCGGTAGAAGTCTTTCCAGTTCCCATAAATCCAATCAAATATATCTGCATCAGTCCCTGCCTGCTTCAGCCAAAATTCTAATAATCTCTTTTAGTTCAAGGTAATCGAGCTGTCCCGGGGCGCTCGCCTCTTTGTCCGCGCCAAATGTGATACACGAACCGGAAGTGCCTCCCGAAACACGGCTGATAACGCCTGTTTTTCCCATCGACATAGTGACCTCAGGTGTATTCGGATACTTCAGATGAAAATCGACGGTAACTCCTAACAGCCTTTCGACATCGAGTGCATCCTGCGGCATTACAGCAAGTTTTACAATGTCTGCCCCGGCATCTCTCATTCCCTCGAGATAGTCAAACATCGTCTTTCCATCCGGTGTCATCTTAAAATCGTGGTGTGAGAGGATGGTCTTTACGCCAGATCCGCTGATCTCCGAAATGAAGCTTCTGCTGTGCGAGATCGTATCGTATTCAATGTCTACGATATCTGCGCATCCGCTGGCTGCACACGTCTTAAGCACATCCTCGTAATCATTCCCGCTGTATCTGCCGCCTTCCTTCTGTGTCCTTAACGTACAGATAAGCGGCGTATCTCCCGCAGCAGTTCTTACTTCCTTAAAAATATGCGGCAATTTTTCAAGTGAGGCAATATCTTCAAAAAAATCCATCCTCCACTCTATCATATCAGTCTGAGAAGACAGATCTCTAATATGCTCTGTGATATCTGAACAGGCAGTGTCTGTAACAGGTACACAGACAGCCGGAATCCCGTTATTTAACTCAAGTCCTCTGACCTTCACGTCTCTTCCTCCGATTGACAAAATAACGTTTATACTTTATCATAAGAAGGCTGATTTAGCAAGGAAAGGAAAAAAAGATGAGCTTTAAATATCTAAGACCAATGCCTTCGCCTGATGAGATAAAGAGTGAACTCCCTCTTTCAGAGAAAGGCACAGCTGTAAAGAAGAAAAGAGACCAGGAGATTGCCGATATCATCACTGGAAAGGACAGCAGATTTTTAGTCATCGTCGGACCGTGTTCAGCCGACAATGAGGACGCTGTCATCGACTATATCAGCCGTCTCGCTAAGGTTGCAGATAAGATCAAAGACAAGGTACTTGTTGTCCCGAGAATCTATACCAATAAGCCGAGGACCACTGGAGAAGGCTACAAGGGCATTGCCACCCAGCCTGATCCGATGGGAGCACCTGATATGGTGGCCGGCCTTAAAGCTATGCGTCATATGCATATCCGCTCCATCGAGGAGTACGGAATGTCAGCCGCCGACGAGATGCTCTACCCGGAGAACTGGGTCTATGTAGACGATCTGCTCTCATACGTTGCCATCGGGGCCCGTTCCGTTGAAGACCAGCACCACCGTCTGACTGTCTCGGGTTTTGATGTCGCAAGCGGCATGAAAAATCCTACCAGCGGAGACTTTTCAGTGATGCTCAACTCAGTCTATGCAGCCCAGCATCCGCACCATTTCACATTTGCAGGTTACGAGGTTGAGACGACCGGTAATCCTCTGGCACACACTATTCTTCGCGGCGCCGTATCGAGACACGGCAACAATTCAGAGAACTACCACTACGAGGATCTGATGAGGCTTAAGGTCATGTACGACCAGATGGACGTCGTAAACCAGGCCTCGATAATCGATGTAAATCACTCGAATTCCGGAAAGAAGTTCAAGCATCAGATCCGTATCGTGCACGAAGTCATGCACAACCGCCGCTTCTCACTTGACATCCACAATCTTGTCAAGGGCGTCATGATAGAAAGCTACTTAGTCGAAGGTAATCAGAAGATCTCCGACCACCAGACCTATGGACAGTCTATCACTGATCCATGCTTAGGCTGGGATGATACAGAAAAACTGCTTTACGATATTGCAGATCAGGCGTGATATGGAAAAATTACCATCGGCCTCTTTTATAGATGGCCACACTACACTCTACTGTCTTTTAGGGCATCCTGCCCGCCACAGTATTTCACCTGCTATGCACACGACAGCTGCAAAGCTTCTCGGTGTAAATATGGTCTATCTCGCTTTTGACATTGAGCCAAACGAGATAGCTGTAGCAGTCGAAGCTCTGAGGCTTCTTGCGGCAGGCGGATTCAATCTGACTATGCCTTTCAAGAACACAGTCATCCCGTTTATCGACCGGATAACAAAGGCGTCAGAGCTGTCCGGCTCCGTAAATACTGTCGTAAACAAAGACGGTGTACTTATAGGTGATACTACAGATGGCATCGGCTATCTGAATTCCCTTCTGGATTCAGGTTTCGACTACCACGGTAAGAAAATGACGCTCCTTGGTGCCGGCGGCGCAGCCAAATCCATTGCTGCATCAGCTGCCCTCTCGGGCGTAAAGCGCATTGATATTTTTAAAAGAAAAAACAAGACCTACGAGGAGACTGAAGCCTTCGCCGAGAAGATAAACGCTTCTACAGACTGCGACATCCTCGTTTTCCCAATGGACGACTCCGATGCCATGCGCGACTCTATCCTCTCATCTGACATCCTGACGAATGCCACGAACGTTGGGATGGAGGACGATAAGACAAGCCTCGTTCCAAGGGAATTTCTTCGTCCGGACCTCTTCGTCTCGGACATCATCTACCACCCGGCAGAGACGACTCTTCTCTCCTACGCGAAGGAAGTCGGCTGTCCATATAAAAACGGCGAGGAAATGCTCCTCTATCAGGGCGCAGCCTCATTCAAAGAATGGACAGGGCTCGATATGCCGATTGAAGCTATCAAGAAGATAGTATTTCACTTCTAAAAGATTTCCGGCTCTGCGACAGTCTATAGTAAAAAAGGGTCCGTTGCAAATTTGCAACGGGCCCTTAATTAGCGGTGTTAATTTTTAACTTCGTGCTTGTCAACGCAGGCTGCGATGAATTCTCTGAAGAGAGGATGAGCCTTGTTCGGGCGGCTCTTAAACTCCGGATGGAACTGAACGCCTACGTGGAAGCGGTTCTTAGGCTCCTCGACAGCTTCTACGATAGAACCGTCAGGTGAAGTTCCTGAGATCTTGAGGCCGGCCTTTGAAAGAACGTCCTTGTACTCGTTGTTGAACTCGAATCTGTGTCTGTGGCGCTCATTTACCTGGCGAAGGCCATAGGCCTTGTCGAGCATCGAGCCTTTGACTATCTTGCAAGGATATGCGCCGAGACGCATCGTGCCACCTTTTCTTACTATGCGCATCTGCTCTTCCATAAGGTCGATAACGAGATGCTGTCCGTTCTCATTGAACTCACGGCTGTTCGCGTCTTCGATGCCGCAGACATCTCTGGCGTATTCTATAACCGAGATCTGCATTCCAAGGCAGAGTCCAAAGTACGGGATATCGTTCTCTCTGGCATATCTGCAGGCAGTAACCATGCCCTCGATTCCTCTGTCACCAAAGCCACCAGGAACTACGATTCCATCGAGTCCGCCTATCGTATCGGCAACATTATCATTCGTGATCTTCTCAGAGTCGATCCACTCGATATCTACAGTGGAGTCATTCTCATATCCGCCGTGGTACAAAGCCTCACGGACTGAAAGATATGCATCGTGGAGTGCTACATATTTTCCTACAATACCAACCTTTACTGTCTTCTTCAGGTTGTGGATTCTCTTTACGAGATTCTGCCACTCTGTGAGATCCGGCTTCTTCTTCTCAAGCCCAAGCTCACGGCAGACAACGTCATCAAGACCATTCGCATGGAGCATCAGCGGCGCCTCATACAGTGAATCCATCGTAGTGTTTTCGATAACACAGTCTTTCTTTACGTTGCAGAAAAGTGAGATCTTATCCTTGATGCTCTGCTCGAGTGGCTCATTCGCACGGGCAACAATGATATCAGGAGAAATACCGAGTGAACGCAGCTCCTTTACTGAGTGCTGTGTCGGCTTACTCTTGTGCTCGTTCGATCCAGCGAGGAACGGGACAAGCGTCACATGTATGAACAGCGTGTTCTCTTGACCTCTCTCGAGTGAAACCTGTCTGATGGCCTCGAGGAAAGGCTGTGACTCGATATCACCTGTGGTACCGCCGATCTCTGTGATAAGCACATCGGCATTCGAGGTCTCAGCACCCATATAAATAAAGTGCTTGATCTCATCTGTGATATGCGGGATAACCTGAACTGTCTGTCCGAGGTACTCACCCTGTCTCTCGCGGTTCAGTACGTTCCAGTACACCTTACCGGAAGTCAGGTTCGAGAACTTGTTCAGGTTCTCATCGATGAAACGCTCGTAATGGCCGAGGTCAAGGTCTGTCTCCGCGCCATCTTCCGTAACAAACACTTCTCCGTGCTGATAAGGGCTCATAGTTCCCGGATCAACATTCATATAAGGGTCAAGCTTCTGTGATGCGACTTTGTAGCCACGGGTCTTTAAAAGCCTTCCAAGCGAAGCTGCTGTGATTCCCTTTCCAAGTCCGGAAACCACACCACCGGTAACGAAAACAAACTTTGTGTTCTTTGCCATTTCTTTTCCTTTCGCGCTGCACTATAGTTTAATTTTTCTCAGATAACTTTTAGATTATATCTTATTTCCGGAGAACATTCAACATATGACTTAAATATGTAAAATTAATCCGTATAGTAGTCTATGATCTCCTCTGCGACCTGACCTCTCGGCACACGCCTGTCCATCGCAGTCTTCTCGATGTACCTGTGCGCCTCGGCCTCGGTCAAATTTTTTTGATTTATAAGGATGCTCTTGGCATGATCGACAATTCTTACCTCGGAAAGTTTTCTCTCGAGTCTCTTTATCTCTGCATCGGCCTTTTTCATTCGGCTGTCAGCCGCCTCCGCAAAGTCGAGTGCCGAAAAAAACATCGACTTGCTTATAGGCTTCACAAGGCAGATTACACCTGCCTTCTGCACATGTCCGGCGATATCTTCGAAATAGTCGTCCTTTACGAAAAGTATCACCTGGCAGCTGATATCAGATGCCAGCTCCTCCGAGAGTTCTTCGGCGCTCGCGTTTCCGATAGGCGCATTTATGACGCAGATGTCCGGAGAAAATTCCTCCATGGCCTGTCTGCCCTCTTCGGCTGTGGAGGCCAGTTTTATCTTGTCGTATCCATTTGCTGAAAGAAAGTCTTTGAAAAATTTCATCGCCTTTGGAGCATCACTGATAACTAAAGCTCTATCCAAAGGGGACCTCCTTAAAGTTCATTGTCCTTTAATGTGTTTAAGAACCGCTCTGTGATGGCTGCTCTCTTCTCATCCTTTAAAAATCCGGATTCCTTTGCCACATCGTAGGCTTCTGCAAGAGAGAGCGGAAGCTTTGAGTATTTCCAGCGGTCTTCCTCTGTTATCAGATAGCCCGGCTTTTCAAGCGGCTCAGGGAGTTTTTCATTATTTTTAACGCCCTCAAGCCCCGCCTGTATCATCATCGCAAACCCGATGTACGGATTCATCATCGAGTCAGGGGAACGCAGGATGCAAAAATCGTACTTCCCATGAACCATCGGGATCCTGATCATTCTCGATTCATTCTGGTGAGACCAGGTGAGGTACTTAGGCGCAGAATCCTCTCCAAAACGAAGGTATGATTCCTTCTTCGGATTTAAAAATACCGTGATTTCCCTTATCCTGTTAAAAATTCCCGCCATAAATGAGAATACCATCTCGGGATCTGTGTCAAACAGATTCTGCGCTTCTCTGAAGAGGCTTATCTTAATATGGAAACCGTTTCCAGGAAGTCCCTCGAGTGGTTTCGGCTCAAATGACGCCGTAAGCCCGTTTCTCGCAGCGATTGTCGTTACGACATTTTTGTAGGTCATGAAGTGATCTGCACTGTGAAGGGCTCCGGCTGATCTGAATTCTATCTCATTTTGTCCAGGGCCAACCTCATGGTGACTGGAGATTGGCGGAACGTCCATGTCCGATAGTGTCAGGCAGATCTCACGCCTTATGTTCTCGCCGCGGTCGAGTGGCGCCACATCAAAGTAGCTGGCGGAGTCCATCGGCTCCTGAGTAGGAAAGCCATCTTCGTCATTTTTAAAGAGGAAAAATTCACTCCTGAGTCCGAGTCTTACGGAGAAACCTGCTTTTTTACACTCTTTTATGGTGTCAGATAAAAATTTTCTCGAATCGTAAGGATATGGAGTGCCATCCTGTGTCACTACATTACAGTAAAATCTGATAACCCTTCCGGCCTGCGGTCTCCAAGGCAGGACCGAGAGCGTATTCGGATCCGGTTTCAAATAGAGGTCCCTGTACTTCGGGTCATCGTATCCAAGGATCCTGAAAGCATCAAAAGCTATCCCCGAATCGAATGCCTTACCCAGAATATCCGGCTGAATGGCTATATTCTTGTGGTTTCCAAGCATATCTGAAAAGGCGAGTCTGATAAAGCGTACATCGTTCTCTTCCACGTACTGCAGTGCCTCTTCGACTGTATATCCTGCCATAAAATTCCTTTCTGATGCCATAAAGCAGTGTAAAAAACAATTACAAAAAACACGTCAATATTAAGAAACACCCGTCCGGAAAGTTTCCGGACAGGTGCCAAAAAACAGAACACAAACTGTGATATCCTGTTTCAGTTCAATTCTAAATGAGAGTAAATTACTTGTTGTAATTTACGATATCAGCGAAATCAGCCTTAAGAGAAGCTCCGCCGATAAGTCCGCCATCGATGTCAGGCTTTGCAAGAAGCTCTTTGCAGTTAGCCGGCTTCATAGAGCCGCCGTACTGGATACGGATCTTCTCAGCTGTGTCTGTATCATAGATGTCAGCAATAGTATCACGGATAGCCTTGCAGACTTCCTCAGCCTGATCAGCTGTAGCAGTCTTGCCTGTTCCGATAGCCCAGATAGGCTCGTAAGCGATGACCATAGAAGCTGCCTGCTCCTTTGTAACACCTGCAAGGTCAAGCTTGATCTGCATACGGATCCAGTCAAGTGTAACGCCCTGCTCTCTCTGCTCAAGTGACTCACCGCAGCAGAGGATAGGTGTAAGTCCGGCCTCGAATGCCTTCTTGACCTTCTTGTTCAGAAGTGCATCGTCCTCGAGGAAATATCCTCTTCTCTCTGAATGTCCGATGATAACGAACTCTACGCCGGCGTCCTTAAGCATCGGAGCTGAAATCTCACCAGTAAAAGCGCCCTTATCTTCGAAATACATATTCTCAGCGCCAACGTGTACGTTTGTGCCCTTAACTGCAGAAGCTACAGGTACGATATCGATAGCTGGTACACAGTAAACTACATCTACATCCGGATTGTTAACGAGAGGCTTTAAAGTCTCAACGAGCTTTAAAGCTTCGCTAGGAGTCTCGTTCATCTTCCAGTTTCCGGCAATGATCTTCTTTCTCATTTTTATAAACCTCCTGATCGAAGTCAAAAGTAAACTATCTAAAGAAGTTACCTGCACAAAACTCAAGCGGCGCTGTCGCCTGCTCTCGTTAAGCTGCAGGTAACGAATAATTCATTAAATTCGAGCTTCACTTATGCTCATTCTCATTAAGTGAATTACTTCTCGTCAGCTGCTGCGATTCCAGGAAGCTCTTTGCCCTCGAGGAATTCGAGTGATGCGCCGCCGCCTGTAGAGATATGGCTCATCTTCGAACCAAGTCCCATCTGGTTTACAGCTGCAGCTGAATCGCCGCCACCGATGATAGTTGTAGCATCAGAATCTGCAAGAGCCTGAGCAACCTTTAAAGTGCCGGCTGCAAGTGTCGGGTTCTCAAATACGCCCATAGGTCCGTTCCAGACAACAGTCTTAGCAGATGCAACTTCGTTAGCAAACATCTCAGCTGTCTTAGGTCCGATATCGCAGGCCTCTTTGCCATCAGGGATAGCTGTAACGTCTACAACTTCCGTATCAACATCTCCATCGATAGGATCCGGGAAATCGTCAACAATGACAGCATCTACAGGAAGAAGGAGCTTCTTGCCGAGCTTCTTGGCCTTCTCCATCATCTCTTTGCAGTAGTCGATCTTTGAATCGTCGCAGAGAGACTTTCCTACTGAGTAACCCTGGGCCTTAATGAAAGTATATGCCATTCCACCGCCAATGATCAGTGTATCGCACTTCTCAAGGAGATTTGAAATAACATTGAGCTTATCGGCAACCTTTGCGCCACCGAGAATAGCTACGAATGGACGCACAGGATCCTCAACGGCTTTGCCGAGGTAGTCGATCTCTTTCTGCATAAGGTAACCAACAACAGCCGGCTTGCCCTCTTTGCGAAGCTCTTCAGCAACACCAACGTTTGAGCAGTGTGATCTGTGAGCTGTACCAAATGCGTCATTTACGAAGACATCTGCTAAAGAAGCGAGATCCTTTGAGAAAGCCTCGCCGTTCTTTGTCTCCTCCGGACGGAATCTGGTGTTCTCAAGAAGAACAACGTCTCCATCCTTCATAGCTGCAACTGCTGCCTTTGCGTTAGGACCAACGACCTCAGGATCAGCAGCGAACTTTACTTCCTGTCCAAGAAGCTCTGAAAGTCTCTTTGCTACAGGAGCAAGAGTCTTAGTCTTCTTGTCTTCCTCAGTCTTTACTTTTCCAAGGTGTGAGCAGAGGATAACCTTTCCACCATCAGCAATAAGCTTCTTTATAGTAGGAAGAGCTGCTACGAGTCTGTTCTCATCTGTAATCTTACCATCCTTAAGAGGTACGTTAAAATCGCAACGGCAAAGGACTCTCTTTCCCTTTACGTTAATATCATCAACTGATTTTTTATTAAGTTCCATGTTCTTTCCTTTCGTTAAAAGAAAAGGAGTCCGGCCCTTAAGCCGGACCCCTGTAAAATCAAGGTCTGTAATTCGCAGAAATTACTTGTTAAGGAACTTAGCGAAATACTTGATAGTTCTGCACATATTTGATGTGAATGAGTTCTCGTTGTCATACCATGAAACAACCTGAACCTCTGTGTTTCCATCACCAACTGGAAGAACCATAGTCTGTGTAGCATCGAAGAGTGAACCATAGGTCATGCCTACGATATCCTTAGATACGATCTGATCCTCGTTATATCCGAAAGACTCGTTTGTAGAAGCCTTCATCTTAGCGTTGATCTGGTCAACAGTAACGTCACCCTTTACTACAGCTGTAAGGATAGTTGTAGAACCTGTTGGAACAGGTACACGCTGAGCTGATCCGATGAGCTTTCCGTTAAGCTCTGGAACAACAAGACCGATAGCCTTAGCAGCACCAGTTGTGTTAGGAACGATGTTCTCAGCGCCTGCACGGCTACGACGGAAGTTGCCCTTTCTCTGTGGTCCATCAAGGATCATCTGGTCACCAGTGTAAGCATGGATTGTAACCATGATACCTGACTGGATAGGAGCGAGCTCGTTAAGAGCCTTAGCCATAGGTGCGAGGCAGTTTGTGGTGCATGATGCAGCTGAGATGATGTTGTCATCTGCTGTAAGTGTCTCGTGGTTTGTATTATAAACGATTGTAGGAAGATCATTTCCTGCTGGGGCAGAGATAACGACCTTCTTGGCACCAGCGTCGATATGAGCCTGTGCCTTAGCCTTTGATGTGTAGAAGCCTGTGCACTCAAGAACTACATCGATATCAAGCTTTCCCCAAGGAAGGTTATGAGCATCAGCCTCTTTGTAGATCTCGATCTCCTGACCGTCTACTGTGATTGAATGGTCTGAGAAAGTAACTGTATCAGCCTTTGCATAACGACCCTGTGATGAATCATATTTAAGAAGATATGCAAGCATCTCTGGGCTTGTAAGATCGTTGATAGCTACGATATCAAAACCCTCTGCCTGGAACATCTGACGGAATGCAAGACGACCAATACGTCCAAATCCATTGATTGCTACTCTAACTGCCATGTTGTAATTCCTCCTACGAAAAATTATTTTGTTTTGTTAATGGAACAATCTCCATAAACAATTTATATAATAACGGTTTTCAACTGAATTTGCAAGAGCTGATTTCGCCTTTGTTATAAATTTAACAAAAAATTGCGAAAATGTGCTAATATAGTGAGAGTTAAAACGATACTGCGATAATGTGAAGCTCCGCGAAGCTGCTTGTTTTGCTGGCTTACAGGCAATCGATTACCGAAAGCGATATAGTGATAATTTCAGGCTCCGCGGAGCCACTTGTTTTATCAATTGGGAGGAATTCAATGTTATACGATACACATATGCACACAAGTTTCTCGGGAGACAGCGACGCATCCCCTCTCGACATGATAAATTCTGCCAAAGAAAAACGTCTTGCAGGCATCTGTTTTACAGATCATCTCGATATCGATTACAGAGAGGAGCCACACCTCTTTGATCTCGATTTTGATGAATATTTCAAAAAAATGCCACAGATTAAAAAGGAAAATGAGTCTCCCGATTTCTGGATTGGAACAGGAATTGAAATGGGCCTTCAGCCTTATCTCGCAGAAACGCACCATGCAATTACAAGAAAATACCCATTTGATTTCGTAATAGGCTCTGTCCACGTCATCAGCGGATATGATCCGTACTACAAGAGCTTTTATGATGATAAGAGCCCGCAGGAAGCTTACCGGATGTATTTTGATCAGGTCTATGAAAATATCTGCGCTTTCGACGATTATGACACTCTCGGCCACCTGGACTATGTCGTCAGATATGGTCTCAAGTACTTTGGCTCGCCTGAAGCGGACTGCAGATTTGATGATTTCAAAAACACTTTTGAAAAAATACTAAAGCACCTTATTGAACACGGGAAATCGCTCGAGGTGAATACAGGAGCCTTCAGATATGGGATGAGTGAGCCAAATCCATCATACGAGATTCTCAAATTCTACTACAATCTCGGCGGCCGAAACATCACTCTTGGAGCGGACGCTCACGAACCGAAGGATGTGGCGATAGGCTACGAAAAAGTAATACCGGAACTAAAAAAAATAGGATTCTCCTGGTTCAATGTCTACAAAAACAGACATCCAGAGAAAATCTCATTCTAGCAGCTCCGCGGAGCTTGAAATTATCACTATATCGCCTCAGAAAAACCGACTGCCTGCAAAGTCAGCAACTCCCTCTCACTTTATCACACCACCGCCGGCTACATAGTCTCCGTCGTAGAGAACGAGCGCCTGGCCAGGAGTGGCCGCGCGCACCTTTTTTTCAAAGGTGACAATTAAAGAGTCGCCGCTGTACTTTACATGGCACGGTGTTCCCGGATCAGAGTAGCGGATTTTTCCAAGATAGAGCCTGTTCTCGTCGAACCGCTCCTCTGCCATATAGCAGAGATGGTCGGCTTCAAGCGTATCGGAAAAGAGGTCCTCATTTTCGCCAAGAACCACTTCGTTTGTAAGAGGGTCTAAGTGCTGCACAAAGACGCGGTGACCGAATCCCATACCAAGGCCCTTTCTCTGGCCAATCGTGTAGTGTGTGATGCCCTTGTGCTTTCCGAGGATTTTGCCGTTCCTGTCGACAAAATTTCCCTCGCCAAAAGCTTTATCGCCCATCTCATCATCTAAGAATTTTCCGGTGTTTCCGTCAGGAATAAAGCAGACGTCTTCGCTGTCACGTTTGTGGGCGACAGGAAGACCGGCCTCTTCTGCTATTTTTCTTATGGTCGGCTTGTCATAGTCTCCGACAGGCATAAGCGTGTGCCTGAGCTGATCCTGCGTCAGGGAATAGAGGACATAGGTCTGGTCCTTTTCAGCGGTCACAGAATTTTTTATCGCAATGCGGCCGTTTGGAAGCGTCTCGATCCTCGCATAGTGGCCCGTCGCTATGAAGTCAGCGCCAATATCCATACTGCGCTTTAAGAGGCCCTCCCACTTTATGTAACGGTTACAGGCGATGCATGGATTCGGAGTCCTGGCATGGCTGTACTCGTCGACAAAATAGTCCATGACATATTTCCTGAAGTCCTCTTTGAAATTCATAACGTAGTAAGGAATTCCAAGAACTCCTGCGACCCTTCTAGCATCCTCAACGGCCGAAAGGCCGCAGCATCCTCTCTCCTCGAGGCGGCAGGCCTGATCCGGATTCTGCCAGATCTGCATTGTTACACCGATAACGTCGTATCCCTGTTTTTTTAATAAATAAGCGGCGACCGATGAATCGACGCCGCCACTCATTCCAACTACTACTTTAGCCATTTTTTTTAATATAATCCTGATAAAAAAGATTCGACGCGCGAAGCATTCCGAGCGTCTCTTTCAAGACATCTATGGTCTTATCGAGCTCGTCCTCTGTCGTCGAATCACTGAGGGTAAATCTGAGCGACTCGCGGGCCTCTGTCTCGTCGCGTCCTATTGCGATAAGCACATGCGACGGGTCAATAGAACCTGCAGTGCAGGCAGAACCACTCGAGGCCGCTATGCCCTTCTGATCGAGAAGGATAAGCTCCGACTCAGCTTCGATAAATTTAAAGCCGATATTGATATTGCCAGGAAGCCTTTCAGATCCTTCAGCTCCGTTTAAGTATGTCAGAGGGATCTCATTTAAAACCCGTCCGATAAAATAATCCCTAAGCTTCGACTCCTGCTCCATTCTCTTCTGGATTGTCTCCTTTGCGAGTTCGCAGGCCTTTCCAAAGCCAACAATTCCCGGAACGTTTTCGGTGCCGGCCCTCTTGTTTCTCTCCTGACCACCGCCATGGATAAGCGACCTGATCTTTGAAGCCGCAGGGCTTAAATACAATAGTCCTACGCCTTTAGGTCCGTATATCTTGTGAGAACTTGCGGAGAGCATATCTATATTCATCTTATCCGGGTCTATCGGAAGCTGCCCGAACGCCTGAACTGCATCTGTGTGGAAAAGAATCCCATGCTCGTGAGCGACTCTGCCGATCTCTGCGATCGGCTCGATGGTCCCTATCTCGTTATTTGCAAACATGGCAGAGATAAGAGTCGTATCATCTCTTATCGCAGCTTCCACCTGCTCAGGAGTTACAAATCCCTTCTGATCGACCGGCAGAAAAGTCACTTCAAAACCTTCGTCCTGAAGGGCTTTCATCGTATTTATCACAGCCGGATGCTCGATTGAAGTCGTGATCAGGTGCTTTCCTCTGCCCTTCATCATGGATGAAGCCTTTATCAGCGCCCAGTTGTCAGACTCTGAACCTCCGGATGTAAAAAATATTCTCTCAGCCTTAGTATCAAGAAGTGCCGCAGCCCTGTCACGAGCCACATCGATAGCGTATTTACTCTTGTTTCCAAGCTCGTAGACTGCAGATGCGTTTCCATAGTTCTCTCGAAAATAAGGAAGCATCTCATCTAAAACTTCCTGCTTCATCTGAGTTGTCGCTGCATTGTCTAAGTAGATCACTTTTTCTCAAGCCTCTGTCTTACTGCTTCAAAAGCTACAACACCGCATGATACCGAAGCATTCAGTGAGTCGATATCACCAAATGTCGGAATGCTTACGACTGCGTCACATTTCTCCTTGACGAGCTTTGAAATACCTCTGCCCTCATTTCCGATGACGATAGCCAGAGGTCCGGTCAGTGAAGTCCTGTAGATGCTCTCCCCGTCCAGGTCGCAGGCGTAGATCCAGATACCTTTTTCCTTTAACTCGTCTATCGTCCTCGAAAGGTTGGTGACCTTTGCCACTGGCACGTAGCTTATAGCTCCGGCCGAAGCCTTTACGGCTGAGGAGGTCAGGCCTACGGCTCTGTTCTTAGGGATAATGACACCGTCCGCACCGGCCATATTTGCGGTACGGATTATGGCTCCAAGGTTGTGCGGATCCTCGATCTCATCTAAGATAAAAATGAACGGATCTGTGCCCTTCTCTTTCGACTTTGCAAGAATGTCGTCGACTGATGAGTACGAAAAAGCAGCTACATAGGCGGCCACTCCCTGGTGTTTTTTATCAGGGCAGATCTCATCGAGTCTGGACTTGTCTACGAAATCAGTCCTTATGCCCTGTCTCTTCGCCTCGCGAAGAATCGTATGAATCGGTCCGTCGTAACTCGACTTCAAAACAAATATGCGCTCCACTGTAATATCTGAACGCAGAGCTTCCAATACGGCATTTCTGCCTTCGATTATCGTACTTTCGTCATGCATGATTTATTTCCTCAAATTCTCCAGTGTGGTCCTTAAAAAGGCCTGTCAACTCGAGTCCCTGTTTTATAAGAAAAAGTATCCTCTCGTCTTTTCCGAGAAGATACAAGTATCCCAAAAGTGCCTCAAAGCCTGTCGCCATTCGGTAATCGGAGACAGAGGCATTTTTCGAATGGGTGTAGCTTTTGGCGTTTCGTCCGCGCCTTAAGATATCCGCCTCGTCATCTGATAAAAGCGGCTCAATGGCTTCGGTGATCTTTCTCTGCGACTCTGCCTTTACAATGTGGGCAGATGCGTTGTGAAGCCTTGATGGCGAGACGTTTCTTCCCGCCACGACTATAGAGCGGATCACGATCTCAAAGACACCGTCACCTAAGAACGCGAGGGTGAGCGGTGAATATGTCCTGATATCGCGTTCTGCTATTCCAAAAGTGCTTCTAATCGCACTTATACTCTCTTCCATTTGACTCCGTCTCTCGTGTCTTTAAGCTCGATGCCCTGAGATAGAAGCTGATCTCTGATCTGGTCAGCGAGAGCAAAGTTTTTCTCTTTTCTGGCCTGCTGGCGCTTCTCGATAAGTTCCTCAACTTCTGGATCGATCTCATCTTTATCAACTGTAAATGCGAGTCCCAGAACGCCTAAAAGCTTTTCGATCTTCTCGAAGACTTTCATCAGGATGTCTCCCGAGCTCTCCTCGTCGAGATTTGTATTTGCAAATTTGACAAGGTCGAAGATCGCTGCGATCGCGTCGGCAGTATTAAAGTCGTCGTCCATCGCCTTCTCGAAGTTCTCGACATACTGCTTTGTCGTGTCGAGAAGCTCGTCCTCTTCCTCAGTCATCTCCATATTTGTGGACTTTGAGATCAGGTCCTTTAATCTGTCGCCGCAGGTCCTTATCCTGTCAAGTCCGTTCTTGGCGGACTCCATAAGCTCTGCCGAATAGTTCAGAGGGCTTCTGTACTGAGCTGACAGCATAAAGAATCTGAGCACATCTCCGTTGTATTTCTTTAAAATATCGCGGACTAAGAGGAAGTTGCCAAGCGACTTGCTCATTTTTACATTATTGATATTGAGGAAACCGTTGTGCATCCAGTAGTGGGCAAACGGTACGCCGTTTGCAGCCTCAGACTGGGCGATCTCGTTCTCGTGGTGAGGGAAGATAAGGTCCTCTCCGCCGGCATGGATATCAATAGTATTTCCAAGGTATCTCTTCGACATCACAGAGCACTCGATGTGCCAGCCCGGTCTTCCATCGCACCATGGCGATCTCCAGGAAGGCTCACCCTCCTTCTTTGGCTTCCAGAGAACGAAATCGAGCGGATCCTGCTTCTCGTCACCAGTCACTTTGATGTCGCGGTGTCCGGCCTCGAGGTCATCGATATTCTTATGGGAGAGTTTGCCATACCCTGCAAATCTTCTGGTCCTGTAGTAAACTGTGCCGTCGGATGCGACGTAGGCGTAGTCCTTATCGATAAGGTTTGAGATCATATCGATCATGCCGTCGATCTCCTCGGTAGCACGGGGATTAACCGTGGCAGGCATGATGTTCATGGACTTCATGTCCTTTTTGCACTCTTTTATGTAGAACTCAGCTACTTCGGAGGCGCTCTTTCCTTCCTTTATCGCCTCATTTATGATCTTGTCGTCGACATCGGTAAAGTTGGAAACATAATCGACGTTGTATCCTTTATATAAAAAGTAACGTCTGACCGTATCGAAAACTATCATCGGACGGGCATTTCCGATATGGATGTAGTTGTAGACCGTAGGTCCGCATACATACATCCTGACCCTGCCTTCTTCGATCGGTTTGAATTCTTCCTTTTTTCTCGTAAGTGTGTTGTAAATCTTTAACATAAGAATCTCCTTAACTTACTTTCGGGCAGCCGCTGCATCCGCTGCATCCCGGCCCTATCTGTCTTCCAGCTTCATAAAGCGAATCGATGATACAGACAGCCTGAGCTGAAATTCCTTCGCCTCTTCCTGTAAAACCAAGCTTCTCTTCAGTCGTGGCTTTTACATTTACCATATTATCTGATATCTGAAGGTCTTTGGCAATATTTTTTTTCATATCTTCTATATACGGCCGCATCTTCGGTGCCTGGGCAATGATCGTGGCGTCTATATTTCCGACCACATAGCCCTCTTTAAGAAGCATCTGACCGACTTCGCGGAGCAATGCCCTCGAGTCCGCGCCCTTGTATCTGTCATCGTTATCCGGAAAATGAAGTCCTATATCGCCAAGCCCCGCAGCGCCAAGCAGCGCATCCATTACCGCATGCAGCAGCACATCGGCATCGGAGTGGCCGAGCAGGCCTCTATCATATGGAATATGTACGCCGCCGATGATAAGGTCTCTGCCTTCAACGAGCCGGTGCACATCGTAGCCGTTTCCAATACGCAAATAATCACCTCTAAAACAAAAGGCTGTCACATCCGAGATGCAACAGCCCTTAGAAACAGTAGCGAGAAAGAGATTCGAACTCTTGACACCACGGGTATGAACCGTGTGCTCTAGCCAGCTGAGCTATCTCGCCACAGAAACTATAAATAAGTTCCTGAATGGGACCTATAGGGCTCGAACCTATGACCTCCTGCTTGTAAGGCAGATGCTCTCCCAGCTGAGCTAAGATCCCATATTCAATTCGCGCTCTTTTGTTTCACGCGACTTGAATATACTACCAAACCCCGGCAGCAATGTCAAGGGGTATTTTAAAAATATTTTACATAGCCAGAGCTTTTCCGTTATTCTGCTGCTTATCTTCAGCCAGAAGTCTGTCGACAAGCTTTACACATTCGGCAGCATCAGCTGAATAGCCGTCCGCTCCGATCTCATCACTGTAAGACGGCGTGATACAGGCGCCGCCGATCACGATCCTGCACGACGGGTAGCGCTCATTTCTAAGCTTTACAACTTCCTTCATATGGACCATAGTCGTAGTCATAAGAGCTGAAAGTCCGATAACTGAGGCTTTGCTGTTTATCGCAGCCTCAATTATATCCTCTGCCTTTACATCTTTTCCGAGGTCAATGACATTGTAGCCGTAGTTTTTAAGCATGAGGACTACGAGATTTTTTCCAATGTCGTGAATGTCACCCTCGACAGTCGCGCAGACTACCGTCTCCTTCTGCTCTGAAGAATCCTTTTTAAGGAGAGGCTCAATGACTGCAACGCCCTTCTCCATCGCATTCGCACCTGATATCATCTGAGGCAGGAAATATTTTTTCTGCTCATATAGTTCTCCCACCATCTGAATGCCGGCGATAAGATCTGTATTTAAAATTTCCTTCGGGTCGCGGCCATTGGCAATGTCTTTTTTTACAAGCTCCTGGATGTGAGTCGTATCGCCCTTTACTACAGCCTCCATCACTGGTGAGAGGTCCGACTTTTTCTCCTGAACAGAACCGGAAGTTTTACTTCCGACGGTCGAGACAGTAACATCAGCCTCAGCTGCGGTCTTTAAGTATCTCTCCGTCGCTCCCTCTCTGCAGAGCAGCATGTCACCTGCCAGAGCGGTCAGCATAAGAAGCTTCTGCGAAGGATTTGCTATAGCCATCGTAAGGCCGTGAGCTATTGCCATATTTAAAAATGCCGTATTTACAAATGCTCTCTCCGGCAGGCCGAACGAAATATTCGAAAGCCCGCAGACCGTAGGCAGTCCCCTTCTGTGACAGTAGTCAATTGTAGAAAAGCATTTAACAGCGCTCTCCTGATCGGCTCCTACTGTAGCTACAAGAACGTCCACAACAGCTCTATTTTCAGACATGCCTGCTGCCTTTACTGCCGCAAGAACTCTTTCGAGGTTCGCATGCTTCTCCTCAAGAGTCTTCGGAAGTCCGGCAGATGAGAGGGGAAGTACGATAAACATAGCCCCGTATTTTTTGGCAATAGGGAGCATCTTCTCCATTCTCTCCTCTTCACCTGAAATCGAGTTGATAAGAGCTCTTCCCGGGTATCTGCGAAGCGCCGCCTCCATAACTTCAGGATAGCTCGTATCGATGCAGAGCGGCAGGTCGGTCTCGTATGTCACCTCGTCAATGGCGCGAAGCATCATCTCCTTCTCATCGATTCCGTTCGTGCCCATGTTTATATCTAAGATCGCGGCGCCGTTCTCCTCCTGGCTTCTGGCAAAATCCTTTACCATATCGAGTGAACCAGATCTAAGCTCCGCCTGAAGCTTCTTTTTTCCAGTAGGATTTATCCTCTCGCCAATGACTAAAAACTGCTTCCCCGGCTCGATCTCCTGCACTTTTCTCTCGGAAGAGATAACTCTCTCAGTGACAGGATCCGGTTTTAGTGTGCAAAGATCCCTGGTCTTTTCGACCATCGCCCTTATATGGGCAGGAGTCGTTCCACAGCAGCCGCCGATTATCGTGGCTCCTGCCTTTACAAGAGACACCATGTTATCTGAAAATTCTTCAGGTGAGAGTCTGTAGACAGTCTCGTCATTTATCAGCTCAGGGATTCCGTCGTTTGGCTTTGCGATGATCGGAACAGTCGCATACCTTCTCATTTCCTCGATCAGCGGGACCATCTTCTCAGGACCTGTCGAGCAGTTTAAGCCTATCGCGTCAGCCCCGAGCGACTGGAGCACTACAGTGGCCTCTGCGGGAGCAGTTCCGTATAGAGTCTTTCCGTCCTCATTGTAGGTCATCGAAGTCAGAGCCGGCATATCAGGGGCAGTTTCCTTTACCGCGAGAAGTGCAGCCCTTGTCTCCTGAAGGCTCATCATCGTCTCTATGAAAAATAAGTCGACGCCGCCATCGATAAGGGCAGCAGCCTGCTCTTTGTAAACGTCTACGAGATCCTCGAAATCGAGTTCTCCCAGAGGCGCAAGCTGCTGGCCAGTCATAGTGATATCTCCGGCGACAAGGCACTTTCCGTCAGTCGCCTTTCTGGTATTTCTGGCAAGTGTTGCATTAATCGAGTACACCTGATCTTCGAGTCCGTATTCCTTCAGCTTTATCCTGTTTGCAGCAAAAGAGGGAGCGAGCACTATCTGGCTTCCGGCCTCCATGTAGTCGTGCTGAAGTTTTGATATTGGCAAGGGGTTATCAGCCATCCACTTCTCGGGGCAGACTCCCCCGGGCATACCAGCCTTCATCATATTTGTCCCGACAGCTCCGTCGAGAAACACCGGATGTGCATTTTTAAAAAGATCTTTAAATTCAGTAACAGTCAAATTTCTCCCTCATTTCCTGATTTGTTTAATAATATCGCAGATCAGCTTCACCCTGTTGAAAGGCACCATAAAGTAGTAGCCGTCTGTCATTTCTCTCATTTTATCAGCAATGTCAAGGCTTACGCTGACAGCGACCTTTTCAGCTTCTTCGCGGCTCATGTCCGGACTGTAGAGGTTTACAATGCTTTCCGGTACATGGATTCCAGGCATCTCATTCGCCATAAAAGTGGCATTTTTATAACTTACAAGCGGCATGATACCCGCGATTATCTTCGCACCGGTCATTTTTTTAAGGAGAGAAAGTCGCTCTATATCGTCATCTCCATACACTGGCTGTGTCAGGAAAAAAGAGCATCCCTGCTCCATTTTAAGCTTCATGCGCCTTGCGATCGCTTCGGCATTTCTCCCGTGGTAATTCAAGGCGCCTCCGTAGACAATCCTGTCAGCCGAGAAATCATCCTCGTTTAAGAGCTTCGCCATATTCATGAAGCGTATCGAATTGTAATCAAAAACCGATGTGACCTGGCTCCTGTCGGCGGCAGGCACCGGATCCCCTGTTATCATAAGAAAATGCCTGAGTCCTGCCGCATAGCTTCCCAGAAGACAGCCGCGAAGTCCGATCAGATTTCTGTCGCGGCAGGCCACATGCGGCATTACATCTGTCCCGGTCTCCTTCTGCATCATAGCACCTAGAAGCATCGGATCCATCCTGCTCCTTCCCATTGGCGAATCGGAAAGAGTTATGATGTCAACGTCAGCTTTAGAGAGAGTCCTGGCTGAATTCATAACCTTTGTGATATCGCTCCCAAAAGGCGGGTCAAGCTCGACTACGATCGGCTTTTCGTCGTTCACAAGCTTCTTGTAAAATGAAGAAAACGTTCTCGTTTTCTTGTCAAATGCCTCAACTATCTTTCTTTCCCCTGACTTTTTCCCTGAGAAGGTCTCCCCAAGTTTCTTTATAAACTCAGGGGTCGTACCGCAGCAGCCACCGATTATATCGGCTCCGCTTGAGACGATATCTTTCATTTTTTCAGTAAAAAAGCTGCTGTCGCCACTGAATATCTGTCTGCCTCTTAAGTTGTAAGGGTAGCCGGCGTTTGGCAGCACCATGAATGGCTTGTCAGTATAAAATGACACTTTTTTAATGATATCTGCCATGTGTGAGGCTCCGACGCCGCAGTTGAAACCGAAGGCGTCTATGTTTTCCTCTGATGCCCCGAACTGCATGATATTGTCAGCCGAGAGTCCGCCTGTCGTCATACCATTCTTGTTTACAGAGAAAGTCACGATGATCTGAGCCTTTGGGTTCTTTTCCTTAATATACGAAAAAATCTCTGAAAGTCCCTCTGTCTGAGTCTGGGTTTCGAAGTCGAATACATCCGCTCCGGCGGCTAAAAAGGCGTCCAGCACCGGCTTTATATCAGAGAGGATATGCCCTTCCATCGCCGGATCAAAGAGAGTCCCGATATCGGCAGCGACGATCACATCCCTCCCGGATTCTTTTGCAGCTTCTCTTGCGAGCTCATACGATTTAGAAGCGATCTCGGCCTTTAATTCATCTGATTCGATAAATGGCCCCACGCAGGCAAAGCTGTCGGTGCGGATAAGAACTGCCCCGGCATCGATATAGCTCTTGTGGATATTTTTTATGCGATCAGGATTATCAAGCACCGCCATCTCTACGATGTTCTCGTCGTCCGGATAGAGGCTCTGGTAATACGTCCCCATGGCGCCATCTGCCAAAATTATCTGCTGTTGCGCTAAATCACTAATTTTACTCAAAGATCAAAGCCTCCAGAATTCAAAGATATCCCCTGCATGCAGGTACAAGGTAAGTCTAACACTTAGACATGGTTTTAACAAGAAAAAACGCTTTATTGTCTTTTGGCTCTTTTTATGGTAAAATAATAACTCGATTTTTTACATTAAAAGAGGAAATTATTATGAATAGTTATGATGTGATAATTATCGGCGCAGGTCCAGGCGGTATCTACGCCTGCTATGAATTGACAAAGAAGGCCCCTGATTTGAAGATCGGTCTCTTCGAGGAGGGAACCCCTCTTAAGGACCGTCACTGTCCTATTGATGGAAAGAAGATAAAGAGCTGCATTCACTGCAGGAGCTGCTCTATTATGAATGGCTTTGGCGGCGCAGGAGCTTTTTCTGATGGAAAATATAACATCACAAATGACTTCGGCGGCACTCTCTACGAGTACATCGGCCGCGACAAGGCCATGGAGCTGATGAGATATGTAGACAATATAAATATGGCAAACGGAGGCGAAGGTACTAAGCTCTACTCGACAGCCGGCTCAGCATTCAAGACACTCTGCATGCAGAACGGCCTGCAGCTTCTCGACGCGTCTGTCCGCCACCTTGGAACCGACAAGAACTACATAGTCCTTGAGCATCTCTACGACATGCTTAAAGACAAAGTGGATTTTCACTTCAATACACCGGTCAGATCTATCGAAGCTGTAAAGAATGGCGAGAGCTATATTTACAGGATTCACACTGATTCAGAAGACTACGATGCGCCGAAGTGCATCGTTTCAGTCGGCAGGAGCGGTTCGAAGTGGATGGAGTCCGTCTGCGACGACCTGGGAATTAACACCAAGAGCAACCGTGTGGATATCGGTGTCCGCGTTGAGCTTGCCGCCCCTATATTCGAGCACATCACGAAAGATCTGTACGAGGGCAAGATCGTCTACCGCACGAAGAAATTCGAAGACAAGGTCCGCACTTTCTGCATGAACCCTCATGGAATTGTTGTAAATGAAAACACTAACGGGATCATCACTGTAAATGGTCACAGTTTCGAAGACTCCTCGAAAAAGACAGAGAACACGAACTTTGCGCTTCTCGTTTCAAAGCACTTCTCCGAGCCATTCCACGATTCAAACGGCTACGGCGAGAGCATCGCGAAACTTTCAAATATGCTCGGCGGCGGTGTTATAGTTCAGAGATTCGGAGACTTAGAGAGAGGAAGACGCTCGACTGTAAAGCGTATTGAAGAGAGCACTGTTCACCCTACTCTTAATGCCACACCGGGAGATCTCTCACTTGTCCTTCCGAAGAGAATACTCGACGGAATTATCGAAATGATCTATGCTCTTGACAGGATCGCCCCTGGAACCGCCGGAGACGACACTCTGCTCTATGGAGTTGAAGTCAAGTTTTACAATATGCAGGTGGAATTAGACGACCATCTCGAGACCTGCTATCCAGGTCTCTACATGATCGGAGATGGCACCGGCGTGACACATTCACTGTCCCACGCCTCTGCCAGCGGAGTATTTGTAGCCGATGAGATAGCTGGAGAGAATGAGGACTGATCAATCCTCATTCTCTTCATTTTCTTCGTCAGCTTCCTCTTCATTTTCCATTGCTTTTGAAGTTCGTGCCACCTGCTGATGAATCTTACTGTCAGACCTCGGAGAAAGGGCGATATTCATGTGAGGATCGCTCATATCCGGGGCCTTTTTCGGTTTAATTGAAGCGTCTGCAAAGGCAGATTTCAGACCCTCTCCGAAGATCTCAGCGTTTGATACTTCGTCGATAAGTGAAGCAGGCATGAAAATCTTTGTAGCATTTCCATTCGCAACACCCTGAATAGCCTCGTACCCCTTCAGTTTTAAAATCTCAGGTGAAACGCCTGTTTCAGTCAGAGTCTTTAAAGCGTAAGCCTCTGCATCGGCGCGGAGTCTCGTGGCTTTTGCCTCACCTTCGGCCCTTGCAACGGAAGCCTCAGCTTCTGCCTGGGCAGCAAGGACCTTTGCCTGCTTATCACCTTCGGCGGTAGTCACGACTGACTGCTTGTGAGCCTCAGCCTCTGTGATAGCCTGTCTCTTTTCGCGCTCAGCCCTCATCTGCTTGGTCATCACTTCCTGAATGTCCTTAGGCGGCTGAATGTTCTTCACCTCGACACGGGTGATCTTGATGCCCCACTCATCTGTCGCCTCATCAAGTTCGGTCTGAAGCTTCGCATTTATCGTATCCCGCGAGGTCAATGTCTCATCGAACGTCAGCGCGCCGACTAAATTCCTGAGTGTCGTCGCCGAGAGAGTCTCAACACCCTGATTAGGGTTCGAGATCTTGTAGGTATAGAGCTTTGAGTCGAAGACTTTCATGTACACGACCGAATCGATCATCATCGTGACATTGTCCTTTGTGATAACAGGCTGCGGCGGAAAATCGAGCACCCTCTCCTTTAAAGACACCCGTGATCTGACCGTCTCGACGAACGGGATTTTAAAATTGACACCCGCATGCATTGTACGGTTGTACTTTCCAAGCCGCTCCACGATCGTCTCGTTTGACTCCGGGACAATCTTAATAGTCGCCGCCAGAACGATGATCACTACAATAAGTATCACGATAAAAAAAATCCCCATAATCTGCCTCTCTTTCCCTGAAAAAGAAATTGTTTTGTTAAGGAAATTTTAACAGATTACGGTGATTTGTCAACGAAATTAATGTAAAGTCTGTGTAACCCCAGTCTGATTCAAACCCAGATGGAAGTAGTATTCTTATGCTTTCTTCCAACCGGAATCGATTCTCTCCTTCAGCTCGTCAAGAGGCCTGATACCGCTTAGTGCGTCATATTCAGTGATGCATGACGCTCCTTCGGCTGCTGCCAGATGAAGGCAGTCCTCCGGTGAATAACCATTAAGAACAGCTGTAAGGAAAGCTGCGATACTCGTATCCCCAGCGCCGGTTCCGGAGAGAATACGGTCAGGTACATAACTTCTCTCAAATCTGGTAAAACCGCTCCATTCACGGGCATCAATTCCAAGAACAGATGGTATCCGGCTTAATGTGTCTTCATCTGCACAGCAGCAATACATGCCAGGCGCTCCGCATTTGAGCATGAGGATTTTAACTCCCATGTTCATACACTGATCCGCTATCGGTCTGATATCGGTTTCAGGATCTAAGATCGTCGTTATATCTCTGCCTGCCGCTCTCTTCTGCCAGGAATCAAAACGGTCTCTGTCGAGCATGAAACAAAGCTCCTCGATACTTGGCACAAAAATATCCACGTATGGAAGCGTCCTCTCGAGAATTCCCTTCCAATCCTGTTTTCCGGCTTCAGAAGATGAGTCAACTGCAGCTAAATCCAGAGATGTCGCAACTCCTGCGTCATGTACACGCTTGAAAAGTGCAGTCAATTCTTCACCACCATTTTGATACATCGAAGCCATAAGAGGCGGATATCCAAAATGAAAAAGTGCCGTGTCGTCCAGTGCTTCCTGTGGTACATCACCTGCATGAAAAATATCGTTGGCGCCGGGATTGTGAAGAAACATCCTGTCAATACCCGGTACAGCCAGCACGACCGAGTACGAAGTTCCGCTCTCGTCGGTGCGGATCATCCCGCGGTCCGCGTCATATTTTTTGAGGATCGCCATGACCATATCGCCAAAAGCGTCATTTCCGATCTTTCCCATCAGCCTGACATCGGCTCCGAGAATTTTCATCGCAAGCCCGGTATTGGCAACTGAGCCTCCGGTGTGAACGTCTGCATTTCCGACTTCAATAAGCTTTCCCGGTTGGAAAATCTGCGCCGCATCTGTCACTTTTCTGTCAGGGAACCCTGGAGTGATATCGAGGCAGATGTGTCCTGCCGCTATAACTTTTTTTCCCATAAATTTCTCCTAATATATTTTAAAAAATCTGACTTCAGGCTTTTCCAACACTTCCGAACAGATGCATCTTCTCGCTTACAACAGCCTTCATAGCATCGATCTCATAAGGAATGAGTCCGCTCATTGTTGCCGCGCCCGCGTCAAGGCCCTTCTTTGCGCCTTCCTTTCCAGCCTTGTCAAGATCAGTGAAAATATTGATCTTGCAGATGCCGCGCTTGACAGCCTCACGGAAATCGTCATCAGCCAGTCCGCTTCCACCGTGAAGCACCAGAGGCAGATCAGTTCTCTCGGAAATTACAGAAATCCTGTCGAAATCAAGCTTAGGAGGGAACTTATAATCTCCATGTGCGTTTCCAACAGCGATCGCAAGAGAGTCGATCCCGGTCCTCTTTACATAATCTACCGCTTTATCCGGGTCTGTGAAATAGTCGCTCGGTTTAGCCAGCTTTCCGGCTCCCTCATTATCTCCGACATGCCCAAGCTCGCCTTCTACAGTCACGCCCATCGCATGACAGATCTTTACCATCTCAGCTACGGCCTCGATGTTCTCCTCGTAAGGTTTTGTCGAGCAGTCATACATGACAGAAGAAAATCCGAGTTTTAAGGCCTGCATGCAGCGGTCAAACGTAAGGCCGTGGTCATAGTGGACAGCCACAGGAACAGAAGCGGCCTTTGCCATCGGGATCAGATAATCAGCCACCTGATCGAGTTCCGTCGTAGGAAGCAGCACCTCTGCAGTTCCGATCATGACAGGAGAAGAAAGCTCTGCAGCTGTGTCAATAATGGCTCTTGCCATCTCCTCGTCTACCGCATTAAAAAATCCAACTCCATAGTGTCCCTTCTTCGCTGGAAGAAGGATGTCATTCATATTTACAAGCATGATATAGACCTCCTTATAAGTATAGTCTAACTGTTTTCTGATGTTTTTCCATGATAAATTTGTTTTTTAAAGGTGATGATTTTGCTATGTAAACATTTCACGAAGACATTTCTATTGGTTCGCGAGAATCTGCTCCTCCTGCTCTTCTTCATCATCTCCACCCTCGGCTTCAATCTCCTTGATCACACACTCGTTTCCCCGCAGAAGCCAGGTCTCGCCACTGTGGCAGTACGGGCACTCGCGCCCGTACTTTACAGTAGGATAAGTATTCTTGCAATTGTCACACCAGGTGAGTGCCGGAATAGTCTCAATCTTAAGCTCCGAATCTTTTAAGATCGGATGACGTCCACGGAAATAATTCCAGCAGTCTGTGAAATAATCGGTCATAATTCCGGAAACTTCCCCGACATCTAAAGTCACAGATCCGATTTTTGTCAGGTGATTCTTAAGAGCCAGCTCATCCAGCGTTTTTGCGATGTGAAATACAATCCCCATTTCATGCATAATTTATTTCTCCAAAAAATATCTCCCTAAAGCTTATCATCTCTGTGCAGCCGCCATTTCTGCCTGCTGCCTTTCTGCTTCCTTTGCGTCTTTTCCATGATTTAAGACTATCTTTACCGCACGTTTTGCCGCATACGGAGCTATAAGCTTCATCTTGTCCTCTGCGCGTATATAGTTTGTATTCTCCGGAAGGTCACGATACAGATGGATAGCGTCAAATTCGCACCTCGTCGTGCAGAGCCCGCAGCCGATGCAGCGGTTTAAGTCAACTGTCGTCGCGCCGCAGCCAAGGCAGCGATGTGCTTCTGCATTCACCTGCTTTTCTGTAAGCGGAAGTCTCGTATCGTCAAAACAGTTGTCTGTCTTTCTGCTTCCCGGAATATTTCTTGCGGAGTGATCATAGCCATCCGGAATCGTGATATCGTCCTTGTCAAGCTCGATAAATTCTCTTAAATCTCTTCCGATGGTCAGAGACTGGCCTTCATGTACAAAGCGGTGCATTGACTCTGCGCCCTTCTTGCCCTCTGCTATAGCATCGATGGCAAATCTGGCACCATGATTTATATCGCCGCCTGCAAAAATATCCGGCTCGCCTGTCTGGAACGTAACAGGATCTGTGATGATAGTACCGCCACGCCTCGTTTCAGCTCTGGTCCCTTTAAGCAGGTCACCCCATACAGCCGACTGTCCGATAGCTTCGAGGACCTCACTGCATGAAATAGTGATGGTCTGCTCCTCATCGTAAAGCGGGCTGAATCTGCCGTTCTCGTCCTTTACTCTGGTGCACTTCTTAAAGACAATGCCTGTAACCTTTCCGTTTTCTGAGAGGATTTCCTTCGGACCCCAGCCGTTCCTGACCTCGATTCCTTCGTTTAGAGCTTCCTTTACCTCTTCGTCTGAAGCCGGCATCTCGTTCTCACCCTCGAGGCAGAGCATCGTCACATGTCCGTTCGTCATACGGACCGCAGTGCGCGCTACATCGACTGCAACATTTCCGCCTCCGACTACAACGACATCTCCGTCGAGCTTAATGCTGTGATCGCGGTTTGCCCTGTTAAGGAATCCGATTCCTGATTCTACGCCCTGGGCTGACTCACCCATTACACCTGTATTTCTTCCGCCGGAAAGTCCTATGGCCATATAGAAAGCCTTGTAGCCCTGTTTTCTAAGTTCATCGATCGTGACATCAGATCCGACCTCTACTCCGCAGCGGAACTCAATTCCCATCTCGCGCAGCACATCGATCTCAGCATCCACCAGATCCTTAGACAGTCTGAATGAAGGCATTCCGTAAGTCAGCATTCCGCCCGGCTTTTCATTTTTTTCGAAGATAGTGACTGGATAGCCTTTAGTCCTCAGATAGTAAGCGCAGGACATACCAGCCGGACCGGCGCCTATGACAGCCATCTTGTAGTTGTCATCCCAGAATCCGCCCTCATCTTTCTCACAGATTGGGATAATGCTCTTCCTGAATTCCGGATCGAGCTCCTGCAGAGCGACGAATTTCTTGATCTCATCGATTGCCACCGGCTTATCGACAGTGCCTCTGGTACAGGCATCCTCACATCTGCGGTTGCAGACAGCACCGCAGACAGCCGGGAACGGGTTGTCCTGACGGATAAGCTTTAAGGCCTCGTCATATTTTCCCTCTCTGGCCATTTTGACATAGCCCTGTACAGCAATGTGAGCCGGGCAGGCTGCCTTACAAGGAGATGTACCTGTCGCATAGCAGTTGATCTTCGCATCCTCGCGGTAGTGGATATTCCAGCGGTCAGCGTTCCACCTGGTCTCATCTGGAAGAAGGGTCAGCGGATATTCCATCTCGCTGCCATCTTTTTTACAGAGCTTCTGACCAAGCTTTGCTGCTCCGACCGGGCAGACTTCTACACACTTGCCACAGGCCACACAGTTTTCCTTATCCACATGAGCACGGTAAGCAGAGCGTGACATGTTCGGCGTGTTGTAGAGCTGTGAAGTTCTTATAGCATTGCAGACTCCCGGCGCGCAGTTGCAGAGGCCTACGATCTTGTTTTCACCGTCGATATTTGTCGTCTGGTGAACAAAGCCATGGCGCTCGCCACGGGCGCAGATCTCCAGTGCCTCCTCCTTTGAAATATAATGGCCTCGTCCGGTATTTACACACCACTCGGCGAGATCACCAAATCCGATACAGCATTCCTGCTCGATAGATCCGTCGCCCTCTTTGCGGATTCTCTGCTGTCTTCTGCAGGTACATACGCCGACTGAAATTTTGCCGTCGTATTTTTCAAGCCAGTGGGAAATATGCTCGATTGGCACTGACTCGCTGATCGTATCGATTGCCTTCTCCACCGGGATGACATGCATGCCGACACCCGCGCCTCCTGGCGGCACCATAGTCGTGATGCCCTCAAGCGGCAGCTGTGTCATCAGATTAAAGAAGGTGGCGATGTTCGGATGCTCCTTCATCAGGTTGTCATTCATTACCATGAATTCTGCAATGCCAGGCACAAAAATCGGCACATCGTACTGCAGCTCATCAGCTGGATTTTCACGGTTCGTCTCAATGCAGCCGACCCACATCAGATGATCGAGCATCTTATCGAACTTCTCTGGTGGAAATTCCGGATTCATTTTCATCAGCTGATCCCTGGAGTAGCTGGTCCTGGTCTTTTTGAAGCTTAACATCAGCTTCACTTCGTCCTTGTCCATGACCTCATTGAGACACCAGACCTCCGGATCATCTCTTTTTATCTGATGTGTGTATTTATCCAGATAGCGGTCTGTAATCATCTCAGCGAGTTTGATAAGAAGCTTCTCCTTCTCTTCATCCGGGTACTTAAACCCTTCCGGAAGCTTGTAATCATACTCATTTGTCATACGGTTCTTCTGATCTTTCATTTTTGTTTTTCCTCTTCTATCTGCAGAACCCCGCTGCAGTTTACTGCCTTATCAAATACATTTTAGAAAAATGCCTCTTATGACTGTTCGGTTGGATAGTCATGTTTACCGGTCATTTTATGTTTCAAAATCCTTATGCTTCTCTTTGCCGCGTATGGTCCGACGCACTTCATCATCTCTTCTGCCGTGTGCATGTCACTGGCCTCAGGGATATCTCTCTTAAGGTGGATTGCATCAAACTGGCATCTGGTCGTGCAGAGACCGCATCCTATGCACTGGTTCAGATCTACCCAGGTAGCTCCGCAGTGAAGGCATCTTCTGGCTTCCTTCTGAACCTGCTCTTCCGTAAGTGGCATTCTTGGATCATCAAAGCCCTTTGCTTCACCCTTTTTCATTCCAGGTACCTGGCGCGGTGAGTTGTCGTAACTGTCGACAAAAATGTCGTCTCTGTCGAGTTCGATGAACTGTCTTAAGTCACGTCCGATCGTAAGTGACTGTCCCGGATGAACGAAGCGGTTGATTGAAACCATTCCCTCCTTGCCGTCTGCGATCGCGTCAATGGCAAATCTGGCACCATGGTTTATATCTCCTCCGACAAAAATGTCAGGCTCAGCAGTCTGAAGAGTTACCGGATCAGCTTCGGCCGTTCCGTTCCTGCGGAGCTTCACTTTGCTGCCATCAAGCAGATGACCCCAGTCTGCACTCTGTCCGATAGCCGTCAGGACATTTTCACATGAAATAGTGATCGTATCATTTTCATCGTATTTCGGATTAAATCTTCCGTCAGCATCCTTTACGGACAGGCATTTTTTAAAGACAATGCCCTTGACGATACGATTTCCATCCTGATCAGTTTCGGTGAGGATCTCCTTAGGCCCCCAGCCGTTCTTTACAGTAATGCCCTCAGCTTCACACTCTGCCACTTCATCCTTTGAAGCCGGCATCTCGTCGCGCTGCTCAAGGCAGAGCATGGTGACCCTGCCGTCTGTACAGCGGAGTGCGGTTCTCGCTACATCGGCTGCCACATTTCCTCCGCCGACTACAACTACATCACCATCAAGCTTAATAGTATTATCCTGAGTCGTTCTGCGCTGGAACGCTACACCAGACTCGACGCCCTTAGCATCCTCTCCAGGTACGCCAAGTGCCCGGCCTCCCTGAAGGCCTATAGCTACGTAAAATGCCTTGAAGCCCTGTTTCCTGAGATCATCGAGTGTCACGTCTTTTCCTACTTCGGCTCCGCATTTGATGTCAGCGCCCATCTGACGGATCATATCGATTTCAGCTTCAACAACATCCTTTTCGAGTCTGAAATTCGGAATGCCGTTCATAAGCATACCGCCCGGACGATTCTCCCTTTCAAATACGGTGACCGGATAGCCTTCCTGGCGAAGGTAGTATGCTGCTGTAAGGCCTGCAGGGCCGGCACCGATAACAGCGATCGGATACTTTGTCCACTGCTCACCGTCCTGATTCTCGCAAGGCGGAATGTACTGGTATTCCTTTGTGAGTTCCCGGCGCGCCAGGAACTTCTTTATCTCATCTATCGCAAGCGGCGCATCAATAGTGCCTCTCGTGCAGCGGTCCTCACATCTTCTGTTGCAGATCGCGCCGCATACAGCCGGGAACGGATTGTCCTGACGTATAAGCTTTAACGCATCATCATAGCGGCCTTCCGATGCCATCTGAATATAGCCCTGAACTGCCAGATGAGCCGGGCAGGCTGTCTTGCAAGGTGATGTACCGGTGTCATAGCAGTTGATCTTGTTGTGATCGCGGTAATCAGGATCCCACTTGTCCTCACCCCACGGCATATCGTCAGGCAGCTCGTGCATAGGGTATTTTACTCTGCTGCCATCACTGCGGCAGAGCTTCTGTCCGAGGCGCGCGGCACCGGATGGACACACTTCAACACATTTGCCACAGGCGACACAGTTGGCAGGATCCACATGGGCACGGTACGCAGAGCGTGACATGTTCGGCGTATTGAAAAGCTGTGAAGTACGCAGTCCATAGCAGCTGCCAGGTGAGCAGTTGCAGATGCCGACTATCCTGTCCGGTCCGTCGAGATTTGTGATCTGGTGCACATAGCCCTTGCGCTCTGCGCGCATGATTATATCCATCACCTCTTCGCGGGTGATGTACTTGGCGTCCTTTCCGCTCTCAACGAGGAATTCGGCGATATCACCGACACCGATACAGGTATAACCCTCGATGTCGCCTACGCCCTCGCCTCTCTGCCTCTGGGCCTTTCGGCAGGCACATACCATCTTGCAGAATTTATCGTATTTATTTAACCAGTGTGAAAGGTGTTCGACTGAAACAGATCTGCTCTCCGCGTCGATTGCTTTTTCGACCGGGATGACGTGCATTCCGATACCAGCACCACCTGGCGGTATCAATTTGGCAGCAAGCTCAAGCGGCTCCTGCGGAGCGTAATTGAACATAGTCGCAACTTCCGGATGTTCGTCCATCAGCGTCGGATGTTCTACCATGTACTCGCCCGAACCGACAACCCACTTCGGAATGCAGTACTGGATATGGTGATCCGGATTTACCCTGTTCTGCTCAATGATGCCGATCCAAAGCAGGTGATCTATCACCTTCTGCGCCTCTTCGGCCGTCATATGATTGCGCTCAGCCAGTTCCTTCGTGGTCACGCCGACACGTCTTTTCTTAAACCTCAGCATGAACCTGACTTCGTCCTTGGTCAGAAGTCTGTCAAGAATCCAGAAATCCATGTGGTTTTCATGCATTCCACCAGGCATTTTACGCGGGATATTGTCCGTGATCATAACAGCAAGCTTCTTTACAAGCTCGCGCTTTTCCGGATCTTTTTCAACAAAATCTTTCTGCGGAAAGTCACGTTCATTGACGTGGATCCGGGGATTAACTTCTCTAGGCATATCTTTTCTCCTCCTACAATATAACCCTTATACTTTTCTTACAGATTTTCTCAATCCGTTAAGTTTTATTGTACCATAAACAGGCCATTGCAGGAAGGGATATTTTCTGCAATCAGCGAAAAACGGGGCATTCAGCCACGCATTTGATTATATGACTATTTTGCTATAGAATAAGTAATGTTCCGCTCAAATCGTAACAAATCTAATTTTTTTATTTTCTCTATGCGCTTAAATTAGAATGCTTTGTTACAAAGCCATTTTACGCTTTTGCATTTCGATAGCTTATAGTGATAAAACAGCACTTTTATAATATTCTAGTCATTTGAGCATTTGTTACGTTCTACTCTTAGAATGACATAAAGTGAAAATTTCCTGCTCCGAGAAATTCAAATCTTGTATGCAGCTCAGCCAGAGTTTCTAAATCAACGCTACTGCATGAATTGTACCATATGATCAGCTTTTTTATTTCTTCTGGAACAGCTTCCGGAGCTGCCTTTTGTAATCTGCATCCGAAATAACTTTCCTGATGATAGTGATCACAATCACCCCAGCAGCAAAAATAACACCCACTAAAATAATAACTTCTAAGCCACCGATACTCATAAAACTACCACCGCTTTCTTACTGTCCATATTTCTGTGTTGATACTTTATAAATATTTTACCATGAATGAAATGTAAAAAAAAGAGCTCCGGAAGCCTTATAAATCAAAGCTTTCAGAGCTTTCAAATATTCGTGAGGCATGAGGGATTTGAAGCCGCGACAACCTGATTAAAAGTCTGCAGATAAATGCCGTATTTAAGCCATTTGATACAATGCTTGATGATGCCCTAAAAGAGGACAAAGACAATACTTGACCTTGTCATGACTTCTCAGTATAAAAAAAATCTGAAACATATCCATAAACAGAAAAAAGATATTTCTGTTTTAAAAGAACTATTTTTATAATTTTTAAAACTTTCTTATTTCTTTTGCCAAACTGAATGGAATAATTTCTCCTGCTTTCGTCTCCTTATATGCCTTCTCCTCATGCATATAATCTACAATGTCCTTGGCCTTATAATTTTTGAACTTTCCTATCACTTTATCCAAAATGGCCTTTTCACTATCACTCAATACAGAGTAATTCATTCCTACAGTTGGATAAATATGAATCATCGTATCATAGTTATAGCTAACCTCTTCTTTAACGTTGATGTTCTCAAGATTCATCAGACTATAATGGCCAATCGGCAAAGCCCCCATAGGTTCATGTCTATAAACCAATCCAGTCATGGCAACTCCATTATTAATAAATGACAGGGCATCGGAATACCACAACATTTTCATAAGTTTTACCTTATATAAATTTGAAACATTCTCCGCGATGTACGAAATCATTGCCTCAATCCTGTCAATATTCAATACCGTAAAACCATTTGAATCAGATGGTTCTTCAAACTCAACATATTCGCCTTCAAAAGTTTGGCGTGACAGATATTCCTTACCAAATGAATCAAGATTTTCGACAACTTTCTGCCTTATTTCCGTCCTCTTCTTTTGGGTAAATTTATCCGCATTTTTCTTTAAGAATTCCAACACTTTAAGCGGATTATCTTTGATCAGGCGAAGCATAGCATCATGAGCCTCATCCTGGATTGCCTTACTCTCATAGCGTGAAATAGTGGCTTCTCCCCATCCCAAAAGCTTGGCTAAATCAACCTGAGACAGCCCATATCTCTCTCTTGTCTCCACTATCTCATTAGAACTAAGCAGGCCTTTTTTAATACGATAAGCATTTCTCGCATTCATGAGATTCTCATTGGCCATCGAGCCCGTTACAAATTCATTCTCATTCTCATCAGAATTGGCACAAAAATAAAATCTCTCCTCGTAAGTTACCTCTTCTCCCTTTATCACAATTGATGTAGTACGTTTTCTCTCTTCTACTTCATGTGTCTTGTCGCATACAGGACAATCCATATGAACCTTTCTCAATAATGTGCTGTCTTTCATCTGTCTTGTCTCCTTAATTTTGCAATTATGCATAAGGGAAAGTCATTTCATGCTTCGCATAGTGGAACGACACGCATAATACATGTCGCTGCTGATCTCCTTTAACCTTCAACTTCACATATATAAGCTTTCTGTTTATATATTTTCCAAACACAAATAATAAAGGTGGATTTAAATCATCTTTATCTATCAGTGTCTCAGAATATTCTTCCAAGACAAGTTCTTTCAACCTCGCTACGACATCTTCCATGTCGTAATCAAGATCCAATAAAGTATATGGTGTCGAATATTGCTGGTCTTCGTCATGTTTGTGTTTTCTAATCAAAATAAAATCTTTATCTATATCAAATTCTGGATTCTCAAGTACTGACTTTAACTTATCCAGAAAAGCAATGACTTCATTCTTTTTTGATTGGATACTTAGTTGAATTAGAATCGCCTCCGCTCTGTTTTACCATCAATTGATAGTATATCATCTGCTGATATTTTGTCAAGCAGGATATCAGATTTAATAAATCAAGTTAAAAGTCTTTTAACCAGGGTACCCTCTTTTTTTGCAGAAACAGGCAGTATTTTACCACATTTTATTCGAACATCTGTATTTATTAAAAATAAAAGCTCCGGAAGCCTTATAAATCAAGGCTTTCAGAGCTTTCAAATATTCGTGAGGCATGGGGGATTTGAACCCCCGACAACTTGATTAAAAGTCAAGTGCTCTACCAACTGAGCTAATACCCCATCTCTGGGCCAGCCGGATTCGAACCGGCGAATGCAGGAATCAAAATCCTGTGCCTTACCGCTTGGCGATAGCCCAACGAATCCAACTGATATGTATACGGTGATAAACACCAAGGGTGGGAGATGGGACTCGAACCCACGGCCTCCAGAGCCACAATCTGGCGCGCTAGCCAACTGCGCTACACCCACCACAGTATGTGCCTGCGGGGATTCGAACCCCGGACCCACGGCTTAGAAGGCCGTTGCTCTATCCAGCTGAGCTACAGACACATAAAAGCAGGTGATGAGAATCGAACTCACGTATCCAGCTTGGAAGGCTGGTGTTCTACCATTGAACTACACCTGCGTAACTTCTCTATGTCTCTATGAAAAAACATTAAAACAAAATCGAGGTGACAGGATTCGAACCTGCGACCCCCTGGTCCCAAACCAGGTGCTCTAGCCAAACTGAGCCACACCTCGCTAATAACCTGCGCTCGCTTTTCACTTCTCTCGCAAACGCAAGATATATTCTATAGCAAACTGGCCTATCTGTCAAGGACTTTTTTGTAATTTTTTCAAATTATTTCAAAAAGTTCTACTAAATTTCCTCAGGCATTTCCCAGCTGTCTGCTTTTGCCTCGTAATCCTCTGCCAGGTCGCGGTACCTGTCGCTCTCCTCTCCGTCTGTCTGCTCTGAGAGTTTCGCGTAGCTGCGGCCAAGGCCTCTTAAGGCCGCGTCACCCGCGGCATGGACATCCATCAGTGGCTGCTGCTGAGAGGCATTTAAGTACCACAGTGCGGCATCATTGTATTCACCACTGTCATAGAAAAATTCTCCGAGCTCCAGGCAGACCTCCGAGCAGGGCTCTGGCACTGCGAGAAGCCTCGATGTATAGAGGAGCATTCCCGGAGCATTTTTGTTAAGGCGGGCATCCTTTGCAAGGACCGCGAGAAGCATCTGGAGCGTGTCCACATCCATATCTCCTGAAATCGCGTCCCTGAAGATGTCGCAGCCACGCCTGATCTGCTCCGGAGTGCCGTTTTTGTAGAGTTCACGGGCGTACATTGCGTAGAGCCTGCGGCTTAACTTCCCGTCTCTGTGGTAGATATTTTCAAAGATAGAAAAATCCCTTGCAGTGTGGAATTTTTCCGGCTCATGGTTTATCACTACATCAGAATCAAATACGAGCGGATCCGTAGAGACTGTCTCATGTACCGGGTCAATCCAGCGGAAAGTCCGAAGCCTCTTGAAGAGTTTCGGCCTGTACTCTGATTTTGAATTCAGGACATCGGAAATTCCCGGCTCGTAATAGTGCATCTGCACTATCTCGATCGCCGGATCTATAGCTTTGATCAGATTTTTAAAACGAATCTTGTTTTCCTCATCTAAGTACTCGTCTGCGTCCGCAGAGTAGATGTAGTCGCAGCTGCATTTGCTGAACGCGAAATTTCTGGCTGCCGAGAAATCGTCGATCCACTGAAAATCGTAGATCTTATTTGTGTAATTGGAGGCGATCGACTTCGTGGAGTCAGTAGAGCCTGTATCTACGATCACGACCTCATCGCAGAGCGGCGCTATTGAAGAAAGGCATCGCTTTAGAACTTTCTCTTCATTTTTTACGATCATGCAGAGTGAAACAGTCACTGTATCCCTCCTGAAAAAATAATCGGATTTTTTTCCATTAATCAGAGAATTTTTCTCCAGATCAATGGACTAAAGCCAGCACGGCTATTCCAAGGATGATTCTGTACCAGCCAAATACCTTGAAATCATGCTTTTTTATGTAGCTCATAAAGAAACGGATGACTACAATCGATACGACAAAGGCAACTATGCAGCCTACGGCTAAGATTCCTCCCTCGAGTCCTGTCATAGCGTAACCTGCGTGAACGAATTTTACGATCTTAAGAAGTGATGCTCCAAGCATTACAGGTACTGCCAGAAAGAATGTAAACTCTGCTGCTACCCCACGGCTTACGCCTACCATGAGTGCTCCGATGATCGTAGCTCCGGATCTCGATGTTCCAGGGAAGATGGCTGCCAGAGTCTGTGCGATACCGATCCAGACGACCATAGAATAGCTCATTTCAGCGATCGAGTTGGCCTTAGGAGATCTTTTCCCGGCCGTCATCTCAACGATTATAAAAATAACACCGACTACGATCAGCGCAAGTGCTACAGGTACCGGATGATAGAACAGCTCATCAATCTTATCATCAAAGAGGACTCCTACCACCGCTGCCGGAATACAGCAGACAATGATTTTGATCCACATATCGAGAGAGCCTTTTTTCCAGGCCGGGCGCTGTCTTGTAGCCATCTGACCATGCACCTTTACTTTCTTCATATACCATGGCCAGAGTTTGTTCCAGAACATGATCACAACGGCCATAATAGCTCCGAACTGGATTACGACCTCGAACATACTGTAAAAATTCTTCGAAACATTGAGTTTTACCCAGTTATTAAGCAGAATCATATGCCCTGTCGATGAGACAGGGAGCCATTCGGTTACTCCTTCTACAAGTCCGAAAAGAGCGGCTTTTAAGAGCTCGATCATTAATTTACTCCTTTTTGTATGTGTAAAATATGAGGCGGCAGATAAATGCCGCCAGTTTTACTGTTATTTTTTATAAAAATGAATAGTAGAGAATCGATAAGCACTCGCGCGTCGTATAAGTAGCCACACCCCACCAGTCTATAGCGGCAGAATATGCCAGGGCATTTGATCCGTGCACGAGAGCTTCATTTGCAGCGCGGTACTCATGATACCACTGCGTAACGATGACCACATTCGATACATCTTTCTTACTCATCACAAGCGTGTTGATTGAGTTCGAAATGTTCTGTCTCGTATTGACAGATTTTGTTTCTGTCAGGATACGCTTTTTATCTATAACAGGTACTTCGCTGTAGTTTTTTTCCGGCACTCCGTGCATGTCACATGCCTGATAAAAATAATCTTTATCAGAAGATGCCTTTGTAGCATCTGTAAGGTACTGCTTCATGCACTCTGCTTCGCTTATATCCTCTCCAGGGCCTTTGCCGCCGCTTACTACGGCTACTGCCTTTGGATTTTCCGCCAGATAGAGTCGTGCAGCTTCTATTCTCTGACGCAGCATTATCGTAGGATTCGTTCCTCTGACACCACAGCCTAAGACAATAACGTTTGAGCTGCTGCCGGAGCCGGCCTCATTTACAGAGAACATCCTTACAAGTCCCTGAGCAAAAAATGCCACGATGATCAAGAGGATTACGATCCATGCAATAAGTCCGGCGTGGGATGTCTTGTCCCCATCGTATCCGATCGAGGTATCTGCGGTAAACCTTCCGAGACCGCCGCGCTCTATGAGCACTGTACTCCTGCCCATGTCGTGGTTGTACATCCTGTGAAGTCTGCCGCGCGTGCCTCCGGAAACTGACTTGTCATATTCTCTCTTCGGTGCGTCATCTGCTGCCTTGCGGAACTGCTGGATTGCAAATATAAGTGCAAGCGCCGCCAGGACAAATCCTATGATGCCACCGATATCAAGAATTCCGTACATTACGAGCGGAGGCAGATAAAGTACGAGCAAAAGGGCTGTTAGAATCAGCCCGATGACTCCTCCAACCTTATTTTTCATAGATTAAAATCTCCCAATGATCAGAAATCGAACTTGTCGTCGAAGTAATCCATCAGCTCATCTATAGCGACACGCTCCTGCTCCATTGAGTCACGATCACGGACTGTGACACAGTGGTCGTTCTCAGAATCGAAATCGTATGTAACGCAGAATGGAGTTCCGATCTCATCCTGACGGCGATATCTCTTTCCGATGTTGCCTCTGTCGTCGTACTCACAGTTATATCTCTTTGAGAGCATCGAATAGACTTTCTGTGTTGGCTCTGCGAGCTTCTTCGAAAGTGGAAGGACGCCGACCTTTACAGGTGCGAGTGCCGGGTGGAAGTGAAGCACTGTACGGATATCAGGCTTCTCCTCCGTTCCGATGTTCTCCTGGTCATATGCTTCGCAGAGGAATGCTAAAACGACACGGTCTGCGCCAAGTGACGGCTCGATAACATACGGCAGGTACTTCGTATTCTTTACATCGTCGAAGTATGTCAGATCCTGTCCCGATACTTCCTGATGACGGCCAAGGTCGTAGTCAGTTCTGTCTGCTATGCCCCAGAGCTCGCCCCAGCCCCATGGGAAGGTGTACTCGATATCTGTCGTACCCTTTGAATAGAATGCGAGCTCAGCTGGATCGTGGTCACGAAGTCTTAAGTGCTCGTCGTTTATGCCGAGTGAAAGGAGCCAGTCATGGCAGAACTTTCTCCAGTAATTAAACCAGTCGAGATCTGTTCCCGGCTCGCAGAAGAACTCGAGCTCCATCTGCTCGAACTCACGGGTACGGAATGTGAAGTTTCCTGGTGTGATCTCGTTTCTGAAAGACTTGCCGATCTGTCCGATTCCGAATGGGATCTTCTTTCTCGAAGTACGGGCAACATTCTTGAAGTTTACGAAAATACCCTGTGCTGTCTCCGGGCGGAGGTAAACGGTGTTCTTCGCGTCCTCTGTAACACCCTGGAAAGTCTTGAACATCAGGTTGAACTGTCTTATCTCTGTGAAATTGTGCTTGCCGCATGATGGACATGGAACGTTGTGATCCTCGATCCACTGCTCCATCTGCTGGTTGGTCCAGCCATCGACAGAGCTCTCAAGCTCGATATTGTTATCATGCGCGAAAGTCTCGATAAGCTGATCTGCCCTGAACCTCTCGTGGCACTCCTTGCAGTCCATCAGAGGATCTGAAAATCCGCCGAGATGTCCGGATGCGACCCATGTCTGTGGGTTCATAAGGATGGCGCAGTCTACGCCAACATTGTAAGGGCTCTCCTGGATGAACTTCTGCCACCAGGCTTTTTTTACATTATTCTTAAGCTCAACACCGAGATTACCGTAGTCCCAGGTATTTGCAAGACCTCCATAAATCTCAGAACCCGGATATACGAATCCGCGGTTTTTTGCCAGCTGTACTATTGTGTCCAGACTCTTTACCATGATAAATTCCTCTCTATTATTTATAAAAAATATAAGTAAGCAGTGCTGTACCGCTGTCAGACTGTTTTTTGATCTTTACTGTGCCATCTTTCGGATCGCAGGTGACATTTTCGGCAAGTGAAGTGCCGGTAACTTCTCCCGGAACCTTTACACTGATGCCCCATTCCTTTATGATAAGCACTTTCTGTCCCTTGAACGCATCTGCACTGGCATCGGCAGACGCCTTGGAAGAAGTGCTCTTAAAACTTGTATCGCCAAAAGAGTACCCGGCTTCCTTGGCACCTTCAACAGTGCCACTGTAGGCATCGTATCCGGTGAAGTCCGAATAGACCGCCATATTCTTGTACTTAGTCCTGACGTAGTAGTGGTCACCTGATCTCGCAAATCTCTTCAGCTGAACGGAACCCTCTCCATTTTTGCTGTTGTAGGACGAGATCTGTTTATTGACGAAATCCTTAAGCCCGGCCGCATCATCCATCGTGCTGTTCTCTTCAAAAATGACCGACCCGTCACTTGAGAGCGTAAGCAGGTCACTCCGGCTCCTCTTTTCAAAAATGCCCGAAAGTGCTGTAAAAAGCACTACGATAACCGCTGCAAGTATCACCGCGGCTGTGATCAGCTGTCTGCGCCTTCTTTGGCGTTTTTTTTGAATTATCCTTTTTCTCCGCCTGTAAACTCTGATCTGTTCCGGCGTCACCTTATCTCTTTTATCCATACTTTGACAATTATACGCCTTTTGTCTCCTTTTTCAAGTTAAATAACGTTTAACTTCAGTTAAGGAAACGCTCCGTTTTGAACTCGTGATCGAAAAATACGGTCCGAAGCCTTTTTACTATATAAGAAAAATCCTCTGCAGCTTCTCCTTTCAGATTAAATGAGAAGATCTTCCCGACAGGGGCAGAGAGCACAAACTGCAGGGCGTACATCACATATGGAGAAACCCGCACAGGCTGGCCTTTTATGAGATTTCTGCACTGCGCATCATAGAAAAAACATTGTGCCGGTGAAAAATAGTTCTCACCATTCACATCAAGGTGTTCTCCGCAGTGGTGGCAGGAAAACGGGTCCGGGTAGACGCCGTTTATCATCATCGTCCTGAGTTCAAAAATATTTCGAATAAGCTTCCTGTCGATCCGATGACCGAGGATGATCTTCAGCGCCACATACAAAAGATTTATCCTCTCGCTCTCATCTGCCGCCTCATTTCCGAAATAGCCGCTGACCTCGAGAAAATACATGCCGAGGTAAGTATCGTCCAGGTCCTTTAAGATATCGTCGAACCTGGCCTGCTGCTTTGCTCCCCGAAGCGTCAGGGAATTCCTTCCAGCGTAGAATTCGAAATCTCCGAAGAAAAACGGATTGGTCGCGGCCAGCAGCGGACTTTTGGGCTTTGCTCCACCTCTGACAAATGCCGAGGCTTTCCCGAGTTCCTTCGTGAGGACTACGATTCGTCTGTCAGTCTCTCCTATCGGCATGGATGAAAGCACTATACCCCTGGCCTTCAGAAAATTTTTGTCGTCAGACACTACTCGTCATCCTCATTTTTAAATCCGTAATTAGCCAGAAGCACTTCCGAATCTCGCCAGTTCTCCTTAACCTTTACGAAGAGCTTCAGGTTTACTTTGCAGCCTAAAAGTCGCTCTATCTCGAATCTGGCATTCGTTCCGATCTTTTTTAACATGCTCCCGTGTTTTCCAATGATGATTCCCTTGTGGGACTCCCTCTCGCAGATGATCGTCGCATAAATATCGCAGATCGGCTTGTCCTCTCTGTCGTGCATCGTATCGATCATCACAGCGATTCCGTGCGGGATCTCATCTGAAAGCGCCTGAAGGGCTTTTTCCCTGATCATCTCTGAGACTATAGCTCTCTCAGGCTGGTCTGTGATCGTATCCGGGTCGAAGAAGTAAGGGCCTTCAGGCAGATATTTAAAAATAGTATCTACAAGGTCCTTAATGCCCTTTCCTCTGAGAGCCGATACCGGGATTATCTCCGCGAAATCCAGAAGATCCTTGTAGGCATTTATCGTAGTAAGGATATTCTCATGCGGGATAGTGTCTGTCTTATTTATAACGAGGATGACCTTCGTCTGGATATTCTTCAAATGTTCTGCGATATACTGGTCACCGCCGCCGACAAACTCGTCCGGTTCTACGAGCCAGAGGATCAGATCAACGCCCTTCATTGCGGACTTAGTCACCTTCTGCATGTAGACACCGAGCTTGTTTTTCGCTTTGTGGATTCCAGGAGTATCGAGAAAGACTATCTGTCCCCTGTCATCTGTAAGTACGGTCTCTATTCTGTTTCTTGTGGTCTGCGGTTTATTCGATGTGATCGCGATCTTCTGTCCGATCATCCGGTTCATCAGTGTAGATTTGCCGACATTCGGTCTTCCGATCAGCGTCACAAATCCGCTCTTTGTCTCAGCCAAATAAATTCTCCGTCCTGTCAAACAGTTCACCGTCAGCGTCGATCATATCCTCTGATCCGACAACTGTAAGAACTGAATCCTTAAGTGCTGCCTCTACCGGCTCCGCGAGTTTTCTTATATCATCCTGAGTCGCTTCAAGCACTTCGTCTCTCTCACGCTGCAGCTGGTCATCTGAAATACCGGCTATCACAGCTGTAACAGCCCTCTGTCCTTCCATCGAAGGAGTAAGAGGCGTATCGCACGCACTTATCGCTCCGATAACGTATTTATCCATGTCCCTGTCTGATACATTGAAGTTTCTTATATAGTCAGGTGTATTCAGAAGAATATCGCGCGAATCCTTAAGGTTTGGATCTCTGTAAGTCGTAAACATTACGTTTCCGCTTCTCCTGAAGTTTGCAGCGCAGCCGTAAGCCCCGCCCTTCACACGGATATTTATCCAGAGGTAGTCGTAGCTTAATGCGACTTTTAATATTGAAAAAGCTCCGTTGTATTTAAATCCGTGCTTCTTGAAGTTTCCAACTTCACTTACGAAGTTGACCTTGGAAGCTGACTTGAATCCCTCGTTCTCTGAATCGGAGTCGAGCGTAATCTCTGCTGCGGGCAGGTCATTCTCCTTAGGAAGGATCTCTGCTGCCTTCATCTGATACCTGTCAATGATATCCATAACCTGGTCGCGGCCAGTCGTAGAGATTATCATGGTATTCAGGGCAAATGACCTCTTTATCTCTTCTGTAAATGTCTTTACGAATCCGTCCACCTTCTGGTCGAAGTCAGCTGCAAAATCCTGAAGAAATCTTAAATATCCGATTCCATTTACAGCATCCCTTATAGCTGAAGATCTGCTGATATGAGAAAGTCCTCTTACAGCAGCTGCTGCATGTCCGGATGTCATAAATCTCATCTCTACGGAGTTCTTCTCCTCCATAAGTACTTCCCTGATCCTCTTTTTATCTGAGAAATCAGAGGTGAAAAGCATCTGGTAGAGAAGCTTCATAGCTGAGTCAGCCTCTTCGTAGACAAACTTTGTCTTTATGTCTGCAAAGAACCTGTACCCTTTAGTCTTTCCACCAGGGAGAGGCTCTATATCTCCATTTCCGGTTTTTACAACTGAGACATCTGCTGAGAGACTTCCGAGATGGAGGTTTACCTCTGTCGCAAAATCCCTGTAGCTGTAATCCTTCGTGTCAATCAGCCCCAAAAGTCTCATTCCGAACGCGAAAGCAGGCGCCTCGTCGAGGCCTATATGTCCCACATCAAACATGATGTTCAGATAGTCTATGCCGTTCGTCTCTGTGTCTGTAAATACGACCGGAACGCCCTCTCGGATATATATCTTTTTGTTGAGCGGACGGTGATTTCTGTCAAGGTCAGAGCGCGAAAGGCATGGAATCTTCGCCAGATCTTCCTGCGTAGAAGGTGTAGACTGATACTCTTTCAGATGCTTTGTGTAAGAGACGATATTTTCGATCTCTTCATCTGAAAGAGAAGCCTTCTTCTCTGCCATCTGCTTTTTGAAGGCGTCATCCTCTTTTTTCTGGAGGCCTGCCTCAGGATAGATCTCGACAAGAGAACTGTGTGTATTATTCAGGAAATATTTCCTGATAAGGTCTTCAAAATATCCGTTGTCGATCTCTCTCTTTAAATCTGCGTAAATCGGCAGAAGCTCGAGTCTTATAAACGGAAGCTTCTTGTTATAGAGCCAGCTGTCCAGGATCCCAAGTCCCCAGATAAGCCCCTTCGGGAAGCCACCGAAATCAGCCTCGCGGTATTTGAACTCATCGGAATTGATCCCGGCCAGAAGTGATCTGTGATCGAGGCCGTTTACGGAGAGATCCATAAGAGTCTTTTCTACAAGCTCCCTGAACTGGTCTTTTTTCGATGGGTCGCTGCCCTTTACTGTTATCTGAAAATAAGGCTGCTGGATCGAAGTCGAACCGCCATAGACATCTGTTCCGATACCAGCGTCAAGAATCGCCTGTCGAAGTGGCGCACCAGGTGCCTCGAGCAGCGCATAGTCTAAGATATCGAGCGCAGCCGCGAGCTTCGTATCCTCTGCATCTCCGATCGAATAGTTCAGTGAGAGATAAGTTTTTCCCTCTTCACTCTCATCTGCCGAAACCGGATATGGCATCTTAACCTCTGCCATTTTTGAAAAAGCAGGCTCATTTACGATATCGGTCTTCGGGTCGATAGCATCGTAATGGCTTAAATACTCTCTGTCGAGGTATTCGAGCTTTTTTGCCATGTCGCAGTCGCCATAGATGTAAATATAGGAGTTTGACGGGTGATAGTATCTCTGGTGGAATGCGAGGTAGTTCTCATAAGTCAGGTTAGGGATATCCTTCGGATCTCCGCCGGACTCGACGCCGTAGGTGTTGTCCGGGTAGAGCGAATTCATAATTACTCTGTCGAGCACATCCTCAGGCGAAGAGTAGGCGCCCTTCATCTCGTTGTAGACTACACCATTAATAGTAAGCGGTGAATCCTTGTCCTCGAGCTCATATCTCCAGCCCTCCTGACGGAAGATCTCCTCATGCTTGTAAATATTCGGGTGAAATACTGCATCGAGGTAGACGTCGATCAAGTTGTCAAAATCCTTATCGTTTGTAGATGCGACTGGAAAAACCGTCTTGTCCGGATATGTCATCGCATTTAAAAACGTATTCATCGAGCCCTTTACAAGCTCTACAAACGGGTCCTTTACCGGGTACTTGTCCGACCCGCAAAGTACTGTATGCTCGATAATGTGTGGAACTCCTGTCGAATCCTCCGGAGTCGTCTTAAATCCGATATAAAAGACCTTGTTGACATCGTCATTCTCTATCAGTGTGACATACGCTCCGCTCTTTTTGTGCCGCAGAAGTGTTCCCTTCGAATGGATATCACTAAGGTCCTGCTGCAAAACAAGTTCGTACTCTTCAGGTATTTTTTCCATCTGAAAATCTCCTTAAATAAAAAACAATAATTATTTTTTGGCCTCTTTCTTAACCGTTACATCGAGCTGATCATACGGTATCGTGATGCCCTCTTTATCAAACGTCAGCTTGACTCTCTCGTTTAATTTCCACCTGACATTCCAGTAATCGTCCATCGGGACCCAGATCCTGAATCCGAGGTTTACAGAAGATGCGCCGAGCTCTCTGACGAAGATCTGAATGTCAGTGTCCTTAACCCTCTCATCGGTCGTCTCTGCTATATGTTGAAGTATTTCCTTCGCCTTCTTCAGATCGTCGTCGTAGCTTATCCCAAAAGTCAGATCGATCTGCCTTCTGTCACTCGTAGTAACATTCGTAAGTGAAGAATTCGCCAGGGTTCCGTTAGGGACCACGACTATCTTGTTGTCTACAGTCCTGAGCCTCGTGTAAAAAATAGAGATCTCGGCGACTGTCCCCTCGTTCTTGTGAGTATCCTCGATAATATAGTCCCCGACCTTGAATGGCTTTAAAAGAAGGATCAGCACTCCGCCGGCGAGGTTCGAAAGTGAGCCCTGCAGTGCGAGACCTGCAGTCAGACCTAAGGACGCAACAGCCGCTGCGACTGATGAAGTCTGGATTCCGAAGACATTTAATATGACAATGATAAGGACAATATAAAGACCGTACTTCACGACGCTGTCAGTAAACTGAACTACGCCCTTGTCCACTTCACGCCGGTTTAAAGCCGCCCTGATAAGCTTCCTGATAAATTTGATGATCTTCGATCCGATGAACCAGACTAAAAGGGCAATGACAACGCTCCAGAAAAAATCCAGTCCATTCGACATGAATTTTGAAAGCCACTGCTGAAATACTCCGACATTAGCATCTATCAAAAACATAATTTCTCCTAATCTCTATATGCCTTTAACACTTCTCCTGCGAGGTAGAGCGAACCAAATGATACGACTGGTGCTCCCGACCCCCTGGCAAATTCCAGGGCTTTCTCAAGCGTCTCAGCGCAGACTGCCTTCGCGCCGTGAGAGCGCACCATCTCTGTAAGACGGCTGGCTTCGAGGCTGCGGGGCGTATCTGCCTTCGTGCAGATATAGTATTCCGCAATGTCCTTCGTGCCTTCTATCATATGGCTTACGTCCTTATCGGCCATCGCTGCCATAAGAAATACGAATTTCATCCCGGGATGAGCCTCCCTTAAAGTGCGGCTTAAAGCTTCAACCCCCTGCGGATTGTGCGACCCGTCAACTATAAAAAGCGGATCGTCTGAAAGTTTTTCAATGCGCGCAGGCCAGGTCACTGTCCTTATTCCACTTATGACCTTATCTTTGTCCAGATCCGGTGCTGTAAGATACAATGTAAAAAGCGCTGCAGCCAGGTTGTCATACTGGAAATCCCCTTCGAGTGGAGGCGTAATTTCTTTATCCCTGTCCCTCGCTTTTAACGCCAGAGAAAAAAGCCCGTTTGTTTTTCTCTCATCGGTATCACTTATCTTGTCAACCGCGAGAAATGAACTGGCATTTTTCTCTAAAACTTTTCTGACTGAAGGCTTATTGTGGGCGATAACGACAGGCATCCACTCTCTCTCGATCCCCGCCTTTTCGGCCGCGATCTTCTCAAGAGTGTCTCCAAGAATTGCTGTATGGTCAAGCCCTATCGCCGTGATAGTGCCTGCGACAGGAGTCTCTGAAATTCCGCGCGTCGAGTCGAGCCTTCCGCCGAGCCCGGTCTCAAGAACTACATAGTCACAGTTATTTTCCTTAAACCAGAGAAGGGCGGTCGCGAGGCAGATGTCAAAAAAAGTGGGTGTGTACTCTTCAGGCATCCCGACCGAGAGGACTTTCCCGGCAAGTCTTGTAAAATCGTCCCTGCCTATCATCTCACGATCGATCTGCATCCTCTCCCTTATCGTTATAAGGTGAGGTGATGTAAAAAGCCCTGTCTTATAGCCATTCGCCTGAAGCCCGGCAGCGATACATACAGCTGTCGATCCTTTGCCATTGGTTCCTGCGATATGGATTATCTTCATTCCACGGTCCGGGGAACCGAGCTCTGGTAAAAGCCGTTCTGTGACTTCCCGCCCGCTCTTATTTCCAAAGCGTTTCAATGATTCTATTTTTTGAACCAGATCAGTGTACATATCTCATACTGCCATTATGATGCCGCCCGGACCTGCGTACATCGATGAAACTCCTATTGTATCGAGCACAAAAACGTCCTTGAAAAGTCCGGTGCGCTTGACCTTCTCTTTAAGAGAAGATGCTGTATCCGGCGCTGCGCAGTGCGAAATCGCGACAACTCTCTCTCCCGGATTCATCGTGACATCCTTCATGCACTCGATCATCTTATCAAGCGCTTTTATCATGCCGCGCGCCTGGCCAAGCTGCTGGATGCTCCCCTCTGGAGTAGATCCCATGACAGGCTTGATATTAAGCGTCGATGCGAGCATAGCTTTAAGTGACCCGAGGCGTCCGGCCTTCCTCAATGTCTCAAGCGACTCGAGCACGAAAAATGTATGCTCGCCCTTGATAAATTCATCGGCCGTCTTTATGACTTCATCAAATGACCGCCCGGCCTTCTCAGCCTGATCTACGATCTGTGCTATAAGCGTCTGTCCTATCGAAGCCGACTTCGAGTCAAAAACATGGACACGCTTGATGTCGTCCTCATCCTCGTGGTCCTCTTCGTAAAGGCTCTTCGCAAGGACCGCGGCGTTGTACGATCCGGACAATTTCGACGAGAGCGTTATAATGTAGACGTGGTCCGCATCATTGTCTTCTATAGCGGCAAGGTATGCAGCAGGCGAAGGGCAGGCGGAATGAGGCGGCTCCTTGGATTCCTTCATTTTTTTAAGAAAAATCTTCTGGTCAAATGTCTCATCGTCTGGCTGCTCCCAGCTTCCTACCTGAAGAGTCAGTGCAACGTGCGCGAAATGCTCCGTATCGGCTTCCATAGCCTTCGTAAATTCCCCACAGCTGTCAACTATAATCTTATACATAAAAGTTCCTCTATAAACATACAAACTTTTTATTTCTTTGACACTTGAACCTAATTATAAATGATTTCATCATAAAAAAAAAGATGAAAAAGAGATAAGCTCTTTCCCATCTTAAAAAACATGGTATCATGCGATACCCAGTCTAAAATCAGTCTACAACCTTAACGTTAACTGCCTGTGGTCCCTTGTTTCCCTCAGTAACGTCGAACTCAACTTTAGCTCCCTCTGCAAGAGTCTTGAATCCCTCTCCAGCGATACCTGAATAGTGAACGAAGACATCCTTTCCTGAATCGTCTGAGATAAATCCATATCCCTTCTGGTTGTTAAACCACTTAACTGTGCCTGTCATAATAAAACTACCTCCATAAAAATGCTGCTTTCAAGAATAACTAAGGAATTATGGATTCTCTGTCAAATCTTAAAACAGTATAAAATTTAATACATATAAATAATACCCCTTTACCCCATTAGTGTAAAGCACTTTTTTAGAAAAAGTTTTCACAATTTGCCCCAAAAAGTTGTTGCAAATATCAAAAACTTCCTGTATAATAATTCTTGCTGTGGCGAAATATGTCACAAAGCTGCTTTGATAGCACAGTTGGTAGTGCACCTCATTCGTAATGAGGGGGTCGCCGGTTCGAGTCCGGCTCAAAGCTTAAAGCCGGAAGCCTTGTGTTTTGAGGGTTTCCGGCATTTTTATTCTAATTCTTCTCAGCATAATCCAGCTTTCCGGTCTCCTTGTCAAAATAGTACACCTTATCCGACAGCACTTCCTCCGGCTTCACGATCGCACTGTTCACCTCGATAAGCATCTTCTCCATGTCCCATGGAGAAATACCCAGGCTCTCTGGAAGAAGCAGCATCTCATGCACAGATGACGGGATGAGGTAGAAGTTCTCGCCAATCTGATCCGCAAAGTCAGAGAGCACGTGATCATACAGGACACAAGCCGCACCGTACTGCTTTCTCGTGTTCGTGAGTACGTAGAAAGGGTTGGACGGGTCATCTCTGTAGGTCTCTGGCAGCAGTTCACGGATAGGGTCGATCGTGTATGGCATGATCTTTCGAGCGGATTTGATCGAATCTCTAAAAATCTGTTCCTTCGAGACTTTCCACCCGCTGAGCTGGTCATTAGTGATCGTAAAAGTTACAAGTTCCTCGCTCTCGGAGCTTATCACATAAGTAAAGATCACAGCGAGATTTAAATACTCTGCGTAAGCCCTTTTTTCAAGCATTTCCTGATTATCCGCTAAGTTTATAAGCCTTGGGACTAAATGCTTCTTAGCCACCTGGTAATCAGAGAATTCGTCAAAGTCAAACGAGTCCTCATCAGTGTACCGGATAGCATCCTTTACATTCTCAACAATCTCTTCGAATGAAGAGCCGTTCGTGTACTTTTGGTAAAAATAATCGGGATAAATAACAGGAGAAAGTCTCCTGTTCGGAATCTGTAGAACGCATGCTTCCTTGGCACTGCCAGAAAGCCCTGCACTGGCAACATCATCTAAGCCGGGCTGCACTTCTGCGCCAAGCTCAACAGTCAGTGTGTCTAAAAGACGTGATCTGAAATCTTCGTAAGTCATATGCCTCCTGTCCCGGAGGCAGCGGTCTGGGAAACCTGAAATTTATTATATCATGCAGTCACAAAAAATTCTGTGAATTTTTTGTGACCGCATGGGACAGAGGGGACGGTTCTTTTTGTCCCAAAATCTGAAAATTCAGATTTTGGGACAAAAAGAACCGTCCCCGGTGTCCCCAAAAATGGGACAAAAAGAACCGTCCCTACTGTCCCACTTGTTCGGCGATGTAAAGGCGTGATGCGAAGTCTGTCATAACGCGGACTTTGTCGTTGTAGCCGGTGCCGATGAAGCCGGCTGGAAGATTGATGCCTGCATTCATAAGGAGCGAGCCGGAGACGGTCTCGTCTAAGACTTCGGTCTTCAGCTTTACGAATTTTGCTACGGCGCTCTCGGCTACTGAGCCCGGCTTTAAGTGCACAGGTGACATTGTATTTATCATGCTGCCAAAGGTGCGGACGTCGATATCAGCAGGGATGTTGTAGACGTGGTACTTTTTGTCGGGATCAAGGCCTTTGAATTTCAGGTTCTCGTAGCGGAGTCCCGGCTTTACTTCCTTTATTACGATCATTCCTACGGCCTGCGTCTTATCCTTTGATGCAGTTACCCATTTGACTGAATTCTCCTCGTTGCTTACGCGGTAAAAATCACCGGTCTGAAGAGTGTGGCGGAGTTTTTTGTAGAGCTCATTTAAGGAAGCGAGCTCCCTGAAATCGTCCTTTGAGAGGTCATTCGGGTTTACTTCCATGCCGTAACTAGTAAAAGCTGCGACATTGAATCTCGAATCGAGGGGAGTTCTTCGAAGCGTCTGGTGGTTCGGGCAGTCGCTGACATGACCTGTAGCCACGGAAAGCGGATAGCCGAACGAGAGTCCCTGCTGGATCGTAAGCCTCGAGATCGCGTCTGAATTGTCCGAGACCCAGATCTGCGGAAAATACGACAGGATTCCCAGGTCAAATCTGTTGCCGCCAGAAGCGCAGCCCTCGAATAAAATATGTGGAAATTTTTTCACAAGGGAACTCATAATCTTGTAGAGTCCTAGGATATAGCGGTGGAAAAGCTCTCCACTGCTTCGCTCTTTAAGGTAAGGCGAGTAGACATCTGAAAAAATTCTGTTGTAGTCCCACTTTACGTAATTTATCTGAGCCGATGAAAAAATACCACTCATCGCATCGATCACAAATTTTACGACATCAGGGTTCGACAGGTCGAGAAGTCTCTGATTGCGGCCCTCTGAGTGCTCTTTTAGAGGGATTGCGATTGCCCAGTCCGGATGCGCACGGTAGAGGTCTGAGTCCACATTTACCATCTCTGGCTCGACCCAGATACCAAACATCAGGCCCATCTCGTGGATCCTGTCGGCAAGGTATGAGAGGCCGTGTGTGAGTTTCTTCGTGTTTACGGTCCAGTCTCCGAGAGATGTCTTGTCGTTGTCACGTTTTCCAAACCAGCCGTCATCCATTACGAAAAGTTCAGCTCCAAGCTCCTTTCCCTTCTTTGCAAAAGAGAGAAGTTTCTTCTCGTTTATATCAAAATATGAAGCTTCCCAGGAATTTAAAACGACAGGCTTGTCTCTCTTCGCCCACTCGCCGGTCAGGATATGGTCTCTGACGAAGTCGGCCATAATGACAGAAAGTGCCGAGTAGCCGCCATTTGTAAACGCAATAACAGACTCAGGAGCCGAGAAATCCTCACCCGGAGCGAGTGAAAAATCGAAATCGACCGGATTGATTCCTGTCAGTATTCTGGTCTTTCCGTATGTATTTACAGAGACACTTTCATAGTGATTTCCGCTGTAAATAAGGTTTGAGCCGATGCAGCGGCCATGCTCTTCTGTGCAGTCAGGATCTGAGACGATAAAATACGGATTTGCCCTGTTTGAGGAAGAGCCCACTACAGAAGATACGCTGAAATTTCCGGCACTTACTATAGTGTCATTTCTGTTCATCTCCCGGATCCAGGCGCCCGTAAATGTCGTGACCTTGTACCCGCTTCCGAAGACATCGAGCTGTCCGGAAAGCAGCCTTTTAAGTCGTACAGTAGAATCCGAGGCATTTTCGAATCTTGCGCTGCGCGCTATCACATCGCTGTCCGGATAAACCGAATAGAAAATGTGAAGCAGATAGCCGTTGTTTTTGTCAGTAAGTTTAAGCTCAAGTGTCTGTGCCTTGTCCTCATCGTTTTCCGACTTCTCATGCGAAGTCGGAAGGCCATCTATGATATTTTTTCCATCTGTAATGTCAAAAGATGAATATATAAAATCCAGAGTCGTGCTTCCATCGGATGAGACAGCCTCTACAAAGGGCTCTCTGATATCTCCTTTTCCGTACTCTCCTACGAGAAGGCGGACATCCTCCAGAGAATATTTGTTATTCTCTGGATTGTATTCGATTGAATCTCCGACAGAAAACTCATTTTTTTCAGAGAGGGAGAGAGCTTCCTCCGCCGAATCGAGCTGAATCGATGGTCCGTAGTAAGCTGTCTCGATCTGTCCCGACGGAAGTGTCAGAAAAACAAGAGTCGTGTGCGGGGTGTCGAGGACAAAGGCGGTTCTGTCACCTTTTAATACTCTTATCATTAATAATTAGCTCCTTTGAGGATTCCCTGGACCTTCTTCTCATTGTAGAAGTGAAGGATTACAGCTCCTGCGAGGCAGAATGCTACAGCTGCGAAGGCTGCGATACGGTATCCTAAACCTGTGGCAACTGAGATAGTTCCCAGAGAAGTGAAAAGAAGGATTGAAAGTGACTGTCCGAGCTTCATAGAGAAGGTACGGGCTGCGAAAAACATTCCGTCGTGGTTCTCGCCAGTAGTGATCGCGTCACTCTTTGCAATATCGGCAACGATCGTCTGTGGAATGATTCCAAGGATTGCCATTGGGAAAGCTGCGCAGACAACAACGAGGATTCCGCTTACGATTCCCGGAAGTCCGAACATTCCTGAAAGTCCTGTGATAAGGAATACGAGGCACATGCCGAGGAATGCGAAGAATACGAGTTTTTTCTTCTCAAAATGTCCCATCAGTTTATTTACAGGTACATAGCAGATAACAGAGAGAAGCGTCATTGCGATGTAGAGGATAGTAGAATATGCCTCAGGGAGCTTCATAAGGACTGTAACATAGTGCAGAAGTCCTGTCTGGAACATTGTGATTCCAACCCAGTAGCAGATATCGCTTGCTACGAAAATACGGAAGTTCTTGTTTGAAAAGCACTTTGCAAGTGAGGAGAAAGCATTGCCCTCTGTCGGCTTGACATCTACATATTCAGTCTCTTTTATCGTAAGGGCAGGTACCAGGCAGCAGACCATAGCGATAAGAGCAAGGACTATAAAGACTATTCTCATAGCCCAGACACGGCTTCCCACTGCAGGTGTAATGGCGCTCCAGATAGTTGGTGCGACATATCCAAGTGCAGAACCTAAGATAAATGTAAAAGAGATAGCTGTTGAAATATCGGCAAGTGTCTTCTCATCTCTTGAAAGTTCTGCAATAAGTGCGTTGTAAGGTGTGCAGTAGATCGTCATGAAAAGATAGAAAAGGAGCATCATGACAAGTACCCATATGCCGTTTATGATGCCGTTTGTGCCGAGCTTTGAAGCTACAGGATTTCCAGCCGTCGGGCAGATGTAGACCATAATAGTGATCAGCGCAAGAGGGATCGCTGCCCTCTTCATAAACGGGATACGGCGTCCTTTTGGATTTTTGCTCCTGTCGGAGAGATTTCCGATCCAGGGATCTGTAACAGCGTCAAATACACGGCCAATGGCATAGATACCGCCGATGATCGTAAATACTCCAAGGATCACACGTCCCTGAGGGATGAAATAGATCATACCCTCTTTTACTGAAACGTCATCCGGCTGGTAGAACGACTCGATAAAGTTCGTAAGGATGGCGCTCATCAGTGACCATCCCAGCTGACCAATGGCAAAAAGCCAGATGATCTTTTTTGTAATAGGTTTAAGCTCTTTTGTGCTTGACATTTTTATAACCTCCGGTTTTATTATTTCTGATTCGCGGCAGCCGCCAGCTTAACGCAGTTGTAGGCTCCGTCGTAAACTCCTATTGACTTGTTCTGCTCAATGCAGTGACACATGCTCTCGATGATATAAGGGTCTTTTATCATAAGGCCTATCATCTGCAGAACGTGTGGGATGTCCCTGATCTCATATGTTCCGTCTCCAAGCTCAGCAGAGTGGATAGCTGCCCACATCTCGTGCTTTCCGACCCTCCTGATGAAAAGCTTCGGGACCGGGTAAAATGCGAGCTCTGACGGCTTTGTGATAAGGCAGTCACAGGCTCTCATCAAAAGATTCGTGATGTATACGGCTTCGAAAATATTTTTATGGTAAAAAGCGTGTACACCTGTCATGTCTGCATCGAGCATGTCGTCTGCAAAGCCTGCTGCCTCGCGGAAATTCTCAAAGTGCTCAGCAGATACGTCCTTTAACCCGTCGACTTTCACAAGGAGCTCATCCCAGACATTTCTGTAATCTCCTACGTTTACGATCACGGATGCTCTGCCCTTCTTTACAGCCGGCATAAGGTACTTAAGGATCGCTTCAAAAATATCTGCCTGGGCCCCTGCGCCGCCGATACTAAGCATGAATCTGACAGGTTTCTTCCCGTGCAGGCGGTCGATCCTTCTCCTGCAGTCGGCTTCAATATTCCTTACGAGCTCATCGTCGATATAGTGTCCGGTATAGTAGAGCTCATTCCCTGGAATAGGGTTTAAGACCTTTTTGCCATAGAAGCCGTTTAATACTCTGTATCCAAGATAGGAGTTGTGGGTCTGTATCGTGTGAATGGCTCCCTCTGCAAGGTGCAGAGCCATCGGCCAGTTATCAGGTATCGCCTCAACGACATGTTTCATGCCGCCAGCCAGAGCCGACTGTGCAGGCCATGCGTGGGTGGCGATGACAGGGATATCTTTAGGAATGTTCTGGTAGACAGGAGCCAGGAGCTTCGAAGTCTCCCAGTCTGAGGCATTGTATGTCAGTTTTTTAAATAAATAGTAGTTGACAGGCTCCCAGACGAGCTTGTTAAAGACCGGATTCTTCGAAAGTCTCGAACCTAGTGAATACATGTCGTTCTGCTTTGTAATGATCTTAGTCGAGGCTGTCTTGGGAAATGAGTTAAGATCCAGCCAGTACGGCGTGTAGCCTAAGGCTCTTGCTGCGCTTGCCATAGCCATCGAGATGCGGTAGTGGCCGAATCCCATTCTGATATTCGATACGATGATCCCCTTTTCTGTATCAAACTGTGCTTCATTCTCACCTTCGAGGCGAATGTCCATGATTCCGAGATAGTCGTACAGTGATTTGTTCTTTCTGATGCGGATCTTATAGTCCACATCCTTGTCATCCGGGCAGCTCTTCTTAAATCCTTTTGCTGCTTTAAGAGACTTTCTCGCCTCGCCAGGTGTCAGCCTGTTTCCAAATATTTCTTCCACTTTTACTGTTCCTCCTTAATACCGTCGATAAGCATATCCGTAAGCTCTTTCAGTGCATCGTTATAGTGAATCGAAAGCTTCGAGAGCTCATCGGATGAGAGGAATTTCTCAACCGCTGCATCGTATACCAGCCTGAAAAGCTGTTTGTCCACCTTTTTGAAAACTCCTTCTTTAATCCCCTGATCTATAAGGAAAAATGTAGTATCCCAGCCGGATTCGAGCCTCTCCTCGATCCGTTTGAAGACAGCCGGGTACTTGTCCTGAAAAGTGTAGATCGCCGGAAAATCAACCTCAGAGTAGTTCTCCGGCATGACTGAGAGAACGCCCCTCAGCTTCTCCTCAGTGCTTAAATCCGGGTCATCTGTGATCTCCTGCTCTCTGGCTTTGATCTTGTCGAAAAAAAAGTCCACTTCTTCGAGGAACAGATGCTTCTTATCCCTTAGAACTGTGTATATGGTCTTCTTGCTTCTCTTCATCTCCTTCGCGAGGTCATCCATCGTGAACTTGATGCCCTTTTTCTTGTACACGGTCATGGTAGCTTCGAGTATTTCTTCTCTTAACATAGGTCCTCCGATAAACTCAAAAAAGAAAAAACGGAAACGGGAAACTAAAATTCCGTATCCCGTTTCCATTATGATAACAAAAAATCCCCGGTTTGTCACCGGGGAATGTTGTACAAAAATAAGCTTATATTTTTGTGCACTTTTACTAAAAAAATGAGGCAGATCGATAAGCCGGGTTATGTCGTTGCATGGCCATCTATCCAGGACCTGTGTTGCCACAGGTCTCAAGCGACCTACCTGGAACAGGCGGGCAGCCTTATGTTCCTTTGCGGTCTTGCTTCGGATGGGGTTTACATGGCTTCCTGTGTCGCCACAGGAACGGTGGTCTCTTGAGCCGCCTTTCCACCCTTACCTGTCAAAAACAGGCGGTATATTTCTGTTGCACTGTCCCTGGAGTTACCTCCGCCGGCCGTTAGCCGGCATCCTGCCCTGTGAAGCCCGGACTTTCCTCCCGCACAGCCTTTCGGCTATATGTGCCAGCGGCCACGTGATCTACCTCAGTGAGAAGTATTCTACTACTTTTCAGACGTTAAAGCAACTTCCGCCTATAAATTCACGGATAAGCGAAGTGTTCGCGATATCATCCGCAGGCATCGGAAGGAAGTAGTCGAGGAGCTTCAGAAGTCTCTTGGCCTCTGTATACTGAGGGCTGTCCTGGCTTATAGCGTAAAGCTGCGGCTGCGCGTAGATCTTCAGCACTGCCATCTCATAAATAAGCGCTGAGTTAAACATCGCATCTGCTGACTCCTGGAACGGGAAAATATTCTTCATCTCGCCGCGGTGTACCGAGTCCCACATCGCAATAGTCTCCTCCGCCGTGGTCCCTCTTGTCCGTGCATCACGGACAATCCTTCTGATCAGACGGCCGTCTGTAGTCGACAGCGGATTGTGCTCATCGATAGAAAGCTGCGTCAATGCTGAAATATAGATCTTGTACTTTGACTCCTTGGGAAGCGTGTAGCTCAGCGCGTCATTTAATCCGTGAATGCCTTCTAGGACCAGGACGTCATTTTTTCCAAGCTGCATCGGAATGCCGTCGTTCGACCTCTTTCCGGCCGTAAAATCAAATATCGGAAGGATGACCTTTTCGCCATTTAAAAGCTTTGTCATGTCTTCATTGAAAAGCTCGATATCAAGTCCCTCGAGAGCCTCAAAGTCCTTCTGCCCGTTCTCATCGAGAGGCATCTGGTCACGATTCAGATAAAAATTGTCGAGGGAAATGGCGTGCGGAGTAAGTCCCCTGGCCTTAAGCTGGATCGAGAGTCTCCTTGAAAATGTGGTCTTTCCAGAAGATGACGGACCGGCTATCATAATAAACTTCTTGTTTCTGTCGGAAGCTATCTCCTGAGCCAGGGCTCCGATTCTCTCCTCCATAAAGGCTTCCTGCATCAGGACGATCTCCTTCGTTCTCCCGGCAGAGATAGCGTCATTTAAAGCACCGACTGTATCTATGTCCATGGCGCTGGCCCACTCTCTGGTCTTTTTCAAAGTGGCGAAAAGCTTCTTCGGAGGATTAAACTCAGCCACTTTACCATCTTTTCCAGGGAACTGCAGTACAAAGCCATCATCAAACGGGACGAGATCAAATGCCTTTATATACCTGGTCGAAGGAACCATGTACCCATAGAAATAGTCGTGGACTCCGTCTATCTCGTAGATATTCGTGTTCGAATTTGCCCTGTAGTGGAGAAGCTTCTGCTTGTCAGGCATCCCCTCCTCCAAAAACAGCTCGCAGGCCTCGAACGTCGGGTAGACTGACTTCGTGACAGGCAGATCCATATCTATAAGCTGCTTCATCCTTCTCTTCAGGTCAGTGAGAAGTTTTCTGGTGACCTTCTTTCCGCCGCCAAGCGTACAGTAGTATCCCTCGCCGAGCGAAAACTGGACGAAGACCGTAGGCTTTTCATCCGGAAAAATATCATGGAGCGCCTTGTGCATCACGAATACGATGCTTCTGCGAAGCGCCCTCTGTCCGTCCTTGTCATTTGAAGATAAAAATCTGACGACACTGTCGCTTTTCACCTGATGAGTCAGTTCTGTAAGCTTTCCATCGGCAAAAGCCAGAACGTAGTTGTCGCTCTTCTCTCCGTATATCTTCTTTGAGAGGTCCATAAGAGTCTGTCCTGCCGGGACCTCCCTCGGCTCGTCCTCTCCTTCTATCTTTACCTCGTAAAACTCTCTCACAAATAACCGCCTCCTCTGGATTTCATGCTCCTCAATTATTTTTCTCTTTAATAAAAATAATATCCCATTTCAATATTTTTTCAAGCTCTTTATAACGGTGATTTTCTTTGTCAATTCCCTGTAAAATCTGCGTTAAGGCTGCTATACGCTTTTTTATATACTCGATAAAGACCGGGTCCCTGTGTGAAATGAGGTACGGCCCGTACTCCATCGCAAGATCCTCATCGCATACATTCTCAGGAAGATCCCATCCGGACGCGTTGCCCTCCGGCTTTACCTTGATAAGAACATAGTATTTTCCTGCATCGAAAACAGCTCTCTCCTCGATCAGCGAAAAACCGTTTTCGTAAAGCCATACCCTTACCTTTTTTACATCCGACTGGGGTGAGAGGATAAGCTCTTTTGCGCTTCTCGCCTTCTCTATGCTTTTTTCAAGGATTGATATGATAAGAGAGCCGCCCATTCCACAGATAACTATCGAATCGACCGGCGCTTCAAGAGCTGTCAGGCCGTCTGAAAGAACTGTATGTATCTTCTCTTCGAGACCCGCTTCTTTAATATGCTCTTTCGCTCTCCCGAGCGGCCCCCTGTTCACATCGCAGGCATAGGCCTCTTCTGCACGGCCGCCAGAAACTAACGCAATAGATAAAAAAGCGTGATCGCAGCCCACGTCTGCGACCACGCTTCCACTAGTCACCATTTCACAGGCGGCGTCAAGCCGCCTCGATAACTTCACACTCATCACTCCAGGTAGTCCTTCAGCTTCTTGCTTCTGCTCGGGTGGCGGAGCTTTCTCAAGGCCTTGGCCTCGATCTGTCTGATACGCTCACGTGTGACATTAAACTCCTTGCCGACCTCCTCAAGAGTTCTGCTCCTGCCGTCTTCAAGTCCGAAACGCAGGATCAGGACTTTTTTCTCACGAGGAGTCAGTGTATCTAAAACTTCGTTGAGCTGCTCCTTCAGCAGTGTGAATGTAGCTGCATCTGCCGGTACCGGAACATTTTCATCCTGAATGAAATCTCCAAGGTGTGAATCTTCCTCTTCGCCGATAGGTGTCTCAAGTGAAACAGGCTCCTGGCTTATCTTTAAGATCTCTCTTACGCGGTCTACCGGCATATCCATCTCTTTCGCGATCTCCTCCGGGGTCGGCTCACGGCCTAACTCCTGGAGCAGCTGACGAGAAACGCGGATAAGCTTATTGATAGTCTCAACCATGTGGACCGGGATACGGATCGTACGCGCCTGATCTGCGATAGCCCTTGTGATGGCCTGACGGATCCACCATGTGGCGTATGTCGAGAACTTGTAGCCCTTCTTGTAGTCGAACTTCTCAACAGCCTTTATGAGTCCGAGATTTCCCTCCTGGATAAGGTCGAGGAAGAGCATTCCCCTGCCGACGTATCTCTTGGCGATCGATACAACGAGACGAAGGTTTGCCTCCGCGAGCTTCTTCTTTGCCGCGCTCTTCTCGGCCGGTGTGCCCGACTCGATCTGCTTTGCGAGAGCAGTCTCCTGATCAGCTGTAAGGAGAGGTACTTTTCCGATCTCCTTTAGGTACATACGGACAGGATCCTCTAATGAGACACCGTCTGGTACCGAGAGGTCGATATTGCTCATATCTACCTCTTCCTCATCTGTATCCGGGAAATCGTCCGGCTCAGGTACGTCATCGAGGTCTCCGGCGTCATCCGTGCGGAGCACTTCTATGGAGTTGTTCTCAAGAAAATCGAGTATCTTGTCGAACTGCTTGTCGTTTAAGTTCAGCTCTTTGAAATAATCTTTTATCTCGTCGTACTCTAAAACATTCTTCTTTTTCTTTGCAACATCGAGGATATCCTGAAGCTTCTTGGTGAAGAGAGCTTCCTTTGCTGCAGTAGTCGGCTCTTTTTTGGTCGACTTCTTCTTTGCAGCAGAAGACTTCTTTGTACTGGAAGCAGAAGACTTTTTCGCGGCAGTAGTCTTCTTAGCTGTCGTCTTCTTTTCAGTTGTCTCTGTCTGCTTTTTTTCAGCCATAAAAATTCTCCTTATGCGTTCGGAATATGCAGTTTGCTGATCTCCGAAAGTGATTCATTTTTCTGTCGTACAAGTTCAAAACGGGCCACGTCGGTCGCTTCAAGCGAATTCATCCGCTCATCGTATGCCTTCGCAACAACCCTCGAAAGGGTCTGGGTAAAGGCTCTGCCTCTTTCATCTTTCGGTGTCGCCTGAAGATCTCTCACATACTCGTGAAAAATACGTGACACGACGTTCTGATCCTCTATTTCGTCAAACGAATCTATGATAGCAGCGGGATTCATGATCCCGCTCTTTTGCATCTGATCGTACATCTCGTACGCTGTGCTTCTTAACACTCCCTCCTGAAAATCAGGTGGTTTTAAAAATTTAAATACGACCTCGAAGAGGTCCGGTCTGTAAGATACCCACGACAGCAAAAGACTCTGGCTCTTGTCAACAGTCCCTGCGGCAGGTCCCTTGCCGTGTGGCCTGACAGGATCCTGATTCCCCGCGCTGTAACGCGATCTGGCTCTTGCAGAAGTCTTTATAATCTCCTGTGCCGCCGTCTCCTTTACGAGGCTTCTCATGGCTTCTACAGGGATATTAAACTCCTTGCAGACGGCATCGGTATAATTGTCTCTCTCGAGCTGTTCCTTAAAGCCGCAGAGCTTCTTCGCGATCTCCCGCTGGAACTCTGTCCGCATACCCGGGTCTGTCGTATCGTAGTTCTTCTGAAGCTGCCTTATCTCAAAGATAAAGAAGTTCTCAGCCTCATCTATCCTCTTCTGATACTCGTCCGAGCCGATGGCCTTAATAAATTCGTCCGGATCCTTGTAAGGGTCCATATGAATTATCCTCGGGGTGATGCCCTCTTTTCTAAGCATCGGGATGGCCCTCAAAGCTGCCTTGATGCCTGCCCCGTCACTGTCATACGAGAGATACACATCCTTCGTAAAGCGGCTAATGACCGACACCTGACCGGTCGTAAGGGAAGTTCCAAGCGACGCCACCGCACAGTCAAAACCGCCCTGGTGGAGCGCTATAACATCCATATATCCCTCGCAGAGGATAAAATACCCTCTCCTCGATCTTCTCGCCAGAAAAAGTCCGTAGAGCGTATGGCTCTTGTCAAAAATCTCGGTCTCCGGAGAGTTCAGGTACTTCGGCTGTCCGTCTCCCATGACACGTCCGCCAAAGCCTATGACCTTCGAATACTGATCCATTATCGGAAACATAGCCCTGTTGAAGAACTTGTCCCGAACGCCACGCTCGTCAAACGTAAAAAGACCTGTATCTTTTAATATATCGTCCTTATAGCCCTTTTTCTTTAGATGTCTGTACAGATCATCTGAAAAAGCATCCGAGTAGCCGAGACCGAAACTGATCATCGTCTTGTCTGACAGCCCGCGCTTTTTAAAATATGCGAGGCAGGCCTTTCCGTGGTCGCTGTGAAGGAGCGAATAGTAGTAGTACGCTGCCTCCTTCTGTGCAGCGAGGAGCAGGTCACGTCTCTGCCTCCTCCTCTTCTGCTCCGGCGTATCCGCGCTCTCCTTTAAAGTGATGCCAGCCCTCTGTGCAAGTGCCCTGACAGCCTCCGGGAAGGACATGTGCAGGTAATTCTCATAAAACTGGTATACCGTCCCGCTCGCACCGCAGCCAAAGCAGTGGTACATCTGCCTCTGTGGATTCACAGAAAACGAAGGGCTTTTCTCACTGTGGAACGGGCAGAGTCCAAAATAGTTCGACCCGCTTTTCTTCAGAGGGACGTATTCGCCGATGACTTCTACAATGTCATTGGCACGTCTGACCTCTTCGATGGTGTTCTGATCATAATGACTCAATAACCGTCCACCTCCCAGGCCCTTGGTACGAAAAATTCCGAAAACTTCGTTCTGCAGTAGCTGTCAGTCATCCCTGCAATATAGTCGCAGATGATCCTCTCCTGCGTATCTCCGTTGCGCCCGATAGCATTGTAGTACTTCTCCGGCAGCGCATCCGGGTGATCGTTGTAATACTCAAATAATAGCTTTATCATCCTCTTGGCTTTGACTTCCTCGCCCTTCGCCTTCGGATTCTTGTAGACATTCCTGAACAAAAATGCCCTTAAGTCGTGCGATGCCTCGCGGATCTCATCCGACATCCTGATATCCGGGGAATCTATGCTCGTCATGACCACATCGTGGATCATAGTGTTAAGTCTCTCCTTGGCATTCATGCCGAGAGTGTTCCTGATCTCTTTCGGGATCTCCTCCTCAGTAATGATCTCGCCCCTTATCGCATCGTCTACATCTGCGTAGATATACGCAATTTTATCAGAAATTCGTACAACTGCCCCTTCCGGCGTATGAGGATGGCCTTCCGTCTGGTGGTTCCTGATGCCGTCACGGACCTCCCAGGTAAGATTTAGGCCCTGTCCGTCCTTCTCGAGTTTCTCGACGATGCGAACTGACTGCTCAGAATGTGAAAACCCGTCCTTCGCCACTGAATCAAGGACAGCTTCCCCCGCATGTCCAAAAGGCGTATGCCCTAAGTCATGGCCCAGTGCTATGGCCTCTATAAGCGATTCGTTAAGTCTCAGGGCCTTTCCTATGGTCCTGGCATTCTGCGCAACCTCGAGCGTATGAGACATGCGGGTCCTGTAATGGTCACCCATCGGATACAAAAAGACCTGAGTCTTGTTCATCAGCCTCCGAAATGACTTACTGTGAAGTATCCTGTCCCTGTCTCTCTGAAACAGAGGCCTGATGTCGCACTGCTTCTCCTCTCTGTCCCTGCCCCTGGATTCGGTGTCCAGAGTCGCATACGGAGAAAGCTCCTCTTTCTCCATCTGCTCCAGCCTCTCTCTGATCAGCATAAGCATATCCCCTTTCGTTGTCCAAAAAGCCACCTTCAAAGAAAATAAGACAACAAAGGAGCGGATTATCTGAAAATAACCGCTCCTTTCCTTAAAAAATAATGCAGGAAAAGGGACTTGAACCCTCATGATATTGCTATCACAAGCACCTGAAGCTTGCGCGTCTGCCAATTCCGCCATTCCTGCTTCTGCTCCGTTCACACGGATACATCATATATTACTCTTTTTATGAAAACATGTCAAGCATTTTTTCTTAAGTAACTACCTCATGCACACGCCTCCGATGCCAGATCATATAAAAAACATCCGGCGCCTTTCGGCACCGGATGTCTCAAAAATCTATGCGGAAGAAGGGACTTGAACCCTCACGATATTGCTATCACAAGATCCTTAGTCTTGCTCGTCTGCCAGTTCCGACACTTCCGCAGCTATTAAATTCTGTCTCCGTTTTGATCTCTCTCGCGGCGACTTCATTATAATATCAAAAGCCCTGTCGAATGTCAAGCCTTTTTTTCATTTTTTTATATTTTTTCAAAAAATCCTTATTTTTGGACTATTACAGCCAGCGCTTCTCAAACTGATCCTTCGGCAGCGGCTTGTCATAGAGGAATCCCTGGATCATATCGACATCCATATTCTTAAGGACGTCCTGCTGCTTCTCACGCTCGACTCCCTCGACTACTACGTTCAAGTCGACGGCATCAGCCAGCTGTGAGACCGAGCGCACGAAGGCATCCGAGTAGCTGTCAGAATCGATATCGTCTATAAAGCACTTGTCGATCTTTAACTCGTCAAGCGGAAGCTGCTTCATGTGTGAAAGCGACGAGTAGCCTGTTCCAAAATCGTCGAGCGCGAACCTGACTCCGAGCTCATGGATATCCTCCAGGACTCTTTTTATCTTGTCCATGTCATTTATAGCCATCCCCTCGGTAACTTCGAGGACAAGATTGTCCGGTTCTATGCCTGACACTTTAAGAGCATTCGCTATCGTATGCACAACATCGTTCTGGAGCAGCTGGAGGACTGAGAGGTTGACATTTACCTTGTACTCCGGGTGTCCAAACTCGTTCCAGTGGTGGCAGGTCCTGCAGGCCTCGATCAGCACGTGTTCTCCGATCGGGATAATAAGCCCTAAATACTCCGCCATCGGGATAAATTTTGATGGAGGCATAAAGCCGAGCTTGTGAGAATCCCAGCGCACCAGTGCCTCCGCGCCGCAGCATCTGCTCTCTCCGTTTGTGATATCGACAACAGGCTGATAGTACACGAGAAATTCCCTGCAGTCGTCTGCCACAGCCTCGCGCAGTGCCTTCTCGACATTAAGCCTGTCTGGCGGCATTTTTATCTCTACATCCGCAAAAATATCCGACTTATTCTTGCCCTTGGCCTTGGCTTCGTGCAGGGCAAAATCCGCCTTCGAGAGCAGACCATCCTCCTCGTCACCATCCTGAGGGAAATTTACGGCGCCCATTCCAGCTGTACAGTAGTAGTCGTTTCCGTCCAGTGAAAACGGCTTTTCGAAACGGCTCTGGATCTTCTGCATCAGCTTTTTCATCTCTTCGATATCTGAAGAAGGAATAAGGATCGCGAACTCGTCTCCACCAACACGGTAGCACTGGGCCTCTTTTCTTACGATCTGCTGGATAGACCAGGCCGTCTTTTTCAGGAATTTGTCTGCAAGGACATGGCCAAGTCCGTCATTCAGCTCATTGAAATCGTCGAGGTCTAAAAGTATCAGAGACCCCATCCCCTGTCCGCGCTTTGCGTCATTTATGCATGTCTCAAAATCAGCGTGAAAACGGTGCCTGTTGTAAAGCCCGGTCAGATCGTCGATATCGGCCGACTCTGTGAGTTTCTTCTGATACTGCTTCTGTTTCGTGATGTCTGAGATCGCAAAGACTAAGACTTTAAGACCGCCGCGCTGGCTGGCTCTCGTCATATTTACCTGGTAAATATCTCCGGTGCCTGAAGCCGCGAACTCTCCTGTCATTTTATCCTGGTCCTCAGAAGGTCCGGGGATAAGGAACTGCCTTCTGAAAAGCTCGTCGTTTAATGAGTCTTCAAAAAGCTTTTTTGCAGCCTCGTTCATATACAGATCTTCCTTGGTCGACGCATCAAAAACAGCCACCGCCGAAGAAGAATTGTCAAATACCGTCCTTATAAAATCATCTGCTTCTGCTACAGCATTCGAAAGTCCGGCGAACTCAACTTTCGTCCGGAGGATTTCTCCCGCCTGGCGCACAAAACTGATCTCGTCGCTCTGCCAGGTCTTTTCAGAATCTGTCTTCAGGAAGCAAAGGTAGAGTCCGTCTTCAGTACTTCCAATGGACACGAAAATGCCGGCACTTATCCCGCACTTCACAAAGAACTGCTTAAATTCATTTGAAATAATGGAATCTGAGGAGATGGTATAGGTCTTTCCATCCATGAACGGAATATCAGATACAGGCATACCATTAAGCGATCCAAGTGAAGCCGTTCCGGCACTCCCGGATTGCTTTATGATCTGCGCCACTCCACTATCTTCCTTTACGATAAGTGAGACATCCGGATCTACGCACAGCATCGACTGCTTTATGATATCGTCAGCCGCCCTGTCAAAGCTTACCTTGAAATTTATATCCTCTGTCAGCTTGGAAAGGGACTTAAACATCCGTCTCGATCTCTCGAGCCTTGAAATGTCATCGCGATTTTTCCTGATGTCGTCAGTCCTTTGTGAGAGTTCTTCTTTCAGATTGCAGTATGTGGTGAGACTCTCCGATAAGACTTTCGTAATCCTGTCGAACTGCGTATCATCAGTGCCATCTGTAAAAAGGAAGATCACAAATCTCACTTTTCCATCCGGATTGCGGATGGCAAGTCCCCTGATCTTCCCGTTCTCGCCGATCTGGATATCGCTTACATCTGCGACATCGTAATCGGCAAATGAAGACGCTGCATTTCTGAGCTCGTCTGCAGAAATCTGCGATCTCAAATATTTCTCCTGATCCGGGTCAGTAAAATATTCAAAAACGTTCTTACTGCCGCGTTGTAAAATACAGGCTGAAATCTGCTCGATCTCTAAGAATTCTCTCAGTGTGTCTGTTAAATCACTTATTATATCTGACATTGTGTTCTTTACTTTTCTACTTTCAATATAAAAATGCTGCGTCTCTCATCAAACGGCATCTCGTCAATAAATTCGATGTTTTTCGATCTCCTGGCCATGGCTTTTATCTCATTTCCCTCGGAAGTCAGATAAAAGGCCTTTCCGCCATCTCTTAAAATCTTCACACTCTCTTTCGCGAGCTTCTCGAAAAACTCCTGCCTGTCTGACTCTTCTTTTTCAAAGAGGTCAGGAAGCTCCGAGATTATCTCGTCGAAAGGCTCCTCTGTTTCAAAGGTAAAAGCCGATCTGTGGACGAAGTTTACTTTTCTGCCCTTGAGTGAGGCGTTCTCTCTGCCCGCTTCGATCGCATCCGCATTCGTATCGAGCGCAAACATCACCTTTGTCCGAAGCAGCTCGTCCCGCTCAAGCAGAAGGGTTCCGTTCCCCGCAAAGAGATCGCATACTCTCGCGTAGGAACTCAGGCAGTCATCTAACATGTAGGCCATAAGTGCCGCCTTTACAGGCTGCATCGATGTGGACAACCGGTTTCTGCAATAGACAAACCTCTGATCCGCATCAAGCGGCCGCATAAAGAGCATATAACCGCCTGACTTCTTCCTGTAAAAATGAAGTTCCGTATCATAAGGGGGTTCATTCAAGAACTTCCCGCCAGATGACCTTAAAAGCTCTCCTGTGAATCGCTTCACCTGCTTTTCGGCCCTGTCTCCAGTCTCATGGATACGCACTCTGACGGAAACGTTTCCATTATAAACTTTTTCTAAAAATGATGCAATAGCCGAATGACGGATTTCCTGACCTGTTTTTTCAGGTTCAAGTGTAAAAGCACCGGGGATGATATATTCAAGGTGGTCATAAATGCGAAGATCCCTGACACCTGCTATATCATTTGGATATAGCAGAACTCCCAGCGGAGAAAACCCTTTTTCGATTCCGCGTTCATTCAGTGCCTTTTTTAAAGTCTCATAGAAACGCCTCTGCGGCACCATCAGGACCATCGAGTCCTTTGGCACAGAAAATAAAGCTCTCTTCCTGGACTGGTTCGGAAGCAGCGCTGCAATCGCTTTCCTCTCAGCTAAGATATGCTTCATATCGGATTCTTCAAACCTGCCTGAGTCTATCTCCCTGAGGCGCTCCCGCAGCGCTTCAATCTCGTCTTCGGAGAGCTTTTCCTTCCCGCCGCCCACTGCAAGAGCTTTCAGGTAGCTCTCTCTTACAAAAAGTGTCGTCTCACTCCGGTATGCATCGATTAGCGCCGCCCTTGCGGCGTCATCCGAGGCCAGGGAGAGTTCTCCCAGAAGAAGTGCCGCCGATTTGCGGGACTTGGCGTCGTCCGCTTTAAGGCACCCCAGTATCGCTTCAAGAGCTTCCCTGTCATTTAATATAGTTTTCTTTACGCCCGCGTCTTCCTTCAATGTCTTTCTAATGGTCGAAAGTGTCTGGCGCAGATCAGTGTTATTTTTCAGATTGTCGAGCTGAGTTTTTAAATTTTCCATACAGGTATTTTAGCAAACTACTGCCAAAAAATCATCGTTTTTTATATTGGGTTCACTTGTTTTGGTAAAGTTGCACAAAAATCAGTCGTCATTTTTGTGAAATTTGTTGGATTGACTATTGCAAAAAAGGCTTCTCCGGATTATACTATAAGAGACTTAAGGAATGAACCCCTTCAAAGATTCCTTAAATCATTTCCCCTTTTATATTTTTATAACCCCCCTTTTTGAAAGCATCCTCCCCCGGGATGCTTCCTTTTTTTTGCCAAAAAACGCACTAGTAAAGGCACCGGAACCCCGGTGCCTTTTTTTAATCCTCGTCTTCAACCTCAGTCACATCGATAAAAGATCCCACAATGCCGCTTACATTTCCATCCTTGTCATATAAAGGAGACTTAAGGGCGACTATGTCTCTCTCCCTGCCCTGGATCAGGTTCTTGGTGCGGGCTGTCTTTGTCTTTTTCTCCGAAAGCACTTCCTCTTCTACCTTTTTGAAATGTTCAGGTTCCGGATGCCATCCCATATCCTCATCGGTCTTTCCGATGATCGCATCCTCTGAACTAAAGCCATAGGCGTCGAGAAACGCCTTGTTTGCCCCGAGAAATTTACGATCAATGTCCTTCCAGAAAATGCCTGTCGGTATAGCATCTAAGATCTGCTTATAGACAAAGTCCTGACCCGACGAATCTTCTTCCAATTTATGAAGCTTGTTGTAGATATTCGTCACGTCGGCATACGTCACATAGCGGAGTACTGCACGCTTTCTCTTCTGTGTCACAGATTTTCCGGCAAAATACTGAGTCTCGCCTTTAAGCGGCGTGTACCTGATCAGCGGTTTGAATCCATTGATGAAATAAGTGGCAAGCTCATCATATGTCAGGTTCATGGAATCGAGCATGTTGTCACTTGCCAGAATGACTCTGTCCATACCGTCAAGTACCTGAAAAATAACCAGCATCCCTGGGAACGCTGACAGGTACTTCTTTTCCTGTTTGTTAAAATGAAATTCTCCCTCCATGTAATCGTTTCTCCTTCCACCTCACAAAAATGGACACTGTAAGGTTCTTACTCTGTAACCTTTATATGAAGCTCCTCAAGCTGTTTGTCCGTGACTTTGCCCGGAGCACCCATCATAAGATCTGCGGCATTTTTGTTCATAGGGAACGGTATAATCTCCCTTATAGAGTCCTCGGCTGCAAGAAGCATTACCATACGGTCGATTCCAGGAGCGATTCCCGCATGAGGAGGTGCTCCGTAGCTGAACGCATTGTAAAGTGCCGGGAACTTCTGCTTCACATCGTCCTCGGTAAGTCTTACGAGTTCGAAAGCCTTGACCATGATCTCAGGATCGTGGTTTCTGACAGCTCCAGATGAGAGCTCGACGCCGTTTACGACGAGATCGTACTGATCTGCCATTATCGTAAGAGGATCGATCTCGCCTCTCTCCGCCTTCTCAAGTGTCTCAAGGCCGCCCTTCGGCATTGAGAACGGATTGTGGCAGAACTCAAGCTCGCCTGACTCCTCGCCGATCTCATACATCGGGAAGTCTACGATCCATAAGAACTGGTACTGTTCTTTGTCCATATGTCCCGGAACTCTCTCACCAAATGTCTTTATAACTGAGCCCATAGTCTTCTGGGCCTGTGAAAGCTTTCCAGAGGAGAGAACAACGAGCGTGTTCTCTTTAAGTCCCAAAGCCTCCTTTATCCTGTCAGCCTGTGGCTTTACAAACTTGGCGATGCCGCCGGCGATCTCGCCATTCTCATCGACTCTGAACCAGTAAGGCTTGGCGCCGCTTATCACTTCTACATCGCAGCAGCCTTTGTCGATAAATTTTCTGCTCTCGTGGAAATCCGAGATCACGCAGGCCTTTACAGAAACACCCTCTGCGTCAAATGGTCCGAATCCGAGGCCTTTCATAAGCTCTGTTACGTCAGCAGCAGAGAGGTCAATACGAAGGTCCGGCTTGTCTGTGCCATATTTTTCAAGAGCTGTAAGATAAGGTATACGTACAAACGGAGCTTTTGTCGAACGGCTGTAGGAGCCAAATTTCTCAAAGATAGGCGGAAGAACATCCTCGCAAACCGCGAACACATCCTCCTGGGTGGCGAATGCCATCTCCATATCGAGCTGATAGAACTCGCCCGGCGATCTGTCTCCTCTGGCGTCCTCATCTCTGAAGCATGGAGCGATCTGGAAATATCTGTCGAATCCGCTCACCATAAGGAGCTGCTTGAACTGCTGCGGAGCCTGTGGAAGAGCGTAGAACTCGCCCGGATGCTTTCTGGCTGGTACGAGATAGTCTCTCGCGCCCTCAGGTGATGAGGCTGTAAGGATCGGAGTCGTAACCTCCATAAATCCGTGATCGTACATAGCCTCACGCAGAGCCCTGATAACCTGGCTTCTTAAAATAATGTTGTTCTTCACCTCAGGATTTCTGAGGTCTAAGTATCTGTATTTAAGCCTTACGCTCTCATCAGCCTCACGGCTGTGGTTTATCTCGAACGGGAGTGAATCGTGGGAACATTTTCCAAGAACCTTGACAGACTCAGGTACTACTTCTATCTCTCCTGTAGGAAGCTTCGGGTTCTTTGAAGATCTCTCGCGAACGGTTCCTGTGACCTGAACAGTAGACTCCTTTGTGATGGCCTTGAATGTATTTACCATCTCCTCTGTGTCTGCAGTGATCTGTGTCACACCGTAAAAATCTCTCAAAACGATGAAAGAAAGTCCAGCTCCGACTTCCCTGTCATTTTCGAGCCAGCCGCAGAGCGTGACCTTTTTGCCGACATCTCCGATGCGCAGCTCTCCGCAGGTATTAGTTCTCGATTGTGTCATTGTAAAACTCCTTTATCTCAGTATAGCCAGAGTCTATAAGGCCCTGCTTCTGGAATTTTTTGTTCTTCTTCATCTTCTCAATAAGGACGACATCGCCCTTCGCACGAAGCTCGTTTGCCTCTTTAAAAACTGCCGGGAGCTTTGAACTGTCGAGCTTTCTGTCGATAAGGAAGGCTGTCTTCGTCTTCTTTGTCGGAACCTCGAAATCGTGCTCTAAGAGAAGCATAATAATACGCTCAAATCCGATTGAGAAACCGCAGGCCGGTACATCGTGCCCCGCAAAGCGGCCGACCATGTGATCGTATCTGCCGCCGCCACCGCAGCTTCCGCCGAACTCAGGGATAGCTATCTCAAAAATAGTGCCGGTGTAATAGCCCATGCCACGAACCAGTGTCGGATCGAATACCAGCTTGAAATCAGCGGTCTTGCAGGTATTTACGTTCTCTGCGATTTCTTTCATATTGGATGCTACCGATGGGTCGAGCTTGTTGCCAAGGATAGACACCAATGTATCAATTCCATCCTTTACCTCAGTTTTTCCCTGAAGCTCGTTAAAAATATTGAGATATTTTTCAACAGAGGCAGCATCAAAGCCCTCTTCGATAAGCTCATCCTTTACGCCGTCCATTCCGATCTTGTCCATCTTGTCGAGAGTGATGAAGAGCTCGTCGTATCTGTCCTCATCAAAGCCGCAGTAATCAGCCATGGCCTTTAAGATTCTTCTCTCGTTGATCCTGATCTCAAAACCCTTGAAACCGATTCGGTCAAGGCAGGTCGTAGTCGCGAGGATAAGTTCGATCTCAGCCAGATCAGAAGGCTCTCCCAGAATATCGATATCGCATTGTGTGAACTGTCTGTATCTGCCTCTCTGCGGCCTGTCCGCTCTCCAGACGTTTCCGATCTGAAGTGCCTTGAAAGGCTGCGGGAGGTCGTTCTCGTTGTTTGCGTAGAATCTCGAGAGTGGAAGCGTCAGATCATAGCGGAGTCCTAAGTCTGAGACATCGAGATCATTCTTCGCGTCCTCGAGGTGAAGCTTTTCACCGCGCTTTAACACTTTAAAAATAAGCTTCTCGTTCTCGCCGCCCTGGTTGCTTGTCAGGTTCCTGATGTCCTCCATGCACGGCGTCTCGATAGGAGTAAATCCAAAGCTTCTGTATGTATCCTTGATGATACCGGTCACATAGTCCCTGATCTCCATCTCACGAGGGAGAATATCTTTCATTCCGTTGACCGGCTTTTTCTTTAATGCCATTCTTACCTCTCAATCCAATCCTGCCACTCTTTGATAACAGAGTCGTCGTCAAAATAGTTTATCCTCATGACTTTCTGCATCTCGTGCAGCGTCTCGTTTGTCTCTGCAACCGCGTGAGCTGTGCCTGCCTTAAGTATATCATAAACGTCCGGGATTTTCTTCTCCCATTCGTGTCTGCTCTCGCGGATCGGGTCTAGTATACGGTTTAAAACCTTGATCAGAAGCTTCTTGCACTTGACGTCGCCAAGTCCACCCTTCCTGTAGTGTTCCTTCATCTCATCGAGGTTCGCGTAGTCTGTGCCCTCGAAGTCCTGATCGGTGCTGAACGCATCGAGATAAGTAAATACGCAGTTGCCCTCGACATGACCTGGATCGGCGATATTGAGGTGAGCCGGGTCTGTGTACATGCTCATGACTTTCTTTTTAAGAGTTGCAGCATCATCTGATAAGAAGATAGCATTTCCAAGCGACTTGCTCATCTTCTCTTTGCCATCGATTCCAGGAAGTCTAAGAGCCGCCTTTGAATCCGGAAGCATTATCTTAGGCTCTACAAGAACTTCGCCGTAGGTCATATTAAATCTTCTTACGATCTCTCTGGCCTGCTCAAGCATAGGCTCCTGATCTTCGCCCGCCGGAACGCAGTTGGCCTTGAAAGCAGTGATATCGGCAGTCTGTGAAACGGGATATGTGAAAAATCCCGCAGGAAGTCCATCGCTTCCGGCTTTATCGAAACCACGGAGATGGATTTCGTTCTTTATAGTAGGATTTCTCGAAAGGCGCTCAGTGGTTACCATGTTCATATAGTAGAAAGTCATGGCGTGAAGAGCCGGGATCTGCGACTGTACGCAGATATTCGTCTTATCCGGATCAATGCCTACCGAAAGATAGTCTAAAGCGACCTCTATCATGTTGTCACGGATCTTCTGAGGGTTGTCAGCATTATCCGTAAGTGCCTGGTCATCAGCTACGAGAATATTTATCTCGTCAAATTTGCCGCTGTTCTGCAGCTCGACTCTTCTGCGAAGTGATCCCACATAGTGGCCTAAATGCAGCTTTCCCGTAGGTCTGTCCCCGGTCAGGATAATGTTTTTATTCTTCTTGTCTGCCAAAATTTGCCTCCTCGGTTATCTTCTTAAAAATCATCGCCGTCATCGGCTCCGATTCGATTTTTTCATCAGCTAAAACCGGCTCGTCCTCTGTCCAGTAGTCCGATCTGTCTCCATCGACACAGAGCTGCCACTTTCCCGATGGCAGAGCCATAAGCTGCGAAAGATTCGAGCCATTGAAGATCATAAGGATCTCTCCGCTTTCGTCTCCGCCCTGAACGAGCACGAGGCCATCCGGAAGCGAATCACAAGATCCGCCTGTGACTCTGAAATCCTCTGCTAACGCAGCATCTTTTCTGTTAAGGAGCGGCAGGGACCGCCTTAATCCTATAAGTCCCTTGTAATATTCTATAAGGTCCGAGTGCCTGTAGAGCTCGTCCCACTTGATGGCATTCTCCTCGATCGAAGCGTTGTACGAATTTTCATCACCGTTCTTCGATCTCGCGCCTTCTTCGCCCGACAGGAAAAATACCCTGCCCGGACTCATCAGATAAATTGCGGCGCAGAGCCTGTTCTGGGCAAGCCTCTTCTTCTCCGGATCCCCGGTCGGCTTAAGCCAGTTCACTTCCGAGAGCTTGTCCCAAAGTGTCAGATTGTCATGGCAGGAGACATATGTAATGCTCTGTCCCGGATTCTGGACCGGAAAATCTTTCCCGCCAATTGTAGAGAGGATACCCTTCACAAGCTTAGAAGCATCCTTATCACCATCGGCAAAACCCGGCTCATGCTTTTCAAAGACAGAACCCTTTACCGAATCCCTGATACAGTCGTTAAACATACCGATCTCAGGATCAAGCTCTTTAAAATGAGCCTTGTCTGATGGGTGAGCCTTTCCCTCGAGACTGGAGTTGTCAGCTCCCCACGGCTCGCCGTAGACAAGCTTCTCGCCACTGCCGTATATCTCGTCGAGAGAAGCCTGGATATCGTTCATAAGATCCGTATCGAGAAGTCCCATCAGATCAAATCTGAATCCGTCCATATGGTATTCGCTGGCCCAGTAGAGCACTGAATCCTTTATGAAACGATGTGCCATATACATCTCCGATGCGAAATCATTTCCGCAGCCCGAGCCGTTCGCAGGCTTTCCGTCCTTGTCAATGCGATAATAATACCACGGTACGGTCTTCTGGAATGAAGAATCCTCGAGACTGTATGTGTGATTGTAGACGACATCCATTATGACACGGAAACCAGCCTTGTGAATGGCCATAATCGCGCTCTTCAGTTCTCTTATCCTGACATCGCCCTCGTACGGGTCGCTCGAATAGCTTCCCTCAGGGCAGTTGTAATTCACCGGGTCATAGCCCCAGTTAAAAGGTTCTCCGTTCTTCGAGCCTTTGAGGTCAAATGCGAACGAATCAGCCTCATTCACGCTTCCGTAATCAAAAACAGGCATCAGCTGGATATGTGTGACTCCCAGATTCTTCAAATATGAAAGCCCGGTCCGAAAAGACTTGTCATCTCCGTTAAGATACGTCTTATTTTTCGTAAAAGCGAGGTATCTGCCTCTTACATCATCCGGGAATCCTCCGGACTTATCCCACGAAAAATCCTTGACATGAACTTCGCTGATGACAGTCTCGTCTGTCTTTGCAGGAGGTTTGTCCGCTTCCCAGCCCTCAGGGTCAGTCGTGCGAAGGTCGATAACCATGCTTCGCATTCCGTTCGAACCGCAGGCCTTAGCGTACGGGTCAGGCGTGGTCACTGTCTTGTCTTCGTGTTCGATCTCAAAGTCATAGTAAGTGCCGGACAGGTTCTTTCTCGTGTGAAGGGTAAAGACGCCGTTCTTCCCGGGCTGCATACGATAGACCATGACCGGGACATCGATATCTGTGCCATCCTCTTCCTGCGAACCATGTGAAAAGAATCTCAGCGAAACATTCACAGCGCACGGGCTCCAGACAGTAAACGTCGTACCGCGCTCATCCGCGAAAGCACCGAGCTGTCCATCATAATCGTATTTTGATGAAAAAGAACTACTTAGATAAAAATCTTTCCATTCTCTTGGTGTACGAGTCATTATCTGTACTCCCTTATATAATGGTCTTCCAGACAGCCAGCCCTTACAAGGTTATTGTAGCCTTCGTTCCTGAAAGCCTTTATCGACTTCTTAGGCCTCGTCTCATAATCGCCGTAAATATAAAGAGTCGTATCTGTATCCGGGATCCTGTTGTGGACGACCTTGATGTTGTTCAGCGGAATATTTATGGCATCAGGAACATGGTCTTTCTTGAATACCTCCTTGTCCCTGATATCCACGAGGGCGGTCTTCGTTGTCGTCCTCGTGATATTTATGGCCTGATTAAGTGTTATTTCCTTAGTTCTATTTCTTGAAAAAATACTCATAGCATAGTAAAAGGGCGCCCAGAGCGCCCTCAACTTTAATCTCTATAAATCAGTCAGTCTTTGTCTTATCCGGTCTAGAACCCTCTCAGGGACTGTGCCGTCCTGATACAGGTCACGAAACAGGCTCTCTGAATCAAGCAGTGCTGTAACATCGAGCCAGCCTCCATTCCGAAATTCCTCGTCGAAAATACCAAACACTTTCCTGTCTGAAAGCAGATCCTTCAGAGGAACATTCTCATACTGCATTTAATCGATCTCCATTTCAGACTCTCTTCAGATACTCTCCTGTACGGGTATCGATCTGAAGCTTATCTCCTGTATTTACGAAAAGAGGTACCTGAACCTCTGCACCTGTCTCAACAGTAGCCGGCTTCGTAGCTCCAGTAGCTGTGTTACCCTTAAGTCCAGGCTCAGTCTGTGTGACTTCGAGCTCAACGAAAAGAGGAGGTTCTACGGCGAATACGTCTCCATTGTGAGAGCAGATCTTAACCATCTCGTTCTCTTTGACGAACTTCAGAGAATCTCCGATCTCTTCCTTAGGGATAGAAACCTGATCGTATGTCTCTGTATCCATGAAATAGTACAGATCACCGTCATTGTAAAGGTACTGCATATCTCTTCTGTCGATATGAGCCTGTGGGAACTTCTCTGTAGGACGGAACGATGTCTCGATGACTCCGCCATTCTTTATATCCTTAAGCTTGGTACGAACGAAAGCTGCACCCTTTCCAGGCTTAACGTGCTGGAATTCAATAATCTGGTAAACCCCGTTGTCGTACTCAATAGTAACGCCGTTTTTAAAATCGCCGGCTGAAATCATATAAAAAACCTCCTTGCGTCTTTTCAAAAATTACCCATATATTTTACATTATAGTATCACTAATTGCAAGAGAAAAAAATTGCAAAAAAATCGCCGTCAAAGACGGCGATCGTAGAATTTAAAGACTGAAATTCTCTTCCGGGCGAACAGAAGCAGTGGTCTGCTTCGTGAGATTCTGGTACTGTCCCATCAGTTCGTCCTTTCTGAGCTGGCCTAAAGTACCAACTGCATCGAGGTCTGAGAGATCCTGTCCGCTTAAATCGAAAGTCTTGTTCGGGTCATAGAGCTTGGCGTAATCGTAAGCACCAAATGACTCCTCCTGCTTCTTCGACTGAGCAGCATTCGACTCAGTATTCTGTCTGGCAGTGACCTTAGAGTTGTCCGAATAGGCGTTCGTAACAGCTGCAATATCGTCATCTACCGGCTTCTGTCTTCTGATGGCGTTGAATTCCTGCGCCCTGATATGTGATGTATTTGAAACAGCTGATATGTTCATGTCTATCGCCTCACTTAAATTCTCTCTCCTTCACTCTCTATATCGGCAGATATCGAAAAAATTAATGTTTTTTTCAAAAAACAAATCACATTACTTCTCGTTTATCATCTTTTTCAGCTCATTCATGAACGTATTCGCATCCTTGAACTCGCGGTAAACAGAAGCAAAACGAACATAAGCTACCTGGTCGACATTTCTCAGCTTGTCCATGACGATCTCGCCGATCAGTGAGCTTTCGATCTCCTTTTCCTCTCTTGAGAAAATATCCCGCTCGATCTCATTTATCATCTTCGTGATCTGCATCGCTGACACAGGTCTCTTGTAGCAGGCTGCAAGGATACCCTTCTCGATCTTTGTCCTGTCGTACTGCTCGCGACCGCGGTCTTTCTTTATCACAATAAGCGGGATAGTCTCCACCTTCTCGTAAGTCGTAAAGCGCTTGTTGCAGTCGTCACAGTGGCGGCGTCTTCTGATAGAAGTATTATCATCAGCAGGTCTCGAATCTATGACTCTGTTATTATCTGATCCACAATATGGGCACTTCATTTTTCTACTCCTTCTTTCTGTTACAAGAAAGCTTTTAAGGAAGTCCTTTTCTCTAAATTCGAGCTTCGTTTTCACTCGCTCTCATTAATCTCAAAGAACGGCCTCGCATGCAGTTAGAACTTCGCATGCAATTCGAACTTCGTCTTCAGTTCGAACTTCGTCTTCAATTCGAACTTCGTCTTCAGCTCGTTCTCATCTACATGATGACGGTCATACGTTAAATCTGAAGAGAATAACGTCTCCATCCTGTACAACGTAGTCTTTTCCTTCAGTACGGACAAGCCCCTTCTCTCTGGCTGCTGCCACAGAACCACACTTCACTAGGTCTTCATAGGAAACGGTCTCAGCGCATATAAATCCTCTCTCGAAATCTGTGTGGATCTTTCCTGCTGCCTGCGGAGCCTTCGTGCCTTTCTTTATAGTCCAGGCTCTGGTCTCATCCTCTCCAGTAGTCAAAAATGAGATAAGTCCAAGTAGAGAATAGGATTCTTTAACTAATTTGTCAAGTCCTGACTCCTTTAATCCCAGGTCAGCGAGGAATTCCCTCTTCTCCTCAGGATCGTCGAGGTCCGAAATCTCCTGCTCTATCTCAGCACTTACAACGAAGACTTCTGAGCCATCGTTCTTTGCGCACTCTCTTACAGCCTGAACCTGGGCATTTGATGCTCCATCGTCTGCGAGGTCGTCCTCTGCGACATTTGCGGCATAGATCGTAGGCTTTGCGGTCAGGAGGTTGTAGCCCTTCATAATGGCTTCCTCATCTTCATTCTCACACTCAAAAGCCTTTGCCATATTGCCATTCTCGAGGAATGGTCTGAGCCGCTCGATAAGAGCGACCTCCGGTCTTAAAGACTTGTCCATATTCGACTGCTTCTTGATCTTCTGATAACGGCGGTCGAGAACTTCCATATCTGCAAAGAGCAGCTCGAAGTTTATCGTCTCGATATCTCTCTTCGCATCGATATTTCCATCAACATGGACTATATTTGAATCCTCGAAGCAGCGTACAACGTGAATAATGGCATCGCACTCACGGATATTTGCGAGGAACTGGTTTCCAAGGCCCTCTCCCTTGCTGGCGCCCTTTACGAGTCCAGCGATATCTACGAATTCAATGACCGCAGGTATAGTTTTCTTACTGTGGTTCATCTCAGTGAGTTTCTCAATTCTCTCATCAGGGACGTTTACAACTCCGACATTCGGGTCGATCGTGGCAAATGGGTAATTGGCCGCAAGTGCCCCGGCTCTGGTCAGTGAATTAAAAAGTGTGCTCTTGCCTACGTTTGGGAGGCCGACGATTCCCAGTTTCATAGATTTATATATCTCCTTAAAAAACTTTGTTTTATGAGCTACAAGCAGTGTTTTGAATTGATAACTCACTTCTTCACGCTTAACAGCTTCCTATAAAGTGAAAACTTTCCAAAAAATCAGCACGTAATATTATACACTAATCATGGGGCTTTTGCAATGTTGCTTCACCTTAAGGGAAAGTAAACTTATTTTTTTAATTTACACCATTATACAGACTTTATCGGAATTATGAATCCCTCTTAACAGTGCCTGGCACCAACGTGGTCAACCTAAGCCAGAAAGCCCGTAAATTGCGGCTTTCCTGGCTTTTTTTCATGCGCAGATTTCTGCAAAATTATCACAAAAAACACTTGACATAAAGCTCCAAATGTGCGG
>QOUV01000021.1 GCA_003862155.1 Lachnospiraceae bacterium
CCGTCCGCCACTCGCTTTATGGCCGTCACCCCGAAGGGATCGTGGCCATAAAGCTCGTTCGACTTGCATGTGTTAAGCACGCCGCCAGCGTTCATCCTGAGCCAGGATCGAACTCTCATGTTAAAATAATTGTCCGAACTGCTAAGATAAAAGCTTAGCTTTTCTTCTTTACTGTTCTTAAAAGGTTTCGAGTTTACTCGAATGATTTAAATTCTCTTAGAAATCTTTCAAGGTTGTTTCACTGTTCAGTTATCAAGGTTCTTACTGTCTCTTGTGATGACAGCTCATTAATTATATCAGAACTCTCATCGTTTGTCAAGGACTTTTTTGATTTCTTTTTAAGAAATCTGTCTGCCGCCCTTCCGGGCGACTTATAAATAATACTACGTTTGGTCTCGATTGTCAAGGACTTTTTTCATTTCTTTTTTGAATCAAGGCCACGCGGTACTGGCCTGCATCTGATCCAGATACAAGTCAGAGCGGAGAAGGAGGGATTTGAACCCTCGCGCCGCTGTTAACGACCTGCACCCTTTCCAGGGGTGTCCCTTCGGCCAGCTTGGGTACTTCTCCAGAAGTCCGAACACTGATCGATTCAGCATCGCATGTGTAGTTATCAGGTATAATGTCCTGTAAGCACTCATATGAATTCCGCACTCAGTTCCCACCGGATATAGGTCTTCAAATGCCATAAAGGGCAAAATATAAAACCCGCCACTGCTGTGACAGGTTCCTGAAGCGGAGAGGGTGGGATTCGAACCCACGCGCCCTTTCGGACAAACGGTTTTCAAGACCGCCTCGTTATAGCCACTTCGATACCTCTCCATCATCACCCGTGGAGTACTTCTGATCTCTCGTAAATGCCCCACCGCGCGAACAAAAAGTATTCTATCACGGTATCTCACCGTTGTCAACAACTTTTTTAATATTTTACCATGTATTCGATTTAGTCTCTACATCGAGGATCGCATCACGGAGTGCACTGCCGCTGCTTCGCGCCAGATCCTTAAGTATAGACAGAAATGTAGCCCTGTCATCTGCGGGCAGTTTTCTGAGTGCATTCATCATGGCAATTGACGTCTTTATCCTGTTCTTTCCGAGCTCGCTGGCCTTCGTAACGCCAGCTTCCTTGAAGAGGCCAAAGAGGATATTGATAAACTCCTCCCTCTTTTCAGGTGTTTCCTTTGAAACCCAGCGTCCAAGGGCATCGTTTAAGACAACGCTTTGTGTACTGTGGCTGTCCGCTAAGACGAAGTGGTCTCTGAGTACCTGCCAGCTGAACGGGTCATGCTGATACGCCCCGGTCGAGTCGCTTTTTACTATAACAGACTCCGAATCGTCGACCATCAGACCTCCTATCAGCTCGAATTCCGGTGTATATTTTATCATTTTATGCTCAATGGACTGGTACTCGTCTGTCTTTACGACTTCCTGCACAAAGCCCGGACCGTCATTTGAATAGACCGTCTTTATCCTGTCCCGCACAGCCTGTCTGCAGAATGCTGCCGCAAATACTGCGAAATTGCCTCCCTTGGAATGACCTCCGACATAGAGGGGCATGTCATCCGGAAGGCAGTCTGTAGTCCGGTCAAGATAATCCACGGCCTCCTTCTGTCCTACCGTCATGTCCTTATAGGCAAAAAGGAAGTCCTCCTTCCAGCCGATAAGCGTATCATCTGTGCCCCGGTATGCTACATATACAGAGCCATCTCCCGGCAGAATCGTAATGGCAGAAACCTGAAGAGACATATCCTCATTGACAGAGTTAATGTAGTGGAGCATTTTAAGCTTGCGGTACCTGCGGCTTCCGGTCATTTTTTCAAGGATGAAAGGAGCATCCGACACAAAGGCCTTCCTGTCCTGAATTTCCGCGTGCGAGTGTTTTCTCCAGTATCTCGCGTTGACCTCACGGATGGAAAGCGGCCTGTCCCTCTCGAACCCCGGGACCACACCGTCGAAATCTATATATGCCATCGTGGAAAAAATAAGGTTGTCGACCTCGTTATATGGGCTCACTGAAAAAGGTACGTCGGCCCTCCAGTCGAGGTAATCCATTATATTTGCCATAGTGCCTCCCTTTTATTTCATTGTCCTGCTGCCATGACAGGTGAAGTAAATTATCTGGTACTTTTCCGATAGTGTCTGCATCATCCGACGGGCGTCGGATATTTTTTCAGCGTCAAAATTTACGAACGGGTCATCTAAGATTATCATCGGCTGCTCACGCCTGAAAAGCACGTCTATAAGCGCTGCCCTCGAGCAGAATGAGGCAAGATCCTGATAGCCGGTCGAAAGGTAGTCTATACTCCTGGTCTTCCCGCCGCCGCTCTTTCCCGTAACCGATACTGACAGATTCATATCGAGTTCGAAGTCATCTGTCAGTATCGCTTCGTCCGTATCCGGATAAATGCTTTTCAGGTAGTAATTGAGCCTGTTCCTGAGAGGCTCCATGTAGACCTGAAGAAATTTTTCCTTTGCGAGGCTTAAATACTTTTTCGTATCCTCTAAAAGCTTTACCTTTCCCTCGTAGTCGGACTTTTTCGCATTGAGTTCCTTAAGGTTTTCTCTGGCCTCCTCACATTCGAGAAGTTCAGCCGACCTGTTCTCAAGTTCCTTCGCGTCGTCTGCGATATACTGTTTCTGCTGCGAAATCTGCTCATCCAGCTGTTTCTGCTCATACTGCAGGTCCTGTAAGGTCTTTCCATTGCCGGCAAGTTCTTCTACATGGAAGGACTTGAGTTCTCCCCTTATCTCATCGACCTGTTTCTGAGTCTGGGCGTACAGGAGAGCGTTCGCCCTGATCTCCCTGATACAGGCTGCCAGATCGGAGATATCGCTCTTAAGCGGGAAAGTCTTAAGGACCGAGAGCAGTCCCTTCGTCATCCTGTTAATCGATGCCACGATCCTCTGGTATTCCTGCTCATTCTTCTCATACTCCTGGTATTCGTCGTATTTTTCTTCGAGCTTGCTGATCAGGTTCCCGACATTGTCCTCTTCATAGAGATCAATATTAAAAATCTTTGCATATTTATCCATCGCTGTAAACAGCGACAGCTGAAGTGACGAGAGGTCCTCCATCATTCCCAAAGTGTTCTCGTTGTACTTCTGCTCCTCTGCTGAGAGAGTGTCGAAACGGTCCTTTTTTCTGTGGATCTCGAGGATCGCCTGCTGCCGGTCTTCCGCCTCTACCGGATATTTCTTAATGAAGTCGTTGATAGAAGCGTCTAAGGCGTTGTACTCATCATTCAGTTCGCCCAGATTTCTCTCCGACTCGACTATCTCACCTTCAGCCGACGAGAGATATCTGCTTTTATTGTGCTGTCTCCTTAATATCTGCGTAACAAAAATGATCAGGAATGCCGCACCCGCCACAAAGCTTCCAAAGCCTATAACCTGAGCCAGAATACCATCTTCACTTATTTTTATAAAGACAAAGCCCGCTAAAAGAAATACCGCTGCTATAATCCCCAGGATCACAGTCCCTATCACGCTGTTTTCCATCTGATGGAGCTGCAGAGTGTTCTTTACGGCCTTTTTTCTCTTGCGGTAGGTGTCATTTAAGCTCTTGATCTGTCCTGAGATCTCGTTTAAGCGGCTGATATCAGAGAGCTCCTTCTGCATCTCCTCATCCGCAGGTTCTCCTCCCTTGAAAAATTCCCTTAAATCGGCCAGCTGCGTCTTCTCTTCCTCCGACATCTGGACATGTTCGCCTTTCATCCTTATGGATTTGATCTCAGAGGCCTGCTGCTTCCAGTTGTCGAGGTCATTTTTTGAGATAGGGTTATCAGTAAAAAGCCTGCCTAAAAAGTCTCGTTCGTCCCTGTCGGGTATTTTTTCACGGAGGAGGTCGCGGTGATTCTTCTCAAGCTCGATCTCACGCTCACGCGCTTCCCATTCATCTATCTCCCGATCTTCAGGAAGCCCACCTGCAAAGAAGTCGTCGAGACCTTTCAGTATCTCCTCCTGTCTGTCGAGCGTGTCCTTTTTGGCCTGGTAGGCGCCGACCGACTTCTCGCTCCTGGCGATCGATGCCAGTGAATCAGCCATCTGGCTCTTTTTAAATTCGAGTTTTCTAAGCTCTGCGCGCTTGTCGAGAAGCATCTGGGACTTCGCATCATATGCATTCTGAAGCGTTGAAATCTGGTCAGACTTTTCCTTCTGGGACTTGATCTGGTCGTTTAAAACTTTTATCCTGCCGGGATTTACTTTACCGGTAGCCGTATATTTCTTTCTCGCGTCGTCAATGGCCTGCACTGCGACGTCAAAACGGTTCATATCGTCCTGAACGGCGCCAAGTCCGCCGAGCTTGGCGTTCAGCCTGCTCGTGATCTCGGTTTCGAGAGAACCCTGCGGCACAAAAATACTCTTCTCGAAAGATTCCCTGTCGACCTCAAATATTTCTTCACCGATATTTTCTGAGAAATCATCCACCGGAAGCATAGTCGCGGCATCGTAGACGGCGAACTCGTCTTCCTTGTTGCTGTGCCCGAACTGTCGCTCGATACGGTATTTTTTCTCTCCGATTGAAAAGTCGAGAGTGCCTCCGTATGAGGCCGTCTCCCATGGCCTGTAGTGCTCCCTCTCCGTAAGCCCCGACCGCCGCGGTGCGTATTCCATCCCGTAAAACATAGCTTTAATAAAGACCGCAAATGTAGTCTTTCCCCAGCCGTTGTCCTCGAGAATTTCATTCAGACCAGGGCCAAATGTGAAGGTCTTGTCAATAAGTCTGCCGAATCCGGCTATGTAGCATTTTTCAAGTATCATTCGATCAGGCTCCCCTCCATTATCGCGCGGATACCGATCTCAATGATCCTGGCCTTCCGCTCCTCATCCATGTCAAGGCCCTGTACAGTCCTTACAAAGGTACCTTTCAAGGACCTGTCGTTCGCAAAAGTCTCGTAGTTTATCTTGGTCTTCGTGTCATCCCTTACTTCGTAGTAGAAAAAATTCCTGTCAGTCTTGTCCTTTATCCAGTCGCAGTCTATCTCTAAGTCCATATTCTTGCGTCCGGTAAGGACAACCCTTATCAGGTCCTTCTCTGGAGAATAATTTAAAACATCCTTAACTTTTGAAATGATCGAATCGAGGTCGTCCTCAGGTGCAAGCTCTACTTTTATCTCGTGTAGTTCCCTTCTCGCGAGCGAGATAAATTTGTGGCTTTTTACACCGTCTTTATCAATGTCCAGGACAACGAAGCCTTTTTTGCCGCACTCGTCAAAACCTCTGCCCTCCATGCATCCCGGATAGCAGAGAACTCCCCTCTCGTCGAGCTTCTCCCATCTGTAGCTGTGGATATGCCCGAGTGCCAGGTAGTCAATGTACCTGCCGCGCATTTTCGTAAGGTCGATCACATAGGAATTGTCATGGACAGGGTACTCGCTGTCCATTCCGTGGAGCATGACTATATTTACCTTCGACTGGTCGAGGACAAGCTCGCTCATGACATCGGGCGAGGCCTTTGCGTCCAGCTCGCGTCCGGTGATAACTATATTGTCATCTGGAAGCGGATATGATGTCCACTTGTCCTTTGAAAAAAGGTGCAGATTCCCCGGTAATTCATCCATCTCGTCCAGAAAATCCGTGATATCGTGATTTCCCCTGAGATAGTAAAAGTCCATCTCCCTATGGCTTACGATCTCCTGCTCGACCTTGTCCTTTACGGTTTTCCTGATATGTCTCTTGTCAAAGAGGTCACCCGAAATAAGGACTGCACGCACACCCTGCTCCGCCGCATAGTCAAGGCTGTCATGAAAAGTCATAAGCATCTCTTCACGCCTCTTTGCAGCCTGCTCGCAGGTCAGCCTGCTCTCCATTTTTGAATCCAGATGGATGTCTGCACAGTGCATTATCTTCATAGATGTGAATCCTTTAACTGCTGTAAAAATTCCTTCGACGTAACTCTGATGGCTCCATTGCCTGCAGCTATGGTCTGCTCCGCTCCATCGCTCGTCACAACTCTGACAGAATCCCTGTCCTTGTGTTCCTGTGTAAATTTTTCAATATAGGCATCGGCCGTCTGGTCCTGCTTCGTGAAAACGACCTTCACATTGCGGGGCTTGATAACTCTGTCCGCACTTCCGCTTCGCTTGTAGGCGTCGAATACGACGATCGTATCTGCTCCGTCGAATCCCTGATAGTTTTCCACCTCGTCCACGAGCTTCGTCCTGGCCGCTTCCATATTTTCTTTAAAAAGTGATGAAAGCTCTGCCGATGCGTGGATCACATTGTAGCCGTCCACTATAAGGTAGCAGTGTTTTTTATTCTGGTTGCGGCGCTTCTCCGCTGCCACGGAATGTGAGGCAATATACTCTTCCTTTGCAGTTCTGATATTTTCATCGCGGTCGTAATCCCTGACCGAGTCATTATTGTAAAAAGGCCTCTTTATCTCGCCGAGTTCCCTTACAAATATCTCCTCGAGATCCGGGCTCATACCGCTGTAACCCTGATACGAGCCTTTTCTGGTACTGTGGCTTTCCATGGCGCCTCCGCCGGACAGCCTCTCTTCGTGCTGTTCATACTGCTCTTCGACTTCTGAAACGGCCTGCTTTATGACCTCTGCAGTGTATTTCCAGTTGACTCTGTCATCGCCTTTTAAGACTTGCTCGCTCTTCGCCATCGAATCCACGAGAAACCACGGCGTATTCTCACCAGCACCATGAAAGCAGAAGACCGAGGACGGAAGATTTCTCGTATCGCCCTCAGGGTCGTAATGCCGCTCTTCTATTATCTCCTCTGCGTTGTGGCACGGCCTGTAGCCGGCATTCTCGATGGAGACATCTCCAGGCCCGCTGGTGTAGACTGAAAGTCTCTTCGAATACTCCATAAATGAGCTTACCGGGACTTCTCCTGTAAGCACAGTCTCCTCGCCCACTGCCTGCGGCGGCTCTGTACTTCCTCCCATCTGCATCAGATCGTTCATGGCCTTTCCGACCGCGTCGTTTCTTATCGTAAGTGTGACCTTGTACCATGGTTCCAAAAGAACACTTTTTGCCTTCATAAGTCCCTGTCTTACGCCTCTTATCGTTGCCCTTCGGAAGTCTCCTCCCATCGTATGCTTTGTGGATGCAGCTCCTCCGACGAGAGTTATCTTTACATCTGTAAGCGGGCTTCCAGTGAGCACTCCGCGGTGGTGATAGCCATTTAAGGTCGAAAGCACCTGCTGCTGATAATTTTTATCTAAGATATCTGCAGGGCACTCACTCTCTGCCACAATACCGCTTCCCGGCTCACCCGGCTCGAGCAGAAGACGCACTTCAGCATAGTGCCTTAACGGCTCGAAATGTCCTATGCCCTCGGCTGGCTCCGAGACCGTCTCCTTGTACATTATCTTCCCCGGGCCAAAAGTTACGACATAGCCAAATCTGGTCTTTACAGCCTCCGTTACTACTGAAAGCTGGACCTGCCCCATCAGCCTTATATGGACTTCCTTTGTCTGCTCTATCCACTCTACGCAAAGTGACGGGTCCTCTTCGCCTAATACATTCATATCGTCGTAGAGCTTCTGTGCACTCACATCCGAGGGCGGTATCACCTGAAACGACATGACAGGCTCAAGGAGCGCCTGCTTTGGTTTAGTGCATGAGCCAAGGGCATCCCCGGCTTTGACGTGGTCCAGGCCTTCGACAGCTGCGACGTCGCCTGCCTCAATTTCACCCACGCTCTCCTCTTTATCACCATTTAAAAGCCTGATCCTTGTGACTTTGTCTTCACCAATATTTTCCCTGACAGCAAGAGAGCCTCCTGTCATCTTCAGATGGACGAGCCTCGTATTTCCCTCTCTCGTGACTTTGTAGCAGTATGCTCCAAAGTCCTCGGTCGTCCTGCCCGGAACAGTCATGGAGGTTATAAGCTCCATCAGCTCCTTTACGCCTGTATTTTTAAGGGCGCTGCCGTACAGTACAGGGAAAAATTCGCGCTTCGCAAAGGCAGCGCTCACCGCCTGGTCCGGCAGCATATTTTTCTCAGTATAAATAGAGAAGAGTTCGTCATCACAAAAGGCGAGCTCTTCCTCATAAGCATTCTTTTCGCCTGAAAAGTCAATGACATTTTCAGACAGTTCTTTTTTAAGCCCGTCGAAGATCTCCTGCCTGTCGACACGGCCAGTATCCATTTTATTAACAAAAATAAAGGTCGGGATCTTATAGTACCTAAGGAGTTTCCAGAGAGTCCTGGTATGGCTCTCGACTCCTGAAATCCCGCTTATCACTAGGACTGCGGCATCCAAGACCGGCAGCACTCTCTCCATCTCGGTACCAAAGTCCACATGTCCCGGTGTATCGATAAACTGAAGCAGCACGTCTCCGCAGTAAAGTCTGGCTTCTCTGGAATATATCGTTATACCTCTGTGCTTCTCGACCTCATCTGTGTCGAGCGCTGTATTGCCCTTATCTACTCTTCCGAGCGTCCTTAATACACCTGCATCGTAGAGCATCGCCTCGGAGAGCGTAGTCTTCCCGGCATCTACATGCGCTACGATGCCGAGGGTCAGTTTTTTATTTTTCATAGACAAATACCACCCCCGACATTCCAGATAGCTTTGCGTGCACATAGCCGTTTACAACATCGCATTTTATCGACATAAGGGAGTAACCCCGTTTGTTCGTTCCAAATATCATATGCATCTGACAGTTTAAAGGCACTTCGGCCTTCCATACCGGTACATCTGTCTCGAGATCGTCCTCACCAGAGTTTATCATGATCACTATCTTCTGCGTCTCGTTAAAACGGGCATAGCAGATATAGTTTCTGCCGCTCGAGAGAAAATTCAGAGCACCAGTCCTGAGTGCCTCGTTGAACCTCCTCATATAGATAAGGTCCCTGTGATAGTCAATAAGTTCGTAGTCCGCATTACCCCACGGGTAAGTTCTTCTGCTGTCCGGATCTGTGAAGCCGACTACTCCGGCCTCATCGCCATAGTAGATTGTCGGGGCACCAGGCCAGGTCATCTGAATCAGCGCGGCGAGTTTCATTACGGGAATGCTTACATTCTCTCCTGCCGCAGCACTTCCAAGCTCAGCGACGCGGCCAACCTTGTGATTCGTCCTAGTAAGAAATCTGGAGTGATCGTGGTTCGAAAGCTGGTTCATCGAACAGTACAGTGACGGAGTCAGAAACTCGCACATCGCGTGTCTCATCGTAATCTCAAAGACGCGGCCATTGCCGTAGAGATCACTCTCGAAACGGTCTGAGTGCTTCTCCATTCCAGTAAGGAAAAAAGACACCGGCTCCATGAACGCATCGTAATTCATGATAGTATCCCACTGGTCCCCGGAGAGCCAGCTTGAAGCGTCGCCATAGTGCTCGGCAAGGATCACAGCATCAGGATTTGCATCCTTTACTTCCTTCCTGAACCTCTGCCAGAAATGGTGGTTGTACTCCGGCGAATGTCCGAGATCCGCAGCCACATCAAGTCTCCAGCCATCGCAGTTATACGGAGGTGAAACCCATTTGCGGCCGATATTTATAATATAGTCCTCGAGCTCCTTTGAGCCCTCATAATTCAGCTTCGGAAGAGTGTCGTTGCCCCACCAGCCATCGTAGCTTTTGTTGTAAGGCCACTTATCCTCATAGAACTGGAAAAATGAGTGATACGGGCTGTCTTTTGAAATATATGCGCCCGGCTCGTAGCCCTCTCTGCCCTCGTAGATTCTCTCCCGGTCGAGCCATTTGTTAAATGAACCGCAGTGATTGAAAACGCCATCCAGAATGACCCTTATGCCCTTTGAATGCGCTTCCTCCACGAAATCTACGAAAAATTTGTTTGTAGCCTCGAGGTTTTCCTTATTTGTAACCCTCTCGATAAATTTCGTGGCGTGTTTGTTATCGTAGTCGCCCGGCTTTAAATTCTCGCCGCCGTCTTTTACGATCTTGCCAAAGTGCGGGTCTATATAGTCATAGTCCTGTATATCATACTTGTGATTTGACGGGGATACAAAAAGGGGATTGAAGTAGACAGCCTCTATCCCAAGGCTCTTCAGATAATAGAGTTTCTGTCTCACGCCCTCGAGATCGCCGCCGTAGAAATTTGCTACATCAAAATCAGCCGGCGGAGTATTCCAGTCGGCCACGTGATGAGAATATGTATTGATATAGTGGTATTCGTTTTCCTCTACGTCGTTCGACTCGTCTCCATTGCAGAAACGATCTACAAGGATCTGGTACATGACAGCGCCCTTGGCCCACGAGGGGGTATGGAACCCCGGACAGATCTTGAAAAAATACTGCGGTCTTAGAGAGTCGGAAACTCCGAACCTGTCATAGTAAAGCATCCCCTCATTCGAGCGGATCTTAAAGTAATAAGTAACCAGCTTGTCTTCGAGTGTGAGATCGCAGTCGTAGAACTCGAAGACCTCATCATTCGTGCTCTCTTCCTTTAAGCAGGTGAGCTCTTTCCCACTTTCAAGGACAAATACGCTCACCCGCAGGTTATCTCCCTTGGCAGTGCGAAGGCGCAGTCTTACCGTGTCGAACGCATCCGGTTCGCACGGATTGGTATATTCACTTGTTCCGTCTGAGAACAGCGCCTCTTTGTTCATTAATTATCTCCTAAGCCTCTTCGGCTTCCTGAGTCTTTGGATCCTCAGAAAAAAGAGCATCAAACTCCTTTCTCCCGATCTTCTCCTTCTCCATCAGGAGAGCTGCACTCTTGTGGAGCACATCGAGATGATCAGTAATGATCTGCTTTGCCCTGGCATAGCCATCATCGAGGATCTTCTTGACCTCATTATCTATGTCTGTGGCAACAGCCTCTCCATAAGGCCTTGCATGACCTAAATCCCGTCCGAGGAAAATCTCATCCGGGTCTCCGTTCTGGTAGTTTATCGGTCCGATAGCCGATGAAAATCCGTAGATCGTCACCATATCGCGGGCCGTCTGGGTAGCCTTCTTAATGTCGTTGCTTGCGCCAGTCGTTACATCGTCGAAAATAAGCTCTTCGGCAACTCTTCCACCAAAATCCACGACAATGTCGTCAAACATCTTCTCGCGGGTATTGTACATATCGTCGTTTTCAAGAAGCGGCATCGTGTATCCGCCTGCCGGTCCGGTAGGAATAATTGAGATCCAGTTCACCGGGTCCGACTTCGGAAGGCAGTGCATCAGGACAGCGTGTCCCGACTCGTGGTAAGCCGTGATCTTCTTCTCTTCCTCGGTGATCACACGGCTCTTCTTCTCTGTACCAACGCTTACCTTGACAAATGAATCTCTGATATCCTCGTCTGTGATATACGCTCTGTTGGTCTTTGCAGCGTGAATAGCGGCCTCGTTCATCAGGTTCTCGAGATCTGCACCTGAAAAACCTACAGTAGTCTGCGCTATGTGGTGAAGATCGACATTGTCAGCCAGTGGCTTGTTGTCCGAATGTACGCGCAGAATAGCCTCTCGTCCCTTGATGTCCGGCCTCCCAACGTAGATCTTGCGGTCGAAACGTCCCGGTCTCGTAAGGGCCGGATCTAAGATGTCCTCTCTGTTCGTAGCTGCCATGACTATGATGCCTTCGTTTTCTTCGAAACCATCCATCTCGACGAGCATCTGGTTAAGCGTCTGCTCGCGCTCGTCATGACCGCCTCCCATGCCGCTTCCGCGGCGTCTTGCAACCGCATCGATCTCGTCGATGAAGACGATGCACGGTGCGTTCTTCTTAGCTTCTGCGAAAAGGTCCCTGACTCTTGCTGCTCCGACACCTACAAACATCTCAACGAAATCCGAGCCTGAGATTGAGAAAAACGGGACTCCGGCTTCTCCTGCGACTGCCTTCGCGAGGAGGGTCTTACCTGTTCCAGGAGGCCCGACAAGAATAATTCCCTTCGGAATACGGGCACCCATCTGGGTGTATTTGGCTGGTGACTTCAGGAAATCAACGGTCTCCTCGAGTTCCTTCTTTTCCTCATCGAGACCTGCTACGTCCTTGAAGCGAACCCTGATGTTCTCCTTGGTGGTCATCCGCGCACGGCTCTTGCCGAAATTGCTCATCTGCGAAGAGACTCCGCCTGTCTGCTGTGCCCTGCCTCCGAGCACTGCCATGAACAGTATGAAAAACGCTCCGACAATGATAAGAGTCGGAAGGATCTCTGAAAGCCAGTTCTCCTTCGGCACATCGAGAAGTGTATATGACACATTCTTATTCGAGAGATATGTCTGTACTTCCTTCACATCAGACACATAGAAAAAATACTCTGTGTCGTCATCTTTAAGCTTAACATCTACTTCGCCCGTCGGAACTTCCCTGTTCTGCTGGATGCTGACAGATGACACACGGCCCTTCTGTATTGCCTGATTCAGTTCATTCACAGAATAGTTCGGCTGTGACCTGTTCGTAAAAAGAAACCAGAACACAAGAACTATCAGTATCAGCAGGATATAAAATCCCAGTCCGTTCAGACCTCCTCTGCGTCTCTCCAAAATGTGCCTCTTTCTATTATTCCTGCTTATCTGCAGGTTCCACAACTCCTATATACGGAAGATTCCTGTATCTCTGATCGTAGTCGAGTCCAAATCCGATCACGAACTCATCCGGGATAGTAAATCCTGTATAGTCCACTGCTACATCGACTTCACGTCTGTCCGGCTTGTCGAGCATCGTGCACATCTTTACGCTCTTCGCATTTCTCTCTGCGAAAAGATGTGAGAGGAAGTTCAGTGTGTTTCCGCTGTCGATGATATCTTCGACGATAAGTACGTTCTGTCCCTCCGGTGAAAGGTCTAAGTCCTTCTTGATCTTTACATCTCCGCTCGAAACCGTGCCCGAGCCATAGCTCGATGTAGCCATAAAGTCCATAACTACCGGCACCGTGATCCTCTTCGCCAGCTCACAGGCAAACATAGCTGCGCCCTTTAATATACATACAAGAAATATGCTCTCGCCCTTGTAGTCTTCGCTGATCTGTGCACCGAGCTCGCGGATTCTCTTATCAAGCTCTTCCTCTGAAAGCATAACGCTGATCTTATCTTCCATTTGACCCAATTCCTCCTGAAGTCGAATATCTTATTACAAGTACTTTTCCCGTGTCCTCTGTGACCTTCGCATCGGCACTGATCCTGTCCGTCCCTGCCACCCAGAGAATCTGATGCTCTCCTGAGACGACAAGCGGAATTTCATTCCTCTCTGACGCCGGAATCTTTCGGTTCACGCAGAACTCCTTAAACTTCTGCCTGTGCCCATCCTCGATCACAAACCAGTCCCCTGGCCTTCTGTTCCGAACACACAATTTCTTATTTATTTTAGCATAGTCAAGCCATTTTTCATAGTTTTTTTGCGGAATGTCTTTGATTTCCGACGGATCAAAGTCCCTGACTAAGAATTCGAGCGTAAAATCCGCCAGACAGACTCTCTGCGCACCGGTCTCCCGCAGCTCTTCAAGGCCTGCAAAAAACGCACTGTCCGCATGTCTTTCAGCAGTCTTTAACATCTTATATTCAAAATGTACCGCTGCCCCGGCCGGCAGGTCGTAGCTGAAATTTTCTCCGTTTTTAACAAGAGAAGAGATGACGTCGATATGCCCTCTCCCAACGTCCTTGATGCTTCTGAGATGGCGCCTCAGATACTCCATTATGACCATACCGCGCATATAGTCGTCCGCGTCCTGAAGCTTCCCGCAGTAAAGGCCGTTTTCAGTCTCATTTTCTTTTAAATACGCGTCGATTTTTTCATTGAATCCGTCGTACATTTTTCCAATGTCGGCGGCCGATTCACAGATGTGCCTTACGGCGCCGGAATTGATCTTTGAAAGCTCCGGGATAATGATCTGTCTGATTCGGTTTCTAGCGTAATTTACATCGGAATTTGTCGAATCGGTGCACCAGCTTTGGCCGGCTCTTTCAAGCTCTTCAGTGATCTCCTGCTTCGTCGCAAAAAGGAGCGGCCTTATCAGGTGCCTGCCCTGAAGTTCTGCCTCAGGCCTCATGCCAGTCATCCCTCTGACGCCGCTTCCCCTTATCATATGAAAAATAACTGTCTCGGCCTGGTCTTCCATATGGTGAGCAAGCGCGATGCAATCGCCCTCTGCGGTATTTTTTAAAAAAGCGTCGTAGCGCAGCTTCCTGGCCGCCTCCTCGAGCGACGTGCCATTTTTCTTCGCGTAAGCAGGCGCATCCACATGAACTATTCCGCACTTTATCCCATACTTTTCGCACAGCTGCTTCGAAAAAACGGCGTCCCTTTCGCTCTCGTCGCCCCTGATGCCGTGCTCGACCGTTACAGCTTTAAGCTCGATTCCGAGCCGCTCCTTTAGCTTAAAAAGTTGTAAAAAAAGACAGACAGAATCCGCACCACCGGAAATACCCACCGTGACGGATCCTCTCTGCCTTAACATACCGCTTTCTCTGATAAAGCGTTCTGTCTTTTCAGTAAAATCCAATTTATTTTTCCTTAAAAATGGTCTCATTATCATAGAGAAGTCCAAGCTTCGATCTCGCCTGGCTCTCTGTGTATTCCTTCGTCTTCGTGTACTTCTCGTAATCCTTCAGGTTCTGCTGCTTCTCCTTCTGCGCCTGAAGCTCCTGCTTCACTGTGGCTTCCTTGTGCTTGTAAGTCTTGTACCTTCCATATAATGAAAAAAGCTGTATCCCAAGTGCGATCACCACTGCTGCGCCAAGCACGAGGCTGAAAAGCTTCACTACGTTTATGCGTTTCTTCGTATGAACTTTTCCTGTTCGTGCTGTCGTCATAGAAAATCCTCGTACCCTGAAGTCTAAAAATCGCAGAATATTTTCTGCGCGTCTTCAATTATACCCGATTCTCCATCCGATAACAACTACTAAATATAGTCAAACATGTCTGCCACATTCTCTTTTTTTGTGGTGTTCATGATCTCCTTGACTTTCGCCTTTACTGTCTTGTTGCCGAAGCTGATCTCGATGATATCGCCCGCATAGACCTTCGTTGATGGCTTTGCGACCTTGTCATTTACCTTGATCCTGCCGGCGTCTGCTGCATCGGCTGCTACGGTTCTTCTCTTTATAAGCCTCGATACTTTCAGGAATTTGTCGAGGCGCATTCCTTCGCTCTTTTCATATGCCATATTGTTCTCCTTTACTTCTGCAACAAACTGCAACGGGACTTTTTTACTATGCTGCTCTCTTCAATGCCTGATCTGTTTTTACTTTTGCCTTTGTCCTGGCTTTCGTGATCAAAAACAGCATCGTGAAAATGCAGATGAAACCAGCGGCATCTGCTGCCGTGAATGGATTTCTAAAGAATATAACTCCGATGACTGCGGCGGTAAGCGGCTCCGCAAACCCATACAGGATTCCCTTTTCCGGACCGATGTACGAAACGCCCTTCATGTAGGCCGTAAACGCCAGAACATTTCCGATGACAACCACGAAGGCGATCCCGGCAAGTCCTCTGATATCCGGTACGTAGTAAATTCTCCACGATCTAAATATCAGCGTCAGAAGTGCTCCGCCCATAGCAAAGGACCATGCCTGCATAATTGAGACAGGGTATTTTTTTATAATGTGGACCGGAACTACGTTGTAGATCATCACGCAGAACGCACAGATGACTCCGGAGATCAGCGCCGTCGAATTCGCTGACAGATTTGACGGATCGCCGTGTGTGGAGACGAGCATCACACCGACGAGCGCCAGCAAAATCGCCACGACTTCTCTGACGGACGGCTTCCTTTTATTTTTCAAACATATGGCGGCCATAATAAAAACAGGCGATAAGTCCTGCATTATCGTTCCGACCGACGCTGTGGAAAGCTGTATCGTAAGGAAATATGTAAACTGGCACAGCGCAACTCCCGGCAGCCCGTAGAGCAGAAGTTCAATGGCTTCCGTGCGGTTGGTCCAGGGCTTAAGCGTCTCTTTTCCGTATCTTGCGAAGCAGTAGATAAGCATCAGGATACCAGCAAATCCCAGTCTTATCGGGACAAGCCACTTCGAATCCATACCAAGATTTGAAAACATATACTGCCCCATGGACCCGGACAGGCCCCAGCACACACCACCAGAGACAGTAAGCAGCATTCCGGCAGTTCTTCTATTCATCGTACATCTTTGCTCCTTATCAGAATCAGCACAGATATACTAGCACAAAAAATCAGGCAGTTCCATATCGCCTGTAAATGGATTCAAATAAAACCACAAAGGCGATGGCGGCTGGCATAAATTACTTTCTATAAAAATAAAAAAACACTTGACATAACCTCATCTATTTGATATCAATATGATATCAAATAAATATCTGTGCTGCCCTGATCCTGATTACAGGGCGGAAAGGAGAATCACTATGACAGAGAAGGTTATCACTAAGCGCAAGAATGGTATGCTGTTTCTAATTTTATGGATAGCTCTTTACATATTGGCCATTCTGCTGATAATTGCAGGAATAAACAGGGGCGTAGAGGATGCTCCGGATCGCTTATTATTTATTCCGGGAATGATCTGGCTGGGACTGGGGCTGATTCCCTTTGCCGGACTTAAGATACTTAAGCCTAAGGAGGCTCTGGTCCTGACACTGTTCGGAAAATATGCCGGCACCCTTAAGGGAGAGGGATTTTATTATGTAAATCCCTTCTGTCAGGCAGTAAATCCAGCCGCAAAGACTCATCTGGGACAGAGCGGAGATGTAGATGATTCTGACAGTAAGCAGCGTTTTTCTCAAGGGGCTTCTTCGAAAAATGAGAATGCAGCTTCTAAAAAGATATCTCTTAAGGCAATGACCCTGAGCAACGCAAAGCAGAAGGTAAATGATGTTCTTGGAAATCCAATCGAGATTTCCGTAGCTGTGATCTGGAGAGTAAAGGATACCGCAAAAGCAGTATTCAATGTAGACAACTACAAGGAATATCTCTCTCTTCAGGCAGACGCAGCAGTTCGTGACATAGTAAAGATCTATCCCTATGATGTGGCTCCGAACATTGACACGACCGGAGACGGCCAGGCAGACGACGGAAGTCTGCGTGGGTCAACAAATGTAGTTGCAGAGCGGATCCGTGCTATGATCCAGAGCAAGGTGGAAGATGCCGGACTTGAGATAATCGAAGCCAGGATCACATATCTTGCCTATGCTCCGGAGATCGCTGCTGTAATGCTTCAGCGCCAGCAGGCATCTGCTGTCATAGACGCGCGTAAGATGATAGTCGATGGAGCAGTCGGCATGGTAGAGATGGCACTTGACAGGCTTAGCGAAAACGGTGTTGTAGAACTAGACGAAGAGAGGAAAGCCGCAATGGTGTCAAATCTACTCGTAGTCCTTTGCGGAAACCACGACGCCCAGCCTGTTGTAAATTCCGGAAGCTTGTATTGAGGCAATGAGATGGCTAAAAAGCAAGTGCCACTCAGGCTGAATGAAAAATTATACAATGCGATTGCTGCCTGGGCGGAGGACGATTTTCGTTCTGTGAACGGCCAGATAGAATATCTTCTGACAGAGTGCGTGAAACAGAGAAAGAAAGACGGGAAGTACGTCTCCGACCACCTGGACGAACCACCGAAGCTGGATGTCTGAGATATTATTATCTGTTTGGAAAACTTGCTGCTCCGCAGCCTTGTAGATTACATTCAAGTGCAAATGTCGAGGCGGGCGGCGCAGATGGATGGCTCGCGACCTACAGAAAAATCCATAGGAGCGAGACGGCCATCTGCGCCACCCGCTCCTATTACACTCACCTCGCCTTACGCCGTCTTTATATCCTTCGCATAGAACCTGTCATACTTCAGCCCCGAAATATCGCACACCGGCTCTTCGCCAGCGATCAGCTGTGAAACAACAGTACCAACTCCCGGAGCGATACCGAAACCGTGGCCGGTAAAGCCGCAGGCAAGGACAAGACCCGGAACTTCGCTGACAGTGTCGATGACCGGAACACCATCCTTCATGTTGTCAGACCATCCAGCCCAAGCTCTTACGATCTTCGCATCTTTAAGCATCGGAATGTATCTGATGATACCACGGCAGATACAGGGAACGGTGTCACTGTAGTTCATCGGAGTACCGTTGTCCTTCTTGTAGAGCTCGAAACCAGTGGAACCGCCGATTACAAATGAACCATGGTCCGTCTGATGACCGTAGAAATCAGCCTCTGCAGTGCCGAGCATCTGCTCGAACATCTTTGGCTCGGCCTCGGTAACGAGGGCCTCAATGAGTTTCTGAACCATAGGGATATCGATTCCGACAGTACCGGCGATAGCTCTTGAAGCCATTCCTGCTGCAAGAACGATATAGTCTCCCTCGTAGGTGTCAGTCTGGGTGATGACCTGTCTGGCCTTTCCGCGGATCTTTTTGATGCACTTTACATCTTCACCTGTGATAAATGTGGCACCGAGTCTTCTGGCAGCCATGTAGTAAGCAAGTGTAGCCTTAAGCGGATTTGCATGGCCGTCTGTAGGGCACCAGCTGGCACCGATAACTTCTTTTGAAAGGTAAGGGTTTATCTGTCTGACCTCATCGCCATCGATCATCCTGACATCGAGTCCGCAGGCAGAAGCGCTGTCGGCGAGCTTTTTTAAAGTCTTCAAGTGAGCTTCAGTCTTTCCGAGACGAAGGTTTCCCTTCTTATGGTACTCGACATCGTATCCGAGCTCCTCAGAGAGATTCGGCCAAAGATTTTCAATGCCGTACATTGCGAGAGGAAGCTCCCTCGGATCACGGCCTGACTGGCGGACACCGCCTCCGTTACGGCTCGATCCGCCGTTTCCAATGATATCCGACTTCTCAAGAACAGTTACCTTATAGCCTTTTTTTGCCAGGTAGTAAGCACATGCATTGCCTATGATACCGGCTCCGATAATAATTACGTCTGATGTCATCATAAATCTGTCTCCTCCGTCTCATCTGCAAATACATGCATCTCTGTAGGTCTCATAGGAGCTCTCGAAGTTGCCGGCTCGAGAAGTGCCGGTGAGCACTTCAGCTCGCGGGCTACAATTCCCTTTACAAGCTTGGCACAGGTCTGTCCCTGGCAGAGGCCCATTCCACATCTCAAATATCTTCTGATCTCGGCGATCGTCCAGAGTCCCTCGTGGACTGCTTTTCTGATCTCGCCCTTGGTAACTTCTTCGCAGCGGCAGACGATCATGTCATCGTCAGGCATCGGAACGAATTCACCTATATCTTTCGATCTGTTACTTAATTCACTCATATTAACCTCCTGACTTATTCTGCCTTAAAAAATCTGGCCTTCATGGCGTATTCCTTTGGAACGCTTATAGTAAGAAGGCTCGTGTTGTCAAATGCCTTTGAAGAGCGGACCTTAACAACCTCTGCATCGCAGACGGGCTCGCCTTTTCTGCTTAGTGCCTTGCCCTTTGCTCCGACTTCCGGAAGAGGAAGGAACTCGTATGGAAGTGTAATGCTTGCTTTTCCGTCGCCTGTATCTTCATCCACAAGGAAAATTGCCTGGCCCGGGCAGCTTGCAACGCACATTCCGCAGTTGATACATTTACTGTCTTTTACAGAAATAGGAAGTGCTGTAATATTGTCGCCGATAGAGATGCATCCCTGATTGCAGGCATCCTGGCAAGGGTTGCACGGGATGTTCTGCGTACACTCGATAACAGGGTGGATACCTGCCTTGTGGATAACTCCAGGGTATCTTTCAATCTCGTCATCTGCTACGAAGCCCTTCGAAAGAAGATTTGTAGAAATCGGAATGCCCTCTTCTGTCTCTGTGATATTTTTGCCTCTGTTCTTCGGAGCAAACATACCCTGACGCAGAGATTCAAGTGAAGTGCTTAGCTTATCAAGCTCTGTCTTCTTCTCATCGGCTGTCATAAATCCGAGATACTCGGCAGCTGCGACTCCGGCCATCCTGCCTTCGATCATAGCTGATGAAGCTTCCTCGATTCCTGATACATCACCTGCTGAAAAAATTCCCGGAACAGAAGTCTTTCCATAATCATCGATGATAGGTACCTGACCGCCTCTCTTCGGATTATCCTCCATCTCGCAGCCTGCCATCTTGAGGAGCTGTGACATAGGTGAAAGTCCGACTGCTACGCAGACCGTATCAACATCGAAGTGCTTTTCTGTTCCCTCGATAAACTGGAAATGATTGTCGACCTGTGCGATCGTAACACCTGTGACGTGATCAGTCCCTTCAACTTTCTTGATAGTATGTGAGAGGTAGAATGGAACTCCGGTACGTGCGACCTTTGCTGCGTGAACTCCGTAACCACCGATCTTCGGAGCTGCATCTACGAGTGCGACTACATCGCATCCTGCCTGCAGAAGCTGGAATGAAACAACGAGTCCAACGTTTCCAGAACCGAGCATCAGGACTTTCTCACCTGGCTTTACTCCGTAGAGGTTCATCAGTGTCTGGGCAGCTCCGGCTCCCATGACTCCCGGAAGGTTCCAGCCGTCGAAGAGAACCATGTTCTCTGAGGCGCCAGTTGCGATGATTACTGCATCACCCTTGAAGTGGTGAACTTCCTCGCCCATTCTGACTACGACTTCTCTGTCCTGATAGAGGCCTACAACAGTCGCATTGAGCTCTACCTTTACGCCGGCATCCCTGGCTTCCTGAAGAAGCTGCTCGCCGATATGGAAACCTCTGATCTTTGCCTTGTGCTCCTTCGAGCCGAAAAATTTATGAATCTGCTTGAAAAGCTGTCCGCCAGGTCTTGCGTTCTCATCGAAAACCACGACCTTCATTCCACGCTTAGCCGCTTCAATTGCTGCCGAAAGTCCTGAAGGACCGGCACCTACGATTATCAGATCAAATCTCTCTATCTTCATTTATTTATCCTCCGGTCTTACTGCTGGTCAAATGGTTTATCACTTACGCCATACTGGGTTCTGACATCCATACCCTCTTTGAGCGGTGTCATACATGTTCTGACGTTCGGCTCTCCATCAACAACCATTACACAATCTGTACATCTTCCGATCGCACAGAAGATTCCTCTCGGCTTGTGCTGCTTCATCGTGTACCTGTGAACCATAACTCCGTTAGCTTTGAGTGCTGCCGCAATAGGCTCGCCCTCATATCCCTGCATGTCTTTACCGTCATATTTGAAGGTGACGATCTTCTTTTCTTCGTTCTGAACTCCAAGAATGGGATGCTGTGAAATCCTGCCCATTAAGCTGCTCCTTTCTTTCCATAAACAAAAGGCGCCACATATCCTTGATATGTGACGCCCTTGTCATTGCTTTTCATTTGCTTTTGTTGCTATGTATGGTACGACTAAAGAGAACTTAATTCTTGTATTTTTCGGAAGTAAAAATAAAAAAGAACTGCTGCAGCTCCATATTGAAATAGAATTGCAACAGCTCTTTTTCTTGTAAAATAAGCCTTTTTTGTAGTTTTTGCAGAAGTTCCACAGGGAAAAATATTATTCGAGGACTTCCGGATTTACTATGCTCTCCGGCCTGCCATCCCTCTTTGCAGAAAGCCTGTCCACGAGATTTTTAAGAGCCCGTTCACGGCCCTCATAGAAGGAGTCCTCGGAGATAAATGCCGCATGCGGCGTCAGAATGCAGTTGTCGAGTCCGAACAGATCGCTCGTTTCGTTCATCTCGTCCTCGATCACATCGATGGCTGCGGCCTGAATCTTCTTCTGTTTAAGTGCCCTGACAAGTGCGGCCTCATCCACTACCGAACCCCTCGAAGTATTGATAAGAAAGGCTGTCGGCTTCATTTTATCAAAGGCGGCATCGTCCATCAGGTGGTAGGTGACACCCTCTATAAGAGGGCAGTGGAGCGAAACAAAGTCCGACTTTTCCAGAAGCTCGTCCAAAGTCTCTGCCTTTTTGCATCCGAATTCAGCGAGATACTCTTTTGTCTTTGTCGGAGCGTAGACTAAGACGTCCATTCCAATGGCCTTTATCATAGGAGCTACGAGTTTTGGTATGGTGCCGAAAAATACCATGCCAAAGACCTTCCCTGTCAGCCGGTGGAGAGTATATCCGTAGAGTGGTTCCCATTCTCCGTTCTGGACCGACCTGTCATAAAATGTGATCTTTCGCGCCAGGTCGAGTGTCATCGCAACAGTGTGGAGGGCAACCTCCGGTGCACAGAAGCCCGGGATATTGCAGACGCAGATCTTGTGCTCTGTCGCAGCGTCCACATCGATATTGTTGTATCCTATGCTCTGAAGCGAGACAATTTTTAAATTGGGACACATCTCGATGACTTCTCTGGTCACCTGGTCGTATTCGACCACTACTCCGTCCGCGCCGGTGTCCCGGAGATATTCGCCGAAGGATTTCTTATAGTCCTTGTCCTTTATCTCGATCAGTTCCACATCGTCAATGCCCCATTCTGAAAGCTTTTTATTCTCATAATCAAGGTTATCAGCAATATTAAAATAGAGTACCTTTGACATACATTTTCCTCCCATCCTTAAATCAGCTTCTAGTCCCGTCTTCGAGGCCGAACCTTACACGTATGACTTTTTCAAGGCATCTTGCTGTGCCGTCTACACCCATTACTGAACTGTTTATCATCAGATCGTGGCCGGCCTCATCTCCCGGCAGATAGCCCGCGTAGTGCAGATGATACGCCTTTCTGGCCTTGTCGACCTTAGCTATCATCTTTCTGGCCTCATTCGGATCGATGTGCAGATAGTCGACGCAGTTTCTGTATCTGTCCTCTAACGGGGAATACACATAGATCCTGTAACAGTTCTTCTCATTACCCAGAATATAGTCGGAGCAGCGTCCTACGATAATGCATGAGCCTTTGTCAGTCATGTCGCGAATGATCCTCGCCTGCTCGCTGAAGATCTGATCCTGCTGATCAGTTGCGCCGGTGCCAAGCGGAAAGCCCATAGCAAAAAATCTGCTCTGCACTTTTTCCTCGGTGTTCTTTATGACTTCGAGCGGCAGGCCGAGATTTTCGGCGGTCTTCTCAACGATCTCCCTGTCGTAATAATCTATCCCCAGAAACTCCGAAAGTTTTCGCGCTATCGGTCTGCCAAGGCTTCCGAATTCACGGGAAAGAGTGATAATATATTTTTTACTCATCTCTGTTTCCTCCGTCGATCATTTTTATGCGATATTTACTTTTCTGTCCTCTGCCTCTTCGTCCTTGCGACCAGCAGACATAAGAAGCCTTCTATGTCTCTTCTTCGCAGGGATTGCGGCACTTAAGTATCTGCCTGCACGCTTCTCTATCATAGAGAACACCTTTTCAAATGCGATGAATACCACCCAGTAAAGCAGTGCACATGCGGTGTAGGCCTCCAGAAATCTCTGGTTCATCGTCGCAAAGTTTCTTGCGCCGCCCATCATCTCCATTATTGTGATCATACAGGTGAGCGATGTGGCTTTGAGAAGGTTTACGAAATGGTTCCCGAAATTCGGGATCGCGGCCACCATCATCTGCGGGATTATGATCCTGTGCATCGTCTGCCATTTAGTGAATCCGAGTGCCTCGCAGGCCTCCGTCTGTCCCTTTGGAATAGTGTCGTAGGCGGTGGTGATCATATCGCACATATATGGAATGTAGGAAAGCGCCAGCGCCAGGATCGCGAATGCGAATACCGGCGGCCGCCTGACATTGTATGTGAAATTGAAGATCACGGCGAGTTTTGTCATGATGCCGTCCATCGAACTGCTCAGAAGATACAGAAATAACAGAATCGGAATACCCTTTAAAAATGAATTGACCACTGTAAATATCACATTTACCACATGAAACCTGCACCTTACAAGTATTGCCGCTGCGATTCCCAGGGCAAGTGCCAGAAGCACTGCCCCTGCGGTAAGCTCAAGCGTAGCAGGCATACACTGGATTATAGGTTTAAGTGATTCTACGAAAAAGCTCCACTGAAACATACTAAACACCTCCTGCCCTCAGCTTCTCACGGCAAATATGCTCACTTTCTTGTAAGCAGCATTGCCCTTGTTCAATCTGTTCGTTGCAAAATTGGAAATCGAGAGAATGATAAGACCGATCACCCAGTACATCAGAGCCACAAATATGTAGAGCTGGATCTGGCCGACGCCGTAACTGTTTTTGGCGAGCTGCTGCGCCTGCCCTAAGAGATCATAGATTCCGATAACCGAAGCGATCGAGGTGTTTTTCATAAGCTCTATCGTCATGTTTGTGGTATTCGGAAGAGCGCTTGCGGCTCCCTGTGGCAGGATGACGCGCGTAAACACCTGCATCCTGCTCATTCCGAGGCTTAAGGCCGCCTCTATCTGTCCGCGGTCCAGCGAATTGTAAGCGCTTCTGAAAATCTCTGCGTAGAATGCAGCTTCATTTAATGTAAACGCTATTATCGCATAGATGATATTGTTCCAGCTTCCGATATTCGCGCCGTTCTGGAACGCTATCAGAGGGATCAGGATAAATACGAGAAGCACCTGGACCATCATCGGCGTCCCTCTCATAAATGAGATATATACAGTGCAGACAGCTCTTACGATCTTGTTCCTGCTCAACTTTCCCATGGTCAGAAGGAGTCCAAATGCCAGCGCTATTACCACTGAGATCAAAAGCATTTCAAAAGTCGTTGGCAGAGATCTGAGCAATGAAGGAAAATATCGCTTTACGATAGTTAAAAAATTTGACATATGAAACTCCTTTCAGCCCAATAAGAGTGCTTATTTCAAAGTACTCTGATACCAGTTGGCTTTGTCCTTTGAATAGCCGCTGTAGTCAAACAGCGTCTTCGTATTCTTTGCTGTGGCGAATACATCGTCGTTTAACCACTTCTTTGAAAGTTTCTGAAGTGTACCGTCTTTGTAGAGCTCACAGGTGGCGGTATTTATCGCATCTCTTAAATCTGTCAGGTTTTTATTTATAACGGCCACGCACGGAGCACAGGTGATAGGGTCTGAGCAGTACGTAGCATCTGCCTCGGATTTGTTATTCTTTACGATGTCGTCATACATCGCCTTTCCTCCGAACCAGCAGTCGTATTTCCCGCTGATAACGCCCTTTAAGCCATCCTCGTAAGGGATATATTCAGAAGTAGGATCCTGAGTGTATTTTACATTCGGATACTTGGCGGCCATCTGCTTTAATACAACAGAGAGTCCGTCATTTGGTGGGTTCGGGACAAGTGACTTACCGTCGAGATCTTCAAATTTCTTGAAACTGTCAGCTTTTCTAGAGATCAGGTTTACCGGATAATACGATTCCGGGACGCTTAAAATGAACTGCTGTGCCCTGGCAGGTGTAACGAAATGCGCTGAAGCTGAGAATGCATAGGTTCCTGCCTGGATAGCTGCCGGTGCTGCATCGGCGCCGACAGAAACGTATTTAAACTTGTATTTCTTCAGCTTTTCATCAACTGCCTTCATCCATTCGAAATCATAGCCCTGCATCTTTCCGTCTTTGTCAGTGTATGTGTAAGGGGCCATGCCATCGAGGACTGCAACAGTTACGGTGTATGTGCCATCACTGTTTTTCTGCATTGCCGCGATGCTGCTTTTTCCTGATGCGCTGCCACCGGAAGCCTTTCCACATCCAGTAAACATTGAAACTACAAGTCCTGCCGTAAGTACGGACGATATTATATATTTTTTCAAACAATGCTTTTTCATAATAGGCCACCTCCTGTGATATTGTTGAGAAATATCAAATTTGTGAATTGTTTTACGCACTTGCTGCGGCTCCATTTATTCTGGCAAGGAACTGCTGGGTGCGTTCATTTTCCGGATGATTGATCAGCTGATCCGGAGTGCCATCCTCTACTACTACTCCGCCCTCCATGAAGATGACTCGTGTAGCTGCCTCTTTGGCGAACGCTATCTCGTGGGTTACGACTATCATCGTAATGCCAGTCTTTGCAACATCTCTTATGCACGAGAGCACTTCGCCTACAAGCTCCGGATCGAGTGCCGATGTCGGCTCATCGAAAAGGATCAGATCAGGCTCCATCACGAGCGCTCTCGCGATCCCGATTCTCTGCTGCTGTCCGCCTGACAGCTGAGCCGGATAGAAATCGGCCTTGTCGAGAAGACCGACCTTATCGAGAGCTGCCTCGGCCTTCTTCCTGGCCTCGGCCTTCGGCACCTTTTTTACAACCCGAAGGCCCTCCATGACATTCTCGACAGCCGTTCTGTTTCTAAACAGGTTGTACTGCTGAAATACCATCGCGGTTTTTCTTCTGAGTGCCAGGATCTTCGACTGTTTCTTTTCCTTTGAGCTGACAGTGTAATTATCTATCGTGATCGTACCCTGGTCAGCTCTTTCAAGGAAATTGATACATCTCAGAAGAGTTGTCTTTCCCGATCCGCTTGGACCAAGAATGACTACCACATCTCCCTTCCTGATATCTATATTTACTCCATTCAAAACGTTGTTCTCGCCGAAATGCTTGTAAATATTGTTGAGGGATACCATTGTTTTCTTCTCGCTCAATTTGATCACCTCTCTGTAGTAAAAAAATAAGCGCCAATTCCAACTTTTTTGGAATCAGCGCCTTTGCCAGCTGCATATCTGAATAATCCAGATTTATAAATTGCTTAAGCGATTTATTTGTGTTAACGGTCTCTACCCTACCACATAAAAAATTTTCAGTCAATAGTTTTTTTATAAAAAAATTATTTTATTTTTTTCCATCTATTAGGAAGAAAGCAGTACTTTTTTTGAAAAATTAATCAAAATTTTTGCTGCCGGAGACAGAGAATCGTATGACAGAATCCCCATTCCGAGTCTCCTCCTGTACGGTGGATCGAGCGGGATGATCTTAAGCCTGTCCTCAAATCCCTTTACGATAAGCTTCGACAGAATGCTTATCCCCATGTGATTTTCCACCATGGCCATAACAGTCCTGTCATCTAAGACTGTATATTTAAACACCGGAGATACTCCCGAATCATTTAAGGCATTGTGGATGTCGGCATCATTTCCATCGGCAGAGATGATAAAGGTCTCTTTATCGAAATTGTGAATGTCAAATTTGTCAGGATCATCCACCGGATAGTCCTTAGGCAGTACCGCCACCATCGGATCGTCCCTGAATGGTATAAATGTGATGTCCTTTGAGACGTCACTTAAAAACGCTATGTCGATCGATCTGTCCGAAAGCCCGGCCAAAATCTGGTCGACACCGCCCTCTTTGATCGATACGTCGAGATTCGGATGCTGACTTCTAAAGGAGTTAAGAAGGTGCGGAAGTATATGGATCGCGATACTCGAATATGTCCCTATGGTTATAAGTCCACTCTCCAAGCCATTTATGGAGCTTATCATCTGCTCAAGCTTATCGTTTTCCTTCACGACGTTTTTCATAACAGGTATAAGAGATTCAGCGGACTTTGTCAGTGTCACGCCGTATTTTTCCCTGACGATAAGAGAGAAGCCGATCTCCTTTTCCATCGACTTTATGATATGGCTGACACCGGGCTGGGTGTATCCGAAATTCTCCGCCGTTTTCGTCAGATTTTTCGTCTCAGCTATGTCTAAAAGGAGCTTATACTGTGAAATATTCATCTGAAATTTGCCCTCCAAAGCCTTGTTGTTACGCAGTTATTATATATTTTTATGTCTGATATGTAAATCCTGAAGTTTACTTATTTCTCGTTTTTGCATACAATGTCCTCAACAGATCAAGAAACGGCAGCATTCAATCTCAACGACGAGGTTCGAATCTGCCGTTTGTTTTTTACTAAGACAAGGAGCTTCCTGTATAATACATATATAAGGAATTCCGGAAAGGAAGGTTGATAAAAAGTAATACCTCAATGTAAAATAAGTTTACTGACTCAGCATAGTTGGTAAAACATATAGAACAGAGAGGTAT